>NZ_JBFBAX010000015.1:0-159409 GCF_040682395.1 Streptomyces sp. NPDC051207 | reverse complement strand
GAGCACTGCAGCGCGAAGTCCAGCGCGACCTCCATCCCCAGGTCACGGGCGGCGGCCACGAACGCGTCGAAGTCCTCCAGCGTGCCCAGCCGCGGGTGCACCGCGTCGTGGCCGCCCTCCGGGGAGCCGATCGCCCACGGCACACCCACGTCGTCCGGGCCGGGGGAGAGGGTGTTGTTGCGGCCCTTGCGGAACGTGGTGCCGATCGGGTGGATGGGCGGCAGGTAGACCACGTCGAAGCCCATCGCCGCGATCGCCGGCAGCCGCCGCGCCGCGGTACGGAACGTGCCGTGCGGCTCCTGCGCCGTGCCCTCCGACCGCGGGAAGAACTCGTACCAGGAACCGAACAGCGCCCGCTCCCGCTCCACCAGCAACGGCAGCGGATCGGACGCCGTCACCAGGTCCCGCAGGGGGTGCCGGGACAGCACCGCGTCCACTTCCGGGGTCAGGGCCGCCGCCAGCCGGGACGCCGGGGGGCGGGAGTCGTCGCGCAGCGCCGCCACGGCGGCCAGCAGCACGTCGCGGTCGGTGTCCCCGGGGACACCCTCGGCGGCCCGCTCGTACAGGCGCGCGCCCTCCTCCAGGACCAGGTCCGTGTCCATCCCGGCCGGGATCTTGATCTCCGCGTGGTGGCGCCAGGTGGAGATCGGGTCGCCCCACGCCTCCACGGTGTACGTCCACAGGCCCGGCTCGCCCGCGGTGACCGTGGCGCCCCAGCGGTCGGTGCCCGGGGTCAGCTCCCGCATCGGCGTCCACGGGCCGGGCCTGCCCTGCGGGTCGGTCAGGACGACGTTCGCGGCCACCGCGTCGTGGCCTTCACGGAACACGGTGGCCGAAATCTCGAACGACTCCCCGGTGACCGCCTTCGCGGGGCGCCTGCCACCCTGGACGACCGGGCGGACGTCCAGGACCGGTATGCGGCCCACGGCCGTGGCGTCGGGGCGGTACCGGGGGACAGGTGGTGCCGGGGCGGCGGGCGCCCACGGCGTCACGGGCGGCCGGCCGGGCTGGTCGGCCGCACGGTTGATGTCGGGGTCGGGGGTGGTGCCGCGCGGTGGCGACGACTGGTGCTTGGCGGGCATGACCGCTCCTGTCCGCGTCGAACAGTGGTGGGCGGATGGTTCTGGGGAGGTGGGTCCTGCGTGTCCTGCTGGTGCGGTGGTACCTGCTGGGTTACCCGGAGGAGCCTTCCCATCCACTTCGGGTGGGCAATCCGGCGCTTTGTTAACTCCTCGCGCGGATGTCTACTCGGAGGGCAGGCCCTTTCCGGGCAAAGAACGGCCCGGTCCCGGCGGCACCCCTTCCCACCAGGCAGGGGCGGGGGTTCGCTCCCCCAGTGCGCCGGGTTCGACCCCTACGGGCTCCCAGAGTTCCCGTGTCGGCGGCACCCACGCCGGTACTGTCGTGCGGGACGCAGACCGCGTCATCTCCAACGCGCCGAGGTGGAATGTGAAGGCGATCCGTCGATTCACCGTCCGTCCCGTCCTCCCCGAACCCCTCCGGCCCCTGAGCGATCTGGCTCGTAATCTGCGCTGGTCCTGGCATGCCGAGACCCGCGAACTGTTCCGGTCCGTCGATCCCGAGCAGTGGGACGGCGACCCCGTGCGGCTCCTGGGCTGTGTGTCGCCGGGGCGGCTCGCCGAGTTGGCCCGTGACACCGCCTTCCTGGAACGGCTCACGGCCGTCGCCGACGACCTGCGGGAATACGTCGGAGGCACCCGCTGGTACCAGGAGCAGTCCTCGGATTTCCCCGCCGCCGTCGCCTACTTCTCCCCCGAGTTCGGCATCACCGCGGCCCTGCCGCAGTACTCCGGCGGGCTCGGCATCCTCGCCGGCGACCACCTGAAGGCCGCCAGCGACCTCGGGGTGCCGCTCGTGGGCGTCGGGCTGCTGTACCGGCACGGGTACTTCCGGCAGTCGCTGTCCCGGGACGGCTGGCAGCAGGAGCACTACCCCGTCCTCGACCCCAACGAGCTGCCGCTCACACCGCTCGAGGAGGCGGACGGCACCCCCGCGCAGGTCGTCCTCGCCCTGCCCGGGGGGCGCTCCCTGCGGGCCCGGATCTGGCTGGCCCAGGTCGGCCGGGTCCCGCTGCTGATGCTGGACTCCGACGTCGAGGAGAACGACCTCGGCGAACGCGGTGTCACCGACCGGCTCTACGGCGGCGGCAGCGAGCACCGGCTGCTCCAGGAAATGCTGCTCGGGATAGGAGGCGTACGGGCCGTGCGGACGTACTGCCGGCTCACCGGGCACCCCGCACCCGAGGTCTTCCACACCAACGAGGGCCACGCCGGATTCCTGGGCCTGGAGCGCATCGCCGAGCTGTGCGACCAGGGCCTCGACTTCGACGCCGCCCTGGAGGCGGTGCGGGCCGGGACCGTGTTCACCACGCACACCCCCGTGCCGGCCGGCATCGACCGGTTCGACCGTGAACTGGTGGCCCGGCACTTCGGGCCGCAGGCCGAGCTGCCCCGCATCGACGTCGAGCACATCCTGCGGCTCGGCATGGAGACCTATCCGGGCGGCGAGCCCAACCTGTTCAACATGGCGGTCATGGGGCTGCGGCTCGGGCAGCGCGCCAACGGGGTGTCGCTGCTGCACGGCAAGGTCAGCCGCGAGATGTTCTCCGGGCTGTGGCCGGGCTTCGACCCCGACGAGGTGCCCATCACCTCGGTGACCAACGGCGTCCACGCGCCCACCTGGGTGGCGCCCGAGGTGCTCCGTCTCGGCGCCCGGCAGATCGGCGACCGGCGTGCCGAGGAGGCGCTGACCGTCGGCGGCTCCGACCGGTGGGACTCCGTCCAGGACATTCCCGACCAGGACATCTGGGACCTGCGGCGGTGCCTGCGCGAGCAGCTGGTCGCCGAGGTGCGGCGACGGCTGCGGGCCTCCTGGCGGCAGCGCGGCGCGGGCACGGCCGAGCTGGGGTGGATCGACGGGGTGCTCGACCCCGACGTGCTGACCATCGGCTTCGCCCGGCGGGTGCCGTCGTACAAGCGGCTGACGCTGATGCTGCGGGACCGGGACCGGCTGATGGAGCTGCTGCTGCACCCCGAGCGGCCCGTGCAGGTCGTCGTCGCCGGCAAGGCGCACCCCGCCGACGAGGGCGGCAAGCGGCTCATCCAGGAGCTGGTGCGGTTCGCCGACGACCCGCGGGTGCGGCACCGGATCGTGTTCCTGCCCGACTACGGCATGGGCCTCGCGGAGAAGCTCTACCCCGGCTGCGACATCTGGCTGAACAACCCGCTGCGGCCCCTGGAGGCGTGCGGCACCAGCGGCATGAAGGCCGCGCTCAACGGCTGCCTCAACCTGTCGGTGCTGGACGGCTGGTGGGACGAGTGGTTCCAGCCCGACTTCGGCTGGGCCATCCCCACGGCCGACGGCGCCGGCACCGACCCGGACCGGCGCGACGACATAGAGGCCGAGGCCCTCTACGACCTGCTGGAGCGGCGGGTCGCGCCGCGCTTCTACGAGCGCGGGCACAGCGGGCTGCCCGACCGCTGGATCGAGATGGTCCGGCGCACGCTGTCCCTGCTCGGGCCGAAGGTGCTGGCGGGCCGCATGGTCCGGGAGTACGTCGAGCGGCTCTACGAGCCCGCGGCCCGCGCGCACCGCGCCATGACCCCGGACGCCGCCCGCGCCCTCGCCGCGTGGAAGGCCCGGGTGCGCGGCGCCTGGCACGACGTGACCGTGGACCACGTGGAGACGTCGGCGGCCATGGACACCGCCGAGCTGGGCACGACGCTGGCGCTGCGGGTGAGGGTCGGGCTCGGCGGGCTCGGACCGGAGGACGTCGACGTGCAGGCCGTGTCGGGGCGGGTGGACTCCGAGGACCGCATCACCGACGCCACGTCGGTGCCGCTGAAACCGGCGGGCGGCCCCGACCAGGACGGACGCTGGGTGTACGAGGGCCCGCTCTCCCTGGACCGCACCGGCCCCTACGGCTACACGGTCCGCATCCTGCCGGCGCACCCGCTGCTCGCGTCGAGCGCGGAACTCGGCCTGGTGGCGGTCCCGTCGGACGACGTGGTGGAGGCGGCGGGGGTGCTGATGCGGTGAGTCAGCCGGTGAGGTCCTTCTCGCACAGCTGCCGCAGCACGCTCCCGCACCTGCGGGCGTAGGCGTGCTGGAAGCCCCGCGTCGCCGGGCCGCCCGCCTTCGCGTACCACTTGGCCGGGCGGCTGAACGCGGTCACGGTGAGCCACACCGTGCCGTCGCCCGTGCGGTCCACGACGAAGGACTCCTCGCCGCACTCCGGGTGGCCCGGCAGCGTGCCGTACGCCCAGCCGGCCCGGCGGGGGTCCTCCACCGTCCAGACCACGCGGCAGGGGGCCTTGATGACACCGGCCAGGGTCACGGTGACGTCGACGCCGGGGGCGGCACGGTCCGCGCCCGCGCGGATGCCGACGCCGAGGGCGCGGTGCATCTCCCAGGTGAGGACCGCGTCCGCCGCCCGGAGGAAGACGCCGTGGCCCTCCCCGAGGCGGGTGCGCACGTGCAGGGAGTGGAAGCCCGGCGGGCAGAAACCCTGCTCCCGGGTGGCGCCGACGTCGTCGTACGTGAAGGACATGGGGCCCAAGCGTAGGGCGGCACCCGCAGCCACGGTGCTGCGGGTGCCGCCCGCCCGGCGCGGGACGGTCAGGCGACGTTGACGGCGGACCAGGCCGCGGCCACCGTCCGGTACTCGGTGCTGGTGGAGCCGTACAGCGCCGACGCCGCGTTCAGGGTCGCCGTGCGGGCGCCCGCGTACTTCGTCGTCGACGTCATGTACGTGGTCAGCGCCTTGTACCAGATCTGCAGCGCCTTGGCGCGGCCGATGCCGGTGACGGTGGCGCCGTTGTAGGTGGGCGAGTTGTAGCTCACGCCGTTGACGGTCTTCGCTCCGCTGCCCTCGGCCAGCAGGTAGAAGAAGTGGTTGGCGACGCCGGACGAGTGGTGCACGTCCTTGTTCGCCAGGGTGGAGGACCAGTAGTCGGCGGAGCTGCCGTCCTTGCTGGGCTTGTCCATGTAGCGCAGCGGCGTGCCGTTGCCGTTGATGTTGATCTTCTCGCCGATGAGGTAGTCGCCGGCGTCGGAGGCGTTGTTCGCGAAGAACTCCGCGCCCGTGCCGAAGATGTCGCTGGTCGCCTCGTTCAGGCCGCCGGACTCGCCCGAGTAGTTCAGGCCCGCGGTGTTGGAGGTGACGCCGTGGGTCATCTCGTGGCCGGCGACGTCCAGCGAGGTGAGCGGGCGGGTGTTGCCCGAGCCGTCGCCGTAGGTCATGCAGAAGCAGCTGTCCGACCAGAAGGCGTTGACGTAGTTGTTGCCGTAGTGGACCCGCGAGTAGGCGGCCCTGCCGTCGTTCCTGATGCCGCTGCGGCCGAAGGTGTTCTTGTAGAAGTCCCAGGTCACCTGGGCGCCGTAGGCGGCGTCCACGGCCGCGGTCTGGTCGGTGGCCGAGCCGGAGGCCACACCGGTGCCCCACACGTCGTCCGCGTCGGTGAACAGGGTGCCGGTGCCCGAGGTGGCGCGGGCCAGGTTGTTCGTCCTGTGTCCGCCGCGCGTCGGGTCGTACAGCTGGTACGCCGAGCCCGACAGGGTGGTTCCGAGGGTGACGGTGCCGGAGTACAGGCTCTTGCCGCTGCCGGTCTCGATGCCCTGGTACTCGTACAGCTTCTCGCCTGTGGTGGCGTCGGTGACGACGTGCAGTTCGTTCGGGGTGCCGTCGTCCTGGAGGCCGCCGACGACGGTCTCGTAGGCGAGGACGGGTGTGCCGCCGGCCGCCCAGACGACCTTGCGCGGGGCCTGGCTCGGCTCGGTGTCCTCGGAGCCGGCTCTCTCGGCGAGCGTCACCGCCTGCCGCTCGGCCCTGGCCGCGGGGACGGCGGGCTTGAGGGAGGCGACCTTGATGGCGGCCTTCGTGGCCTTGGTGACGCCCTTGGTCTCGCCCGACTTCGCGGTGTGGACGACGAGGTCGCCGCCGAGGACCGGCAGGCCGTCGTAGGTGCGCTCGTAGCGGGTGTGGACCGTGCCGTCGACGTCCTTCACGACGTCCTTGACGAGCAGCTTCTCCTTGGCGCCGAGGCCTATCCGGCGGGCCGTGTCCGGCGCGGTCTGCTGCTGCTGCCGGATGAGCGAGGTGCGCGCGGCGTTCGACAGCAGCATCGGCGCGGCGGCGAGGGCGGGCCGCTCGGCGGCGTCGGCCGTGCCCCGGGCGCTGGCGGTGGTGGTCAGCGCGGTGGCGAGGAGGGCGCCGGCCGCGACGGTGGCGGCGATGGCCGGCGTGATGCGCCTGCGGGGCGCGGAGTGGGGAGACACACAAGCTCCTTCGTGGGGGAGGTCCGGCCCGTGCGGGGGCGGCGGGCCGGAGTGGTGGTGAGGTTGTGCGGCGGTGACCGAAGACTGGCATTTGCGGCGCGTACATGTCATGACCCCGAAGTGATGTTGGCCGAAAACCGTCACCGGGGTGAAGGATGCGCGTACGTGGAGAGACGTGACCTCGGTAAAGGCCCAACAGGACGGGCGTATGGACTTGGCAAAAAAGGGCGCCGGCCCGGGGAGTCGAACCACCGGGGCGGCGCCCTGTCCTGGCGGGCCCGGTGCTCTACGGGAAGGTCAGCTTCCAGCCGTTGAGGTGACCGGTGTCCTGCGCCGCCTGGTCCTGCATCCGCAACTGCCAGGTGCCGTTGGCGACTTCGGTGGAGGCGTTGACCGTGAACGTCTGGTTGACGTTGTCCGCCGAGTCCGTGGAGCTGAAGCCCTTCAGGCGGTACGCGGTCCCGTCCGGGGCCAGCAGGTCGATCACCAGGTCACCGCGCCAGGTGTGCACGATGTCCACCGCGACCTGGAGGTTGCTCGGCGCGTTGCCCGTCCGGCCCGACACGGTGATCGACGAGGTCACGGCCGGGCCGTTGTCCGGAATCGCCACGTCGGCGGTGTTCTCGAAGGACGTGCCGCCACCGCCGCCGCCGCCGGAGCGCGAGCCGACGTTGACGCCCGCCCACGCGTCCTGGACCGCCTTGTACTCGGCGCTGGTCGTGCCGTACAGCTCACCGGCCGCCGCGAGGGTGCCGGTGCGGGCGCCCGCGTAGTTGGTGGTCGACGTGAACTTCGTCGTCAGCGCGCGGAACCAGATCTTCTCCGCCTTGGCGCGGCCGATGCCGGTGACCGGAAGGCCGTCCGAGGTGGGCGAGTTGTAGGTGACACCGTTGATGGTCTTGGTGCCGCTGCCCTCGCTCAGCAGGTAGAAGAAGTGGTTGGCCGGGCCCGAGGAGTAGTGCACGTCGATCGAGCCGATGCCCGAGTACCAGGCGTCCTTGGAGGAGCCGTCCCTGCTGGGCTTGTCCATGTAGCGCAGCGGGGTGCCGTCGCCGCGGATGTTGATCTCCTCGCCGATGAGGTAGTCACCGACGTCGGAGGAGTTCGCCGCGTAGAACTCGACCGTCGCGCCGAAGATGTCGCTGGTCGCCTCGTTCAGGCCGCCGGACTCGCCCGAGTAGTTCAGGCCCGCGGTGTGGGAGGTCAGGCCGTGCGTCATCTCGTGCGCGGCCACGTCGATGGAGGTCAGCGGGTTGGCGTTGTTCGCGCCGTCGCCGTAGGTCATGCAGAAGCAGCTGTCCGTCCAGAAGGCGTTGACGTAGTTGTTGCCGTAGTGCACCCGCGAGTAGGCGGCGGCGCCGTCGCCGCGTATGCCGCTGCGGCCGTGCACGTTCTTGTAGTAGTCCCAGGTCAGCGCGGCCCCGTAGTGGGCGTCGGCGGCGGCCGACTCCAGGTTCGACGGGCTGCCGTTGCCCCACACGTCGTCGGGCCCGGAGAACAGGGTGCCGGTGCCCGAGGTGGCGCGGTTGAGGTTGTGGGTCCTGTGCCCGCCGCGCGCGCCGTCGGTCAGGGTGTACGTCGACCCCGACTGGGTGGTGGTGAGGGGGACCGTACCGCTGTAGACCGTGTTGCCGGTGCCGGTCTCGACGGCCTCCCACTCGTACAGCTTCTCGCCCGTGGTGGCGTCGGTGACGACGTGCAGCTCCTGCGGGGTGCCGTCGTGCTGGAGCCCGCCGACGACCGTCTCGTACGCCAGGACCGGCTTGCCGCCGGCCGCCCAGATCACCTTGCGGGGCGCGCGGTTGACGTCGGAGTCCTTGGCCTTCTCGGCCTTCGCCGCGTCCAGCGCCTGCCGCTCGGCGTCGGCGGCGGGCACCGCGGCCTTCGTCGTCGCCGGCTTCACGGCGGCGCGGGTGGCCTTCACGACGCTCTCGGCCGCGCCCGACGCCGAGGTGGCGACCACGAGGTCGCCGCCGAGGACCGGCAGGCCGTCGTAGGTGCGCTCGTAGCGGGTGTGCACGGTGCCGTCGCGGTCCTTGAGGACGTCGCGGACGACCAGCTTCTCCTTGGCGCCGAGGCCCAGGTCGCGGGCGGTCTCCGCGGTGCCGGCGTCGGCCTTGCGGATCAGCTCGGCCCGCTGGGCGGGGGACAGCCGCACGGATTCGGAGCCGGGGGCCGCCTTCGGGGCCTGCTCGGGTGCGGCGGTGGCGGTGCCGGTCTGCACGGCCGCGGCGATCAGCGCGGCGACTCCGGCGAGCGCGACGGCCGCGGTGCGGCGGCGCGGGGTGGGCACGGTGTGGGAGGTGCGTCTGTGGGAGGACCTGCTGCTCAACACTGACTCCTTCTGCGTGGCCGCGGATCGCGCGGCCGGGGAGACCGGTCGGCGGGTGGGCCGGCCGGGCACAGCGAGGTGGTACGCAGAACCACGTGCGGGAGCTTCGGCCGCGGCACACAGCACGGGGTGGCGGAGCTGTGGGGTTGCTGTGAAGCGGCCGTGGGAAGCGTGGCAGGAGATGCCGGGTCTGTCAGGGCCGCGTCAGAACATTGGCTGGAAACGGTTCGTTGTCCGGGAGTTCACGTTCGGTATACGGACACTTGAAGCGTGGAGTCGGGTAGCGGGCGTGCCCGGGGCCGGGTCGGGCCGCGCCCGTGGACGTGCCGCGCGCCGGTCACGCCGGACGGGCTCGGGGGCCGGCGCCGGTCACCCGCGTCACGCCAGGCTGTCCCGCCACGCCCGGTGCAGGTCCGCGAACCTGCCCGTGCCGGCGATCAGTTCGGCCGGGGTGCCGTCCTCCACGACGCGCCCCTGTGCCATCACCAGCACCCGGTCCGCGATCTCCACGGTGGACAGCCGGTGCGCGACGACGACCGCCGTACGTCCCCTCAGCACCGTCGCCATCGCCCGCTGCACGGCCCGCTCTCCGGGAATGTCCAGCGAACTCGTCGCCTCGTCCAGGATCAGCACCGCGGGGTCGGCGAGCAGCGCCCGCGCGAACGCCACGAGCTGCCGCTGCCCCGCGGAGATCCGGCCGCCGCGCTTGCGGACGTCGGTGTCGTAGCCGTCGGGCAGGGCGCTGATGAAGTCGTGCGCGCCGATCGCCCTCGCGGCCCGCTCGATGTCCTCGCGCGAGGCGTCCGGGCGGCCGATCGCGATGTTCTCGGCGACCGTGCCGGAGAACAGGAACGCCTCCTGCGTCACCATCACCACCCCCTGCCGCAGCTCCGGGAAGGCCAGGTCGCGCAGGTCCACGCCGTCCAGCAGGACCCGCCCGGCGGAGGGGTCGTAGAACCGGGCGAGCAGCTTGGCCAGGGTCGACTTGCCCGCGCCGGTCGAGCCGACCACGGCGACCGTCTGCCCGGCCGGGATCGTCAGGTCGAAGCGGGGCAGCACCTCGCCGCCCGTGCGGTAGCGGAAGCCGACCGCGTCGAAGACGACCGTGCGGCCGGGCCGGTCGCCCGCGAGCGGCGGCAACTGCTTCGGCGCCACCGGCTCCGGCACGGACGGCGTCTGCGCCAGCAGCCCCGCGATCTTCTCCAGCGAGGCCGCCGCCGACTGGTAGGAGTTCAGGAACATGCCGAGCCGGTCGATCGGGTCGTACAGCCGCCGCAGATACAGCACCGCCGCCGCCAGCACCCCCAGCGCCAGTGAGTCCTCCGCCACCCGGTACGCGCCCCACAGCACGATCAGCGCGACGGCCGTGTTGGCGACCAGCCGCGAGCCGACCACGTACCGCGCCATCTCCAGCAGCGCGTCGCCGTTCGTGCGCTCGTGGCGCCGGTTCAGGACCCGGAAGTCCGCGTCGTTGACGGTCTCGCGGCGGAACGCGCGCACCGGCCGGATGCCGTTCATCGTCTCCACGAACTTCACGATCACCGCGGCGATGGCCGTGGACCGCGCCCGGTACACCCGGCCCGCGCGCCGCCGGTAGACCCGCACCAGCAGGTACAGCGGCCCGAACGACGCCACCGCGACCGCGCCGAGCCCCAGGTCCAGCCAGAGCAGCAGCGCCGAGATGTAGACGAACGACAGGATGACCGAGACGAGTTCCTGGAGCCCCTCGTCCAGCAGCTCGCGCAGCGACTCGACGTCCGTCGTGGCCCGGGAGATGAGCCGGCCCGAGGTGTAGCGCTCGTGGAAGTCGATGCTGAGCGCCTGGGCGTGCCGGAAGATCCGGCCGCGCAGATCCAGCAGCACGCTCTGGTTGACGTGGGCGGAGGCGACGATGAACGCGTACTGGAGCGCGCCCGCGGCCAGCGCGCACAGCAGATACCCGGCGCCGACCGCGATCAGCGGACCCCGGTCGTGGTCGCGGAACGCGGGCACCGCCCGGTCGATGGCGTACGCCACCAGCAGCGGGCCCGCCTGCACCGCCGCCTGCTGGAGCAGCAGCAGGAGCGTGGTCACCGCGACGCGCGCCTTCATCGGCGCGAGCAGGGAACGCAGCAGCGCGCGCGTCGCGCCCGGGGGAGCGGGCAGGACGTCCCGGTCGAAGGCGTCGCCGGCGCCGGGCGCGGGGTCCGGCCGGTCCTCGTCGCCGGTGGCCGGGACGGACGTCGTCGGCGCGGTCATCGCTCGGCCTCCGCTTCCTCTTTTCCGGGACCTTCTTCGGCGGCCCCGTGCGGGGTGCCGTCGAGGCCCGACATCAGATGTGCGTACTCGGCGTTCGTCCGCAGCAGTTCGTGATGGGTGCCGACGGCGGTGATCCGGCCGCCGGACAGCAGGGCGACGCGGTCGGCGAGCTGCACCGTGGACGGACGGTGGGCGACGATCAGCGCGGTCGTCCCGGCGAGCACCCGGCGCAGCGCGGCCTCCACGGCGGCCTCGGTGTGCACGTCCAGCGCGGACAGCGGGTCGTCCAGGACGAGGAAGTCGGGGCGGCCGACGACCGCGCGGGCCAGGGCGAGGCGCTGGCGCTGGCCGCCGGAGAGGCTGAGGCCCTGCTCACCCACCTGAGTGCCGGTGCCCTGCGGCAGGGCGTGCACGAAGTCGGCCTGGGCGACGGCGAGGGCGTGGCGCAGCTCCGCCTCACCGGCGTCGTCACCCGCGCCCATCAGGACGTTCTCCCCGACGGTCGCCGAGAAGAGGGTGGGTTCCTCGAAGGCCACGGCGACCTTGGAGCGCAGGGTGTCGCGGGCCATGCGGGTGATGTCGACGCCGTCGAGGGTGATGCGGCCCGAGGTGGGCTCGTGCAGGCGGGGGATCAGCGCGGTGAGGGTGGTCTTGCCGCTGCCGGTCGCGCCCACCAGGGCCATGGACTCGCCGGGGCGCACGTGCAGGGTCACCCCGGCCAGGGCGGGCGGGGAGCCGGGGGCGGCGTCGGGGTAGCGGAAGGTGACGTCCTCGAAGCGGATGCCGTCGGGGCGGCCGGCCTCGGGGCGGGCCCGCACCCCGGACTCCTCCGGGGCGTCCATCACCTCGAAGTAGCGTTCCGTGGCCGTCGCCGCCTCCTGGCTCATGGCCAGCAGGAAGCCGATCGAGTCGATGGGCCAGCGCAGGGCCAGGGCCGTGGAGAGGAACGCGACCAGCGTGCCCGCGGACAGGTCGCCGTCCGCGACCTGGACGGCGCCGGCCACCAGGGCCGCGCCGATGGCCAGTTCGGGCAGGGTGACGATGACGCCCCAGATCGTCGCCAGCAGGCCCGCCTTGCGCAGCTCCGTACCGCGCAGGGTGCCGGACAGGTCGCGGAACGCCCGCGCCTGGCTGCGGTGCCGGCCGAAGCCCTTGATGACGCGGATGCCGAGCACGCTCTCCTCGACGACCGTCGTCAGGTCCCCCACCTGGTCCTGGGCGAGCCGCGCCACGCGCGCGTACCGCTTCTCGAAGACCACGCAGGTGACCATCACGGGGACGGCGGGCCCGAGGATCACCAGGCCGAGCATCCAGTCCTGCATCAGCATGATGATCACGCCGACGACGATCGTCACGCCGTTGACCAGCAGGAACGTCAGCGGGAAGGCGAGGAACATGCGCAGCAGCATCAGGTCGGTGGTCGCACGGGACAGCAGCTGGCCCGACGGCCACCGGTCGTGGAAGGCGATCGGCAGCCGCTGGAGGTGCCGGTACAGATCGGCCCGCATCTCCGCCTCGACGCGCGACAGGGGCCGCGCCACGAGCCAGCGCCGCAGCCCGAACAGCAGCGCCTCGCCGACCCCGAGCAGCAGCAGGTACAGCGCGCCGAGCCACACGCCCGCCGGGTCCCGGTCCGCGATCGGCCCGTCCACCATCCACTTCAGGACGAGCGGGATCACCAGACCCAGGCAGGAGGCGAGGACCGCGACGAAGGCCGCGCTGAACAGCCGCACCCGCACGGGGCGCACATAGGGCCACAGACGCAGCAGGGCACGAACGGCGGAACGGTCCTCGGCGGCGGTTTTCGTGGGCATCAGCAGCGAGCCTACGGAACACCACTGACACTGCCCACCGAGTTTCGGCCCACCCACCGCCAGCCCTCGCGGCCCGGCTCCTGGCCTCGCGGCCCGGCTCCTGGCCTCGCGGCCCGGCTCCTGGCCTCGCGGCCCGGCCTCCTGGCCTCGCGGCCCGGCTCCCGGCTCCTGCCCTCGCAGTCCGGCTTCCCGGCCCGGCCTCCT
The DNA here is from genome assembly GCF_040682395.1 of Streptomyces sp. NPDC051207. NCBI lineage: Bacteria > Bacillati > Actinomycetota > Actinomycetes > Kitasatosporales > Streptomycetaceae > Streptomyces > Streptomyces sp. NPDC051207. The sequence continues at coordinate 146,524 of NZ_JBFBAX010000015.1, read as the reverse complement.
GGCCTCGCGGCCCGGCCCCCCGGCCGCCCGCTCCGAACTCAGGCCCACTGTCCGGCCCGAGGCCCACCCCGCGGCTCGGCCTCCCCGCCCGACCCCACGTCCCCCCACCCCACGGTCAGGCCGCGACCCGTCCCGCCCTCAGCCCTGCGCCTGCACCCGCAACAGCAGCACCGTCCGCCCCGGCACCGTGATCTCCGTGCCCCCCGGGTGCGTGGTGCCCGGTTCGCCGGACTGCTCCTCGCGCGAGGTGTCCACGACCACCTCGTACCGCTGCGCCCACGGCGGACCCGGCAGCACGAAGTCCACCGGGGTCTCCCCGGCGTGCAGCACGGCGAGGAAGCTGTCGTCCACGACGGGGTCGCCCCGCTCGTCCCGGCCCGGTATGTCCCGCCCGGACAGGTACATGCCGAGCGTGGCCGCGGGCGCGTACCAGTCCCGTTCCGTCATCTCCGTGCCGCGCGAGGTGAACCAGGCCAGGTCCCGCAGCCCGTCCGCGGAGTGCGGCCGGCCCGAGAAGAACGCCCGGCGGCGCAGCACCGGATGCCGGTGGCGCAGGGCGATCAGGCGGGCGGCGAGATCGAACAGGGCACGCCAGCCGGGGTCGTCCAGCAGCCCCCAGTCCAGCCAGCCGATCTCGTTGTCCTGGCAGTAGGCGTTGTTGTTGCCCCGCTGCGTCCGGCCCATCTCGTCGCCCGCGACCAGCATCGGCACGCCCGTCGACAACAGCAGCGTCGTGAGCAGGTTCCGCAGCTGGCGGCGGCGCAGCGCCCGGACGGCCTCGTCGTCCGTCTCGCCCTCGGCGCCGCAGTTCCAGGACCGGTTGTCGTCGGTGCCGTCCCGGTTGCCCTCGCCGTTCGCCTCGTTGTGCTTGCGCTCGTAGGAGACCAGGTCCCGCAGGGTGAAACCGTCGTGCGCGGTGACGAAGTTGACCGAGGCGTACGGGCGGCGCCCGCCCCACGCGTACAGGTCGCTGGAGCCCGACAGGCGGTAGCCCATCTCCCGTACGTCCGGCAGTGCGTGGCGCCAGAAGTCCCGCACGGCGTTGCGGTAGCGGTCGTTCCACTCCGTCCACAGCGGCGGGAAGGCGCCCACCTGGTAGCCGCCCGAGCCGATGTCCCACGGCTCGGCTATCAGCTTCACCCGGCGCAGCACCGGGTCCTGGGCGATCACCGCGAGGAACGGCGACAGCATGTCCACGTCGTGCATGGACCGCGCGAGCGCCGCCGCCAGGTCGAAGCGGAAGCCGTCCACGCCCATCTCGGTCACCCAGTAGCGCAGCGAGTCCGTGATCAGGCGCAGCACGTGCGGCTGCACCACGTGGAGGGTGTTCCCGCAGCCCGTGTAGTCGGCGTAGCGGCGCGCGTCCGGCTGGAGCCGGTAGTAGCCGCGGTTGTCGATGCCCTTCATCGACAGCGTCGGCCCCAGCTCGCCCGCCTCCGCCGTGTGGTTGTAGACCACGTCGAGGATCACCTCGATGCCCGCCGCGTGCAGCGCGCGCACCATCCGCTTGAACTCGCCGACCTGCTGGCCCGTCGTACCGGAGGCGGCGTACCCGGCGTGCGGGGCGAAGTAGCCGATCGAGTTGTAGCCCCAGTAGTTCCTCAGGCCCCGCCGCAGCAGATGGTCCTCGTGCGCGAACTGGTGCACCGGCAGCAGCTCCACCGCCGTCACACCGAGCCTCGTCAGATGCTCGATCGCCGCCGGGTGCGCGAGACCCGCGTAGGTGCCGCGCAGTTCCTCGGGGACGCCCGGGTGACGCATGGTGAAGCCGCGCACGTGCAGCTCGTAGATCACCGAGTCCGCCCACGGCGTCTTCGGCCGCCGGTCGTCCGACCAGTCGTCGTCGTCATGGACGACGACGCCCTTCGGGACGTACGGCGCGGAGTCACGGCCGTCGCGCACGGTGTCGGCGACGTGCTGGTCGGGCCAGTCCCGCACATGCCCGTACACCTCCGCGGGCAGCCGGAAGTCGCCGTCCACCGCGCGCGCGTACGGGTCGAGGAGCAGTTTCGCCGGGTTCCAGCGGGCGCCCGTCCACGGGTCCCAGCGGCCGTGCACCCGGTAGCCGTACCGGCGGCCCGGCAGCACGTCCGGCACGAAGCCGTGCCATATCCCGTGCGTCAGCTCGGTCAGCCGCACCCGCGTCTCCGCGCCGTCCGCGTCGAACAGGCACAGGTCGACCGCCTCGGCGCCGCCCGCCCACAGGGCGAAGTTGGTGCCGGCCACCCCCTCCGGGCCCACCCGGTACCGGGCGCCCAGCGGCGTCGGCGCACCCGGCCACGCGGCCGTCCCCGGCGCGCGGCGCGGCACGCCGTTCACCACGACGGCGGCGGGGCGCCCGTCCCTGGTGGCGGACTCCTCGGTCACCCCGGTGGCGGGCCCCTCGGCCACCGTCTCCTGCTCGGCTGCGCTGGACACCTGTCCGCCTCCCACGGCTCGCGGAACGACGCGACGACGGGGCCCGCGGCGCCCCGGCCCCGGGCCGCCCCGGCTCCCCTCGCGTCGTCCTTCACCCCAGTCTGCCCACCGCACGGCTCGCACTCACGTTTCCCCGGGGCGGGGCTGATCGTTGGGCCCCCATGTGAGGCATGCACAAGGGCGCGCGCGGCGCGCGAGGGCCGCACTGGCCGCCGTACTGGCATGGGCGGGACTGCTGGCCGGGGCCGCCGGCTGCACGGGTGACAGCCCCGGCGGCCCCGGCGCTCCCGGCGGGCCGCCCGCACCCGGGGACCACATCCGGATCACGCCGGGCGACGGCAGCCGCGGCGTCCGGCCCGGCGCGAAGCTGCGGGTGCGGGTGGCGGGCGGGCGGCTGGCGAAGGTGAGGGTCGTCGTCAGGTCCCGGGACGCCCGGCGGACCCCGGTGCCCGGCCGGATCTCCGCCGACGGCCGGCGCTGGCGGCCGGCCGAGGACCGGCTGGCGCTCGCCGCCCGGTACACCGTCGACGTCGTCGCCCTGGACGGCCACGGCCGCCGCTCGGCCCGGCACGCCACGTTCACCACCCACGTCCCCGTCGAACGCTTCACCGGGCACGTCACCCCGGGCGGCCGTGCCACCGTCGGCACCGGCATGATCGTCTCCCTGAGGTTCACCCGCAGGATCGCGTACCGCGCCGCCGTCGAACGCGCGGTCCGCGTCACCGCCCGCCCCGCCGTCGACGTCCGCGCCCACTGGTTCGGCAGGAACCGCCTCGACTTCCGTCCCGAGCACTACTGGAGACCCGGCACCCGCGTCACCGTCGGCCTGCGCCTGCGCGACGTGGAGGGCGCACCCGGCGTCTACGGCGTCCAGGACGAGACGTTCGCCTTCACCGTCGGCCGCAGCCAGGTCTCCGTCGTGGACGCCGCCCGGCGCACCATGCGGGTCCGGCGCGACGGCGCGCTCGTGGCCACCGTGCCCGTCACGGCCGGGGCGCCGGCAACCACCACGTACAACGGGAAGATGGTGGTCACGGAGATGCTCGAGGTGACCCGCATGGACGGCCGCACGGTCGGCTTCGGCGGCGAGTACGACATCAAGGACGTGCCGCACGCCATGCGCCTGACCGAATCCGGCACCTTCCTGCACGGCAACTACTGGGCGCCGCCCGCCGTGTTCGGACGGCGCAACGTCAGCCACGGCTGCGTCGGACTGCGCGACGTGAAGGGCGGCGGCGCGCACACCCCGGCCGGCTGGTTCTTCGACCGCAGCCTGGTCGGGGACGTCGTGGAGGTGGTCAACAGCAGGGACCGCACGGTCGCCCCGGACAACGGCCTGGGCGGCTGGAACATGAACTGGCGGGCCTGGAAGGCGGGCAGCGCGCTGCGGTAGCCGACTCCGGCCGGGCGCACCGGTCTGTTGAAGTCGGTACGGAACAGTGACAGTTTCACCACATCAACCCCCCTGACCATGTGGTTAACATGCGCCAAACGGCGCGGGACGCGCTTGGGGGTGGGCCTCGGTGGGGCCCTGTGAGGGGAGAAACAATTGAACGTGCGACCGATACCGGGGGCTTCGGTTGACGCGCGGGCGCGGCACCGGAGCCAGGGCGCACTGGCGCTGATACTCGGGGTGCTGATGCTGGCCGCCACCGCGTGCGGCTCGGGCGGCTCGGGTTCCGCCTCGGGCGGCGAGGACGGCAAGGGCAGGGGCAGCGACTCCGGGGCAGCGCAGAGCGGGCAGTCCGAGGCGGTCGTCACCATCGCCCCGAAGGACGGCGCGAAGTCCGTCGACACCAAAGGCGCCCTGAAGGTCACCGCGGACCGGGGCAAGCTGGCCGAGGTCGTGGTCAAGGACTCCGACGGCGGCACGATAGCCGGGAAGATGTCCGGGGACGGCGCCACCTGGACCCCGTCCACCCACCTGGCCGCCTCCACCAAGTACACGGTGCACGCGGTCGCCAAGGACTCCGCGGGCCGCACGTCCGCCGCGGAGTCCGGCTTCACCACCCTCACGCCGCAGAACACCTTCATCGGCCACTTCACCCCGGAGGACGGCTCCACCGTCGGAGTCGGAATGCCGTTCTCCGTGCGCTTCACCCGGGGCATCACCGAGCCCGAGGACGTGGAGAAGGCCATCACCGTCACCACCGAACCCGCCGTCGAGGTCGCCGGCCACTGGTTCGGCAACGACCGCCTCGACTTCCGCCCGGAGAAGTACTGGAAGGCCGGCACCAGGGTCACCGTCAAGCTCAACCTCAACGGCGTCGAAGGCCGCCCGGGCGTGTACGGCGAGCAGGCCAAGACCGTGAAGTTCACCATCGGCCGCAGCCAGGTCTCCACCGTCGACGTCAAGACCAAGAAGATGAAGGTCGTCCGCGACGGTGAACTGATCAAGACCATCCCCGTCACCACCGGAAAGCCCGGCTACGACACCTGGAACGGCCAGATGGTCATCAGCGAGAAGCTCACCGTCACCCGCATGAACGGCGACACGGTCGGCTACGGCGGCGAGTACGACATCAAGGACGTCCCGCACGCCGTGCGCCTGACCACCTCCGGCACCTTCCTGCACGGCAACTACTGGGGCGGCGACGCCTTCGGCAACTACAACGACAGCCACGGCTGCGTCGGGCTGCGCGACGTGCGCGGCGGCTGGGACAAGAAGACGCCCGCCGCCTGGTTCTTCAACCGCTCGATGATCGGCGACGTCGTGATCGTCAAGAACTCCGACGAGAAGACCGTCGCCCCCGACAACGGCCTCAACGGCTGGAACATGTCCTGGGAGAAGTGGAAGGCCTGAGCCCTGCCTGCCACGGCGGACCCGGTGTGAGCTACGGCACCGGGTCCGCCGCCGTTAGTGCCCGTTAACCTGCCTGCATGACCGTGAATCTCGAAGTCGCCGAAGGCGTCGGCACGCTGCGCCTGGACCGCCCGCCGATGAACGCGCTGGACATCGCCACCCAGGACCGGCTCAAGGAACTCGCCGAGGAGGCCACGCGCCGCGACGACGTGCGCGCCGTGGTCGTCTACGGCGGCGAGAAGGTGTTCGCGGCCGGCGCGGACATCAAGGAGATGCAGGCCATGGACCACACCGCGATGGTCCTGCGCGCCCGCGCCCTCCAGGACTCCTTCACCGCCGTCGCCCGCATCCCCAAGCCGGTCGTCGCCGCCGTCACCGGCTACGCCCTCGGCGGCGGCTGCGAGCTGGCGCTGTGCGCGGACTTCCGCATCGCCGCCGACAACGCCAAGCTCGGCCAGCCGGAGATCCTGCTCGGCCTGATCCCCGGCGCCGGCGGCACCCAGCGCCTCGCCCGGCTGGTCGGCCCGTCCAAGGCCAAGGACCTCATCTTCACCGGCCGGATGGTCAAGGCCGACGAGGCGCTCACCATGGGCCTCGTGGACCGCGTCGTCCCGGCCGCCGACGTGTACACCGAGGCGCACGCCTGGGCGGCGAAGCTGGCGCAGGGACCGGCCGTCGCGCTGCGCGCCGCGAAGGAGTCCATCGACACGGGCCTGGAGACGGACATCGAGACCGGGCTCGCCGTGGAGCGGAGCTGGTTCGCGGGCCTGTTCGCCACCGAGGACCGCGAGCGCGGCATGCGCAGCTTCGTCGAGGAGGGCCCCGGCAAGGCGAAGTTCCTCTGAGGTCTCTCTGAGGCTTCTCCGCCGTTCCGCCGCGTGCAATGGACCGTGCAATTGACGCGGTGTCCGATCCGGGTCCCCCGTCGGGGCGGTTTGTGGCAGCCTTGAGCCCGCCTCAACTCCGCCGCGCCGAGGGAGCCCGTCGATTGCCTCCAACCGAGCCGTCGCCGCAGGTCGGGCGGGATGTCACCGATATCGAAGCGTCGTCGGCGCAGGCCGCCCGGCCGTCACGAACCGGGACGTTCCGGGGTGCGCGTTCCCCCGGAACGGCCCCGGAGCCACCGCCGGGCGGCCATCATGGGGGCATGGCGGGGCTGGAGGGTACGGATCAGCCGCGGGGAGACGCACGTGCGACCGCGGCGCGCTGGTCGCCGGCGGTCGAGGACGAACGCGCGCTGAGGGCGGTGGAGCTGTACGGCAACCCCGCGGAGTGCGAGGTGCTGTTACCGTCCCTCCCCGAGTCCGCCGGCACCGCCCGCCGCCTCGCCCAGGTCGCCGTCCTGCGCCAGTGGGGACTCACGCCGAAGCTGGCGGAGAGCGCCGTCCTGCTCGTCTCCGAGCTGGTCGGCAACGCCGTACGGCACACCGGCGCCCGGATCTTCGGCCTCCGCATGAAGCGCCGCCCCGGCTGGGTGCGGTTCGAGGTGCGGGACCCGTCGCGGGGGCTGCCCTGCCTGATGCCGGTGCAGGAGATGGACGTCAGCGGCCGGGGGCTGTTCCTCGTCGACAAGCTGTCCGACCGCTGGGGCGTGGACCTGCTGCCGCGCGGCAAGACGACGTGGTTCGAGATGCGGGTCGCCGACCGGTGAGGACGCGGCGGGTGTTCCGGGGCGCTGCGGGGCGTCCCGGCGGCGCGGACCGCCGACGCCCGCCCGGACCGCCGACCGGGTGAATCACCGGTTTTCCCCCGCAACGCCCCTTAAATGGTGCGCGTGACCACGACCTCACGCCGCAAGACCCGCCCCACCCTCGCCCCCCTCCTCCCCCTCACCCGAGCCCTGCTCGCCGGCGCCGCGCTCGCCGCTCTCGCCGCCTGCGGCGCGGACACCGAGGACCGGGCCGCGCAGGCCCGCGCCACCGGCGCCGCCGTACCCGCCCCGCCGGAGAAGCAGACCGACGGCCTGCCCGGCATGCCGCCCGTGCTCGACCCGCAGGACGTGTACGCGGCCGACCGCCCGAACAAGCTGTCCCCGGTCGTGAAGGACTTCCCGTCCCGCGTCTACGTCCCGAACACCGAGTCCGACACGGTCACCGTCATCGACCCGAAGACGTACGAGGTCGTCGACACCCTGCGCGTCGGCCGCCAGCCCCAGCACGTCGTCCCGAGCTGGGACCTGAAGACCCTGTGGGTCAACAACAACCGCGGCCACACCCTCACCCCCGTCGACCCGAGGACCGGCAGGGCGGGCAAGCCGGTGGAGGTGCACGACCCGTACAACCTCTACTTCACGCCGAACGGCAAGTACGCCGTCGTGATGGCCTCCCTCGACCGCGAACTCGTCTTCCGCGACCCGCACACCATGAAGCGGAAGAAGACCGTGCCGGTCAGCTGCTACGGCGTCAACCACGCCGACTTCTCGCTCGACGGCCGCTACTTCATCGTCTCCTGCGAGTTCAGCGGCGAACTGCTCAAGGTCGACACCGAGAAGATGAAGGTCGTCGGGCAGCAGAGGCTGCCGTTCGACGGCGCCATGCCGCAGGACGTCAAGCTCTCACCCGACGGCAAGAGGTTCTACATCGCCGACATGATGGCCGACGGCATGTGGATCGTGGACGGCGACACCTTCGGCAAGCCGCGGTTCCTGCCCACCGGCAAGGGCTGCCACGGCCTGTACGTCAGCCGCGACTCCCGCGAGATGTACATCTCCAACCGCGGCGAGGGCACCGTCTCCGTCTTCGACTTCACCCGGGGCAGGCTCACCAAGAAGTGGACCCTGCCCGACGGCGGCAGTCCCGACATGGGCGGCGTCTCCGCCGACGGCAAGGTCCTGTGGCTCTCCGGCCGCTACGACGCCGAGGTGTACGCCATCGACACCCGCACCGGCATCCAGCTCGCCCGCATCAAGGTCGGCAGCGGACCGCACGGCCTCGCCGTCTACCCGCAGCCCGGCCGCTACTCCCTCGGCCACACCGGCGTCTTCCGCTGACCCACCGGGCCGGACCCCGCCCCCGGTGTGCTGTGATCGCCGGTTAATCTGACCGGCGACAGTGGATGATCCGCGGGATCACAGCACGGAATGAGGGGCGGGCCGGTGGCCGACATCGAGGAAGCGCGCAAGCAGTTCGACAGGATCGACCTGGACGGGGACGGCCTGATCACCGCCGCCGAGTTCAAGACCGCCCTGGCACAGCAGGGCGACTGGCACGTCACCGAGTCGGTCGCCGAGGCGATCATCAACAGCCGCGACCTGAACGGCGACAAGCTCATGTCGTTCGACGAGTTCTGGTCGTACCTGAACAAGTAGGCGCTCACGAAGGGGCGCGGCTTCCCGCGGGCATCCGGCGCCCCTTCGGCATGCCCGCCCCTCTGCGGCCCGGCCCGTCAGTCCCGCCTCGCCCACGTCCGCAGGGCCGCCCGGCTCTCGAAATCGGCCACGTTCTTGTCCAGCGGGTCGTCGGTGTACTGGTGGAAACGCCACCTGGCCTTGATGCGGGGCTTGCCCGCGGTGACGTAGTCGGCGATCCAGAGGGCGTCACCGGCGTACGACGTCGTGTCGATGTTCAGCCAGAAGTGCCGGTTGCAGTACAGGATCACCCGGTTGGCCGGACGCAGTTCGCGCAGCTTCCTGATGAAGCGGTCCTTCTCGGCGTTGCTCGCGTACGTGCCCTCGCTGGTCCTCTCCCAGTCGACCGCGAGGATGTCGCCCGCCCTTTCCGGGGCCTTGCTGACGAAGTACTCGGCCTGGGCCGTGAGGTTGCCCGGCCAGAGGAAGTGGTAGAAGCCGACGACGAGTCCGGCGTCGCGGGCCGTCTTCGTCTGGGCCGCGAGTCTGGGGTTGACGTAGGTGCGGCCCTCCGTCGCCTTGACGAAGACGAAGGACAGGCCGTCGGTGTCGTAGGAGGAGGGCTGGTAGGCGCTCACGTCGATGCCGCGCAGCATGGGAACCCCCTTGAAGTGCCGCTGTGGGGAGAGGAGTCGGGATTGTTGTATGCCCCACACTGACCCGACTGATCCGTGTCCGGCCGAAGTTGTCCACTTCGGTCCACGGCGGGCGGCCGGGTCCACGGCGGCACGATTCCCGGTCGCACGGCACGGGCTGCACAGCAGGGGGCGGGGCAGCGGTGACGGGCGCGGCGCGGCGGTTGCGGTGCGGCCGGTCCCGTCAGCACTCGATGATGTTGACCGCCAGCCCGCCCCGCGCCGTCTCCTTGTACTTGACCGACATGTCCGCGCCGGTCTCCTTCATCGTCTTGATGACCTTGTCCAGGGACACCTTGTGGGAGCCGTCACCGCGCATCGCCATGCGGGCGGCGGTCACGGCCTTCACCGCGGCCATGCCGTTGCGCTCGATGCACGGGATCTGGACGAGGCCGCCGACCGGGTCGCAGGTCAGGCCGAGGTTGTGCTCCATGCCGATCTCGGCGGCGTTCTCCACCTGCTCCGGGGAGCCGCCCAACACCTCGGCGAGCGCGCCCGCCGCCATCGAGCAGGCGGAGCCGACCTCGCCCTGGCAGCCGACCTCGGCGCCGGAGATGGAGGCGTTCTCCTTGAACAGCATGCCGATCGCGCCGGCCGCCAGCAGGAAGCGGACCACGCCCTCCTCGTCGGCGCCGGGCACGAAGTTGACGTAGTAGTGCAGGACCGCCGGGATGATGCCGGCCGCGCCGTTCGTCGGGGCGGTCACGACCCGGCCGCCGGCCGCGTTCTCCTCGTTGACGGCCATCGCGTACAGGGTGATCCACTCCATCGCGAGGGCCTTCGGGTCGCCCTCGGAGCGCAGCTTGCGCGCGGTGTTCGCGGCGCGGCGGCGCACCTTGAGGCCGCCGGGCAGGATGCCCTCGCGGGACATGCCGCGCCTGACGCACGCCTGCATGACCCGCCAGATCTCCAGCAGCCCGTCGTGGATCTCTTCCTCGGTGCGCCAGGCCCGCTCGTTCTCCAGCATCAGCGCGGAGATCGACAAACCCGTCTCCCGGGTCAGGCGCAGCAGCTCGTCGCCCGTACGGAAGGGATACTTCAGGACCGTGTCGTCCAGCTTGATCCGGTCGGCGCCGACCGCGTCCTCGTCCACGACGAAGCCGCCGCCCACCGAGTAGTACGTCTTCGACAGCAGCTCGGCCCCGGAGGCGTCGTGGGCCCACAGGGTCATGCCGTTGGCGTGGTAGGGGAGCGTCTTGCGGCGGTGCAGGACCAGGTCGTCGTCGTACGAGAAGGCGATCTCGCGGTCGCCGAGGAGGCGGAGCCGGCCGGTGGACCTGATCGTCTCCACCCGCTCGTCGGCGGTCTCCACGTCGACCGTGCGGGGCGAGTCGCCCTCCAGGCCGAGCAGCACCGCCTTGGGCGTGCCGTGGCCGTGTCCGGTCGCGCCCAGCGAGCCGTACAGCTCGGCGCGGACCGAGGCGACGGAGCCCAGCAGGTCCTCGTTGCGCAGCCGGCGGGCGAACATGCGCGCCGCCCGCATCGGGCCCACCGTGTGGGAGCTCGACGGACCGATGCCGATCGAGAACAGGTCGAAGACCGAGATGGCCACGGGGACTCCTTACAGCGGGGGTGGTGCGGGGGGCCGGGCACCGCACGTGTCGCCGCGTGCGGTGCCCGGGGGGCCTACTTGTTCAGCCCGGGGTACAGCGGGTGCTTGCCGGCCAGCGCCTTCACGCGGCCCTTGAGCGCCTCCGCGTCGCAGGACGGCTTCAGCGCCTCGGCGATCACGTCCGCGACCTCGGCGAAGTCCTCGGCCGTGAAGCCGCGGGTGGCGAGGGCGGGCGTGCCGATCCGCAGGCCGGACGTCACCATCGGCGGGCGCGGGTCGTTCGGGATCGCGTTGCGGTTGACGGTGATGCCGATCTCGTGGAGGCGGTCCTCGGCCTGCCGGCCGTCCAGCTCGGAGTCGCGCAGGTCCACCAGGACCAGGTGCACGTCCGTGCCGCCGGACAGCACGTCCACGCCCACGGCCCGCACGTCGTCCTCGACCAGGCGCTCGGCGAGGATGCGGGCACCTTCCAGGGTACGGCGCTGGCGCTCCTTGAAGTCCTCGGAGGCGGCGACCTTGAACGCGACGGCCTTGGCGGCGACCACGTGCTCCAGCGGGCCGCCCTGCTGACCGGGGAAGACCGCCGAGTTGATCTTCTTGGCGAGGTCGGCCGTGGACAGGATCACACCGCCGCGCGGGCCGCCCAGCGTCTTGTGGGTCGTGGTGGTGACCACGTGCGCGTGCGGGACCGGGTTGGGGTGCAGCCCGGCCGCGACCAGACCGGCGAAGTGCGCCATGTCGACCATCAGGTACGCGCCGACCTCGTCGGCGATCCGGCGGAACGCGGCGAAGTCCAGCCGGCGCGGGTAGGCCGACCAGCCCGCCACGATCAGCTTCGGCCTGGCCTCCTTGGCGAGGCGCTCGACCTCGGCCATGTCGACGCGGCCGTCGTCGCCGACGTGGTAGGCGACGACGTCGTAGAGCTTGCCGGAGAAGTTGATCTTCATGCCGTGGGTCAGGTGCCCGCCGTGCGCGAGGTTCAGGCCCATGATCGTGTCGCCGGGCTTGAGCAGCGCGAACATCGCGGCGGCGTTGGCCTGGGCGCCCGAGTGCGGCTGCACGTTGGCGTGCTCGGCGCCGAAGAGGGCCTTCACGCGGTCGATGGCGATCTGCTCGACCACGTCGACGTGCTCGCAGCCGCCGTAGTAGCGGCGGCCCGGGTAGCCCTCGGCGTACTTGTTGGTGAGGACCGAGCCCTGCGCCTCCATGACCGCGACCGGCGCGAAGTTCTCGGAGGCGATCATCTCCAGGGTGGACTGCTGGCGGTCCAGCTCGGCGTCGACCGCGGCGGCCACGTCCGGGTCGAGCTCGTGCAGGGGCGTGTTCAGGAGCGACATGTGTGCTACAACCTCTCAGCCGGCGGAAAAGGCGGTGTACTCGTCGGCGGAGAGCAGGTCGGCCGGCTCCTCCGAGACGCGCACCTTGAACAGCCAGCCGCCCTCGAAGGGCGCGGAGTTCACCAGCGACGGGTCGTTGACGACGTCCTCGTTGACCTCGGTGACCTCGCCGGTGACCGGGGAGTACAGGTCGGAGACCGACTTCGTCGACTCCAGCTCGCCGCAGGTCTCGCCGGCGCTCACGGTGTCACCGACGTCCGGGAGCTGGACGAAGACGACATCGCCGAGCGCGTTCGCCGCGTGCTCCGTGATGCCGACCGTCGAGACGCCGTCCTCGGCGGCCGACAGCCACTCGTGCTCCTTGCTGTAGCGCAGCTGCTGGGGGTTGCTCATGGCCTGGATTCTCCTGTACGCGAGGGAGTGCTGGTGAATGGAGAGACTGCTGGGACCGCTGCTGAGCAGCGTAAAGGGGCGCGGCGACCCACCCGGCAGGCGTGCCGGGCCCCGAGCCGCGCTTCAGTGTCTACTTCTGGCGCTTGTAGAACGGCAGAGCCACGACCTCGTAGGGCTCATGACTGCCGCGGATGTCCACGCCGACGCCGGGGGTGCCCGGCGCCGCGTGCGCCGCGTCGACGTACGCCATCGCGATCGGCCTGCCCAGCGTGGGCGAGGGGGCGCCGGAGGTGACCTCGCCGATCACCTCGCCGCCCGCGACCACGGAGTACCCGGCGCGCGGCACGCGGCGGCCCTCGGCGATCAGGCCGACCAGGACCCGCGGCGGGTTCTCCCGGGCGCGGTCGGCGGCCTCCCGCAGGGCCTCGCGCCCCACGAAGTCGCCCTCCTTCTCGAACTTCACCACCCGGCCGAGCCCGGCGTCGAACGGCGTCAGGGAGGTCGTCAGCTCGTGCCCGTACAGCGGCATGCCGGCCTCCAGGCGCAGCGTGTCCCGGCAGGACAGGCCGCAGGGCACCAGGCCGACGCTCTCGCCGGCCTTCGTCAGCGCCTGCCACAGCTCGACGGCGTGCTCCGGCTTCACGAACAGCTCGAAGCCGTCCTCGCCGGTGTAGCCCGTGCGCGCGATCAGCGCGGGAACGCCCGCGACGGTGCCGGGCAGGCCCGCGTAGTACTTCAGGCCGTCCAGGTCGGCGTCCGTGAGGCTCGCCAGGATCCCCGGGGACTCGGGCCCCTGCACGGCGAGCAGCGCGTAGGCGTCCCGGTCGTCGCGCACCTCGGCGTCGAAGCCCGCGGCGCGCTCGGTCAGCGCGTCCAGCACCACCTGGGCGTTGGAGGCGTTCGCCACCACCATGTACTCGGTCTCGGCCAGCCGGTACACGATCAGGTCGTCCAGGATGCCGCCGTCGGCCCGGCAGATCATGGTGTAGCGGGCGCGGCCCACGCCGACGGAGGCGATGTTGCCGACCAGGGCGTAGTTCAGCAGCGCGGCGGCCTGCGGGCCGGTGACGGTGATCTCGCCCATGTGGGAGAGGTCGAACAGGCCGGCCCGGGTGCGCACGGCGACGTGCTCGTCGCGCTCGGAGCCGTAGCGCAGCGGCATGTCCCAGCCGGCGAAGTCGGTCATGGTCGCGCCGAGCGAGCGGTGCAGGGCGTCCAGCGCGGTACGGCGGGGTTCGTTACTGCTCATCGGACGGTCGTCTCCAAGGGCGATGGGGCACCTCCCACGCGAGCGTGATGCGAGCGTGGGGGAGGGCGAGGTCGTTCCTCCCCATCTGTCATCGGAACCTGAGAGGTTCGCCACGACCGGCCCGGGAAAGGGATGGACATGGCTTGCACCTTGGGTGGGGCCACCGAACGGCGGCCCGCTTTCCAGATGTGCCTCGCCCGCGCGGTAACTGGGGCCTGAGAGATTCAAGGGAGGGACTTGCTCCTTCGGCGCCCCGGGCAGTGCCGGGGACTCTCCCGCGCGGATTCAAACGGCCGGTATGCAGTTGGCGGCCACATCATTGCACGCCCGGACGGCTCGCCGACAGGCCCGCACTTGTCACCGGCTTGTGGCAGTAAGTGAACGAAAAAGCGGGACCGTCTGCATTACCTTCTTTTTACACTCGTCGGGAACGGGACTCCGTACCCGACCCCAGGGGGGACGATCACGGTGAACAGGACCTCGGCGTACGCCACGACATCGGGCATCGCGCTGCCCGAGCAGGCCGCTGTCCCGGCCCGGGGAGCATGCGGCCCGCAGCCCGCACCGGTCGTCCGCGACCTGCGCGACCGCGGCGGGCACAGCCCCCGCGCCCTCCTCTTCGGCCCCCGCGACCTCGTCGTCGTCACCGGCCTGCCCGGCAGCGGCAAGTCCACGCTGATGCGGCGCGCCGTGCCCGGCCGGCGCGTCGACTCCCAGGACACCCGGGACCGCTGGGACCGCCGCCTGCCGGGCTTCCTGCCGTACGCCGTCTACCGCCCGCTGGTCCGCCTCGCGCACTACGCCGGGCTGTGGCGCGCGCTGCGCTCCGGCGAGGGCGTCGTCGTGCACGACTGCGGCACCCAGGCCTGGGTGCGCGCCTGGCTGGCCCGCGAGGCCCGCCGCCGGGGCGGCAAGCTGCACCTGCTGCTGCTCGACGTCACCCCGCAGCAGGCGCTGGCCGGTCAGCGCGACCGCGGCCGGGGCGTCTCCCGCTACGCCTTCCGCAGGCACCGCGCGGCCACCGACCGGCTGCGGCGCGCGATCACCGAGGGCGATCTGCCGGCCGGCTGCGGCTCGGCGGTCCTCGTGGACCGGGACGCGGCGAACGCGCTGCGCCGCATCGGCTTCACGGGCTGACCGGACCGCGCCCGGCACCCGATAGCCTTTTCCGCCACAGCAGTGGCACCAGTCAGGCGGTAGGCAGATGGACTTCCCGGCGGAACACTCCGCGGACTTCCCGGCGCAGGCGCACCCCCACCCGCACGGTGGATGGCCCGGCAACGAACTGGAGGAGGTGCTCTCGGCCTCCCTCGGCGTCCCCTCGGCCGGCGGCCGGATCGTCGAGGTGCTCGGCCGCAGCTTCGTCTGGGTCCCGCTGCCGGGCGGCGGCGGCCCGCACAGCGGCCCGCTGGACCTGCCCACGCTGGAGATCGAGGGCCAGGCCTACGTGCCGGTGTTCAGCTCCGAGGAACAGTTCCGCCAGGTCGTCGGCGCCCACATGTCGTACGCCATAGCGCCCGCCGTGGAGTTCGCGCGCGGCCTGCCCCCGCAGGCGGGCATAGCCGTCAACCCGGGCGGCGTGGTCGGCGTACCCCTGCCGCCGCCCGCGGTCGCCGAGCTGTGCCGGACCGGGCGCACCCCGCTGGACGGTCCCGCGAGCGGCGGCCGGGTCCGCCTGTTCGAGCCCGACTGGCAGGACGACCCGGTCGACTTCCTGTCCACGGCCGCGGCCGAGTTCGAGGGCACCGGCGTGGTCCGCACCGCCCGCCGCTGCCTCGCCGCCATCGAGACCGCCGAGCCGGTCATGTTCGTCGGCGTCGAGCTGACCCACTGCGAGGGCGACCTGCGGGCCCTGCCCATGGACGCCCTGTCCCGCGCCCTCGGCAGGTCCCCGGTCACATGGCCCGTCAACCTGGTCCTGCTGGACGTGGCGCAGGACCCGGTGGGGGACTGGATGCGTGAGAGGGTCAAGCCGTTCTACCAGCAGCCGATGTAGGCGCGGGCCGGGCACCGAACTCCCGCACCGGCTCCCGCCGCACTTAATCTGGTCTCCTAACCGACGGCACTTTCCCGAAGGGGCACAACGTGAGCGCGAGCGGCACAGCCGCGGCCGGACAGGTCGAGCACATGCTGCGCCAGGTGACGCCCGGGCGCTACGACGCCTACGAGGCGCTGCTCCGCGCGCTCGCCACCCCCTCCTCCGGGCAGGTCTGGATGCTGCTGTGGCAAGGCCGGGCCGGCTCCCCGGACGCCCAGTACGCCGGCATGGAGGTCGACGGCCACGGCTACGCGCCCTGCGTGACCTCCGCCCAGGAGCTGTCGGCCAGCGGCTGGAACCGGTCGTACGAGGTGGTCGACGGCCTGGAGGTGGCCCGCGCCCTCTACCCGGACCGCTACGGCCTCTGGCTCAACCCGCACGCCCCGGGCGGCGGCGTCGGCATCCCCTGGCTCGACCTGCGCCGCATCGCCACCGGCCTGGACCGGCAGCCCGCGGGCCCCCTGCGGCTGTCCGAACCGGCCATCGAGATCCCGCAGTTCTACGCCCTGATCGCGCAGAACGCCCACCGCACCCCGGCGGTCCGCTCGCTGCGCCGCGCCTGGGTGCAGCCGGCGCTGGGCGCGCCGTACCTCGCCATCGGTCTCGACGTGTACGACACCAGCCCGCCGGCCGTGGAATCGGTGCGCGCGATGATGCGGCAGTCGATCGGCGCGGTCCCGGAGGGCCTGCCGGTGTCGACGGTCGCGCTGTCCGACGAGCACGACCCGGTGGCGATGTGGCTGCGCGCGAACGCCCGGCCGTTCTACGACCGCGAGGCGCACGCGGGCCCCGCCCAGGCGCCCGCGGCGGGGTACGGATTCCCCCCGGCGCAGGGCCGGTACTGACCCCTCCGCATGACGGACGGGCGGGCTCGGCCGGGGCGACTCTCCGCGCGTAGAGAAGGGCGGTAGGTCCCGGACTGGGCCGAATGGTCCGACTCGCGTGCGTCCGAGAGCCGCGATGAGCTGTTCGGATAACGGAATTTCCCAGTCAGCATCACGGTTGCGCATCCATTCTCCGTCAAGTCTGGCAACGAAACGCCGAAGCGTTGAAGACTCCCGCACCAGGGGTGTTCACCCCTGTGTACGCCTGCGTACGACGGACTGAATCGCCGCCACAGCGGCAAGTGCGGGCCGGCCACCCGCCGGTTGAGAGGGGTCCCTGCCAGATGACGGCACCATTGCACGAGCCGACCGCGGAAGCGGCCCCGAGTGCGGCCGAAGAAGCGGCGGTAGTCAGCTCCGGCGCGAAGGCCGTGCAGGGACGCTCCTTGGGCCGGATCGCCTGGGAGCGCCTGAAACGGGACAAACTGGCCCTCGCGGGAAGCGTCGTCGTGCTGTTCCTGGTCGCTGTCGCGCTGTTCGCGCCGGTGATCACGAGCCTGGTCGGGCAGGATCCCGAGTCGCACCACGAGGACCTCATTGACCCGCTGTTCGGCACCCCGACGGGCTCCTGGGGCGGCATCAGCAGTGAGCACCTGCTGGGCGTCGAACCGGTCAACGGCCGCGACATCTTCGCCCGCATCGTCTACGGCGCGCGGATCTCACTGCTCGTCGGTTTCCTGTCGGCGCTGGTGGCGGTGGTCATCGGGACCGTGCTGGGCATCCTCGCCGGGTTCTTCGGCGGGTGGGTCGACGCCGCGATCAGCAGGGTGATGGACGGTCTGCTGGCCTTCCCCCAGCTGCTGTTCATCATCGCGCTGGTCTCCGTCATGCCGAACGAGATGCTGGGACTGACGGGGACGGGCGTGCGCCTGTTCGTGATGATCCTCGTCATCGGCTTCTTCGGCTGGCCCTACATCGGACGCGTGGTGCGCGGCCAGACGCTCTCCCTGCGCGAACGGGAGTACGTCGAGGCGGCCCGGTCGCTGGGCGCGGGGCGGTTCTACATCCTCTTCAGGGAACTGCTGCCCAACCTGGTCGCGCCGATCATCGTCTACACGACGATGATGATCCCCACCAACATCCTCACCGAAGCGGCACTCAGCTTCCTGGGCGTGGGCGTCAAGCCGCCCACGGCCTCCTGGGGCCAGATGCTCTCGAGCGCGATCGACTACTACGACTCGGACCCCATGTACATGGTGATCCCGGGCGTGGCGATCTTCATCACCGTTCTTGCCTTCAACCTCTTCGGCGACGGCGTGCGTGACGCGCTCGACCCGAAGGGCTCCCGCTGAACTGCCGTACCCCTAGCGGCCCGTGGCATCTGGCACGGGACCTCTCATCACAACCGGAGGATCCGAGATCGTGACTACCCAACGCACCTCAGGGCGGCGCAAGCAGGCCGTGGCCGCTGCCGCCGTGGTCGCCGCGCTGATGGCCACGGCGGCGTGCGGCGGCGACGGCGGCGGCGAGGGCGGCAACAAGGCGGCCGGCTTCAACGCGGCCAACAACAAGCTGGCCAACGCGTCCACCACCAAGGGCGGCGAGCTGAAGTTCGCCGGAGCCCAGGACGCCGACTCGTGGGACACCACGCGCGGTTACTACGGCTTCGCCTGGAACTTCATGCGCTTCTACAGCCGTCAGCTGCTGAGCTTCAAGACGGAGCCGGGCAAGACGGGCGCCGAACTGACGCCGGACCTCGCCACCGACTCGGGCAAGGTCTCGGAGGACGGCAAGACCTACACCTTCACCCTGCGTGACGGCATCACCTGGGAGGACGGCAAGCCGATCACGTCCCAGGACGTGAAGTACGGCATCCAGCGCCAGTGGGCGCAGGACGTGCTGTCCGGCGGTCCCGTCTACCTGAAGGACATCCTGGACCCGAAGGGCGAGTACCAGGGCCCGTACAAGGACAAGTCCCCCGACAAGCTCGGCCTGAAGGCCATCGAGACGCCGGACGAGAAGACCATCGTCTTCAAGCTTCCCGCGGCCAACAGCGACTTCCCCGAGATGCTCGCGATGCCGTCGGCGTCCCCGGTCCGCCAGGACAAGGACACCAAGTCGAAGTACGCGCTGCGGCCGTTCTCCAGCGGCCCGTACAAGTTCCAGTCGTACTCCCCGGGCAAGTCCCTCGTCCTCGTCCGCAACACGGAGTGGAAGAAGGAGTCGGACCCGATCCGCAAGGCGTACCCGGACAAGATCAGCGTCCGGTTCTTCACCAACGCCAACGACATGGACCAGCGCCTGATCAACGGCGACTACCACCTGGACATCAACCAGACCGGCATGTCGCCGCAGGGCCGCACCACCGCCCTGAAGAAGCACAAGGGCAACCTGGACAACCCGGTCAGCGGCTACATCCGGTACGCGGTCTTCCCGCAGAGCGTGAAGCCGTTCGACAACATCCACTGCCGCAAGGCCGTCATCTACGGCGCCGACCACGTGTCGCTGCAGAACGCGCGCGGCGGCCCCATCGCCGGCGGTGACATCGGCACCAACATGCTGCCGCCGTCGGTGCCGGGCTCCGAGGGCCAGAAGTACGACCCGTACGA
Organism: Streptomyces sp. NPDC051207; assembly: GCF_040682395.1. NCBI lineage: Bacteria > Bacillati > Actinomycetota > Actinomycetes > Kitasatosporales > Streptomycetaceae > Streptomyces > Streptomyces sp. NPDC051207. The sequence continues at coordinate 127,320 of NZ_JBFBAX010000015.1, read as the reverse complement.
GATGGCGGGTGCCAACAAGAAGGGCAACATCGCCAAGGCCAAGGAAGAGCTCAAGGCCTGCGGTCAGCCCAACGGCTTCAAGACCCGCATCGCGGTCCGCAACAACAAGCCGGTCGAGGTGGCCACCGCGGAGTCGATGCAGGCGTCCCTGAAGAAGGTCGGCATCCAGGCGGAGATCGACCAGTACGACGGCTCGCAGACCTCCGGCATCATCGGCAGCCCCTCGAACGTGAAGAAGAAGGGCTACGGCATCATCATCATGGGCTGGGGCCCGGACTTCGCCACCGTCCAGGGCTTCGGTCTGCCGCTGTGGAGCAGCAAGTACATCCTCGAGAGCGGCAACAACAACTTCGCCCTGATCAAGGACAAGGCGATCGACAAGCTCTTCGACGACTACGTCAAGGAGCTCGACGAGGCGAAGAAGGCCGACATCTCGAAGCAGATCAACCACAAGGTCATGGAGGGCGCCTACTACATGCCCTTCACCTTCGAGAAGTTCATCAACTGGCGCTCGTCCGACCTGGCGAACGTCTACACGACCGACGCCTACAACGGGCAGTACGACTTCGTGAACCTGAGCGTCAAGAAGTAACCCGGCCGGCACACCCGCCACACGGCACGAAAGGCAGGTGAAGGCCGGGGCGGTGTGACCGTGGGCCACCAGAGAACCTCTGGTGGCCCCGGTCCGCCGCCGGGCCGAGAGCTGTGCTCGCTTACCTCATCAGGCGGCTGTTCGCCGCCGCAGTGATGCTGGTGGTCATCATCCTGGTGGTCTTCAGCATCTTCTTCCTCGTCCCCAAGTGGGCGGGAGTCGACCTGGCCACGAGCTTCGTGGGCAAGCAGGCCGACCCGGCCGCCGTCGAGGCGGTGCGGCAGAAGCTGGGCCTGAGCGACCCCGTCCTCGTCCAGGTCTGGGAGTTCTTCAAGGGCATCTTCGTGGGCCGCACCTACGCGGCCGGCGGCGACGTCACCGAGTGCGCCGCGCCGTGCTTCGGGTACTCCTTCCGCAGCGAACAGGCCGTCTGGCCGGTGCTGACCGACCGCTTCCCGGTGACCCTGGGACTCGCGCTCGGTGCCGCCCTGCTGTGGCTGATCATGGGCGTGGCGGCGGGCGTGCTCTCCGCGCTCAAGCGGGGCAGCGTCTGGGACCGCAGCGCGATGGTCGTTGCCCTGGCGGGCGTCTCCCTCCCCATCTACTTCACCGGTCTGCTCAGCCTGGCGATCTTCAGCTACGGACTGGGCTGGATCGACGGCGAGTACGTGCCGATGGAGGACAGCCTCACCGGCTGGCTCGGCGGCATGATCCTGCCGTGGGTCACCCTGGCGTTCCTGTACGCGGCGATGTACGCCCGGATCACCCGGGCCACCATGCTGGAGATCCTCGGCGAGGACTACATCCGCACGGCCCGCGCCAAGGGCCTGCGCGAGCAGGTCGTCATCCGCAAGCACGCGATGCGCTCCACGATGACGCCGATCCTGACCATGCTCGGCATGGACATCGGCGCCCTCATGGGCGGGGCGATCCTGACCGAGACCACGTTCAGCCTCCCCGGCCTCGGCCAGAAGGTGCTGGACGCGATCAAGAACCAGGACCTGCCCTTCATCCTGGGCGTCACCCTGATCACCTCCCTCGCCGTGCTCGTCGCCAACCTCGTGGTGGACATCCTGTACGCCGTGATCGACCCCCGAGTGAGGCTCACATGACCGAACTCAGCAAGACCGGAGCGGCCATGGGCGAGCCCACCGGCACCTCGCGGGCGCCCAGCGCCTTCCTCGAGGTGCGCGACCTCAAGGTGCACTTCCCGACCGACGACGGCCTGGTCAAGTCCGTCGACGGGCTCAGCTTCCAGCTGGACAAGGGCAAGACCCTCGGCATCGTGGGCGAGTCCGGCTCCGGCAAGTCGGTGACCTCGCTCGGCATCATGGGCCTGCACACCGCCGGCCAGTACGGCAAGCGCAAGGCGCAGATCTGCGGCGAGATCTGGCTGGACGGCACCGAGCTGCTGTCCGCCGACCCGGACCACGTGCGGCGGCTGCGCGGCCGTGAGATGGCGATGATCTTCCAGGACCCGCTGTCCGCGCTGCACCCGTACTACACGATCGGCGCGCAGATCGTGGAGGCGTACCGCATCCACCACGACGTCGACAAGAAGACCGCCAAGCGGCGCGCGGTCGAGATGCTCGACCGGGTCGGCATCCCGCAGCCGGACAAGCGGGTCGACAGCTACCCGCACGAGTTCTCCGGCGGCATGCGCCAGCGCGCGATGATCGCCATGTCGCTGGTGAACAACCCCGAACTGCTCATCGCGGACGAGCCGACCACCGCCCTGGACGTCACGGTCCAGGCGCAGATCCTCGACCTGATCCGCGACCTGCAGAAGGAGTTCGGCTCCGCGGTCATCATCATCACCCACGACCTGGGCGTCGTCGCCGAACTGGCCGACGACATCCTGGTGATGTACGGCGGACGCTGCGTCGAGCGGGGCCCGGCGGAGCAGGTCTTCTACGAGCCGCGCCACCCCTACACCTGGGGACTGCTCGGCTCGATGCCGCGGCTGGACCGCGAGCAGCAGGAGCGGCTCATCCCGGTCAAGGGCTCCCCGCCCTCGCTCATCAACATCCCGTCGGGCTGCGCCTTCAACCCGCGGTGCCCCTACGCGGACGTCCCGAAGGACGACGTCACCCGCACGGTCCGTCCGGAGCTCGCCGAGGTCGGCAGCCGTCACTGGGCCGCCTGCCACATGAGCAGGGAGCAGCGGGAGCGTATCTGGACCGAAGAGATTGCGCCGAAGCTGTGAGCGAGAACTCCAAGGACACCGACGTGACCACCCCCGCGACGAGCGGCGGCGCGACCCTCGCCGAGGGCGCCGCCCCCGGCGAGGTCCTGCTGAGGGTGACCGGCCTCCAGAAGCACTTCCCGATCCGCAAGGGCCTGCTCCAGCGGCAGGTCGGCGCGGTCCGCGCGGTCGACGGCATCGACTTCGAGGTCCGCTCCGGCGAGACCCTGGGCGTCGTGGGCGAGTCGGGCTGCGGCAAGTCGACGATGGGCCGGCTGATCACCCGGCTGCTCGAACCGACCGCCGGCACGGTGGAGTTCGAGGGCAAGGACATCACGCACCTGGGTGTGAGCGGGATGCGCCCGCTGCGCCGCGACGTGCAGATGATCTTCCAGGACCCGTACTCGTCGCTGAACCCCCGGCACACCATCGGCACCATCGTCGGCGCCCCCTTCAAGCTCCAGGGCGTCGCGCCCGAGGGCGGCGTCAAGAAGGAAGTGCAGCGGCTGCTGTCGGTCGTGGGGCTCAACCCCGAGCACTACAACCGCTATCCGCACGAGTTCTCCGGAGGCCAGCGCCAGCGCATCGGCATCGCCCGCGCGCTGGCGCTCAACCCGAAGCTGGTCGTGGCGGACGAGCCGGTGTCGGCCCTGGACGTGTCGATCCAGGCGCAGGTGGTGAACCTGCTGGACGACCTCCAGCAGGAACTCGGCCTGACGTACGTGATCATCGCGCACGACCTGTCCGTCGTCCGGCACGTCTCGGACCGCATCGCGGTGATGTACCTCGGCAAGATCGTCGAGCTGGCCGACCGCGACTCGCTCTACAAGGCGCCGATGCACCCGTACACCAAGGCGCTGATGTCGGCGGTGCCGATCCCGGACCCGCGGCGCAAGGCGGGCAAGAGCGAGCGCATCCTGCTCAAGGGCGACGTGCCCTCGCCGATCTCCCCGCCGAGCGGCTGCCGCTTCCACACCCGGTGCTGGAAGGCGACGGAGATCTGCCGCACGACGGAGCCGCCGCTGCTGGAGCTGCGGCCGGGCCAGCGGGTCGCCTGCCACCACCCGGAGAACTTCGCGGACCAGGCCCCGGGCGACACGGTGCTGCTGTCGGCCGCGAAGGAGGCCGGCGCGCTGGTGGGCGACGCGGTGCTGGAGGAGTCGGCGCAGACGTCGGCGGCGGTGGCCAAGGAGGTCTCCTCCGAGGGCCCGTCCGCCGACGGGCGGAACGCTTCCGGGGACGCTCCCTCCAAGGAGTAGCAAGCAGGAACGAGCCCTCGCCTTTCATTGGAAGGCGGGGGCTCGCTCGTGGGTCAGAATGGCAGGGTGCTTCAGCAACTGTTCAGCCCGTCCGTCCAGCACACGCTCGACCTGATCGGCATCTTCGTCTTCGCCATCTCCGGCGCCCTGCTGGCCGTCCGGAAGAACTTCGACGTCTTCGGCATCGCCGTCCTCGCCGAGGTCACCGCGCTGGGCGGCGGGCTGCTGCGCGACCTGGTCATCGGAGCCGTGCCGCCCGCCGCCTTCACCGACCTCGGCTACTTCCTCACCCCGCTGCTCGCCGCCGCGCTCGTCTTCTTCCTGCACCCCCAGGTGGAGCGCATCCAGGCCGGCGTGAACGTCTTCGACGCGGCCGGCCTCGGCCTGTTCTGCGTCGCCGGGACGACGAAGGCGCACGCGTACGGGCTCGGCCTGACCGCCTCCGCCTGCCTCGGCCTCGCCACGGCGGTGGGCGGCGGCGTGCTGCGGGACGTGCTCGCCAACGAGGTGCCGTCCCTGCTGCGCTGGGACCGTGACCTGTACGCGGTCCCGGCGATCGTCGGCGCCACGATGGTCGCGCTGTGCATCCGCCACGACGCGCTGACGCCGGTCACCAGCGGCCTCGCGGTCGTCACGGCCTTCGTGCTGCGGCTGCTGGCGATGTGCTACCACTGGCGGGCCCCGCGCGCCTGGAACCGCAGGTCGACCGTGCGGGAGGAGGACCGCGGGGCCTCGTCGTTCTCCTGACCCGCATCGTTCACACGGTGGCCAGAGAAAGCTACCGCTTAGTAGTTTGATGTTGTACGGTACCGCCATGGCTCAGGCATCCCAGGCGACCATCGGCAGCAGCGAGTTCGACCGCGACACCGCCGTCACCCGGCGCGCGGAAGGCGTCTACGCCATCGACCTGTCCGCCGACTGGACGATCTTCAACGCCGTGAACGGCGGCTATCTGCTGGCCGTGCTGGGCCGCGCCCTCTCGCAGGCGCTGCCGCACCCCGACCCGTTCACCATCACCGCGCACTACCTCACCGCCTCCCGGCCGGGCCCGGCGGTGGTGCGCACCGAGACCGTCCGCACCGGCCGCACCCTCTCCACCGGCCAGGCCTCGCTCCACCAGTACGACGACGAGGGCAACGAGGTCGAGCGGATCCGCGTCCTCGCCTCCTACGGCGACCTCGACGGGCTGCCCGACGACGTCCGCACGTCGGCGGTGCCGCCCGCGATCCCGCCGCTGGACCAGTGCTTCGGGCCCGAGGACGGGCCGGCCCCCGTGCCCAGCGGTTCGGCCCTCACCGACCGGCTGATGATCAAGGTGGACCCGGCCACCCTCGGCTGGGCGCTCGGGCAGCCGTCCGGCAAGGGCGAGATGCGTGCCTGGTTCGGCCTCAAGGACGGCCGGGACGCCGACCCGCTCTCGCTGCTCCTCGCGGTCGACGCGCTGCCGCCCACCGCCTTCGAGCTGGGGCTGAGCGGCTGGGTGCCCACGGTCGAGCTGACCGTGCACGTGCGGTGCCGCCCGGCGCCCGGCCCGCTGCGGGTGTCCGTCACCACGCGCAACCTCGCCGGCGGCTTTCTGGAGGAGGACGCCGAGGTCTGGGACAGCGCCGACCGGCTGGTGGCCCAGTCCCGGCAGCTCGCGCGGGTGCGGCTCGGCTGACGCGCTGTCCGGGCCGGGCGGGCGTGGAGGGGGGCGTGGCCGTGGGTCCGGCTGTCGGCGTGGGCGGGCGGCGTCAGTCCGGCCAGTGCCTGCGGCCGATGCTGATCAGCCGTAGCTGACGCGCGGCGAGCCGTGTGACGCGCTCGCGCTCGCGCTGCGGTGCCGGGGCCTCCAGTGCCTCCAGGAACAGCGACGCCGTGACGAGCATCTGGTCGACGTAGAGGTGCGCGAGCATCAGCAGGTCGCCGTCGTCCCAGCCCTCCGACACCGGGTCCCGGGCCAGCTCCGCCTTCACCTCGTCGGCGAACCGCGCCAGCTGGGCGCGGATGGCCTCCCGCACCGGCCGCACCCCGCCGTGCCGCTCACGCGCGACGAACCGGACGTGCGCCGGGTACGCCTCCACATGGCCGGCGATCACCTCGACGGCGCGGTCGATGCGTTCGGCGCTGTCGCCCGTCGTGGCCACCGTCGACCGGATCATCGGGTGCAGACTGCCCAGCGCCTCCTCGACCAGCGCCACGCCCAGGTCCGCCGTGGAGCGGAAGTGCCGGTAGAAGGCGGTCGGGGCGACGCCGACGGCCCGCGTGACCTCCCGCAGCCCGAGACTGCTCAGGCTCTGCTCCTCCAGCAGGCCCAGCGCGGCGTCCAGCAGTGCCTGCCGGGTCTTCCGCTTCTGGGCCTGCCGGACGCCGAGGGTGTGACTCATGACATGTAGTCAACAACTGTTCCGCGCCCTTTGGAAAGTCGTGGACCGCGTTAGACTGGAAAGTCAGTGAACAAGTGTAACCACAATTGTTCACCCGACCGGAGGGGGAAAACTCCATGGTGTTCCTGGTCGCAGCGCTCCTGCTGTTCGGCGCGGTGCTGGGCACCGTCGCCCACGCGCCCGTGTCCTTCAGCCTGGTCGCCGCCGTCGTGATCGCCGCGTGGCTGGGCGTCTTCGCCCTCCGCGAGCGCCACGCCCGCCGCCGCGGCCCCTTCGCCGGCTGACCCGCACGCCCGATCCGAACCGACCGTCGGGAGCTGACCCACCCATGCATCTGACCGCACCGGCCACGCACCGGACCGGCATCCGCGACACCGACGGCATGGCCGTGGCGTCCTTCGTCCTCGGCCTGCTCGGCCTCCTCGTCCTCAACGTGTTCCTCGGGCCGATCGCCATCGCGCTCGCCGCCGTCGCCCTGCGGCGCGGCACCGCCCGGCGCGGCCGGGCCGCCCTCGGCCTCGGGCTCGGCGTCGCCGACCTCGTGGTGCTGGCGGTGTTCATGCAGGCCGACCAGACCGTCTCCTGGAGCTTCTGAGCCCTTCGCCTGGAGCTCGCGGGCGGGCGGCCGGGAGTCCCCGGGGGGTGGCGGGGCGCGCCCCCCGGCCCCGTGGAGCAGCCCCGTAGAATCGGGCTTACCATGGCTTACCTCGACCACGCCGCGACCACCCCGATGCTTCCCGAGGCAGTCGAGGCACTCACCGCGCATCTCGGCGTCACCGGCAACGCCTCCTCCCTCCACGCGGCCGGCCGCCGCGCGCGGCGCACCGTCGAGGAGGCCAGGGAAGCCCTCGCCGACGCCCTCGGCGCCCGCCCCAGCGAGATCGTCCTCACCTCCGGCGGCACCGAGGCCGACAACCTCGCCGTCAAGGGCCTGTACTGGGCCCGCCGCGACGCCGACCCGGCCCGCACCCGCGTCCTGGCGAGCCCCGTCGAGCACCACGCCGTCCTCGACGCCGTGCACTGGCTCGGCGAACACGAGGGCGCCACCGTCGAGTACCTGCCCGTGGACTCCTACGGCCGCGTCCACCCGGACGCGCTGCGCGAGGCCGTCGCCCGCAACCCCGACGACGTCGCCCTCGCCACCGTGATGTGGGCCAACAACGAGATCGGCACGGTCATGCCGGTCCGCGAACTCGCCGACGTGGCGAGCGAGTTCGGCGTCCCGCTGCACGCCGACGCGGTGCAGGCCTTCGGGCAGCTGCCCGTCGACTTCGGCGCCTCCGGGCTCGCCGCGATGACCGTGTCCGCGCACAAGATCGGCGGCCCGTACGGCATCGGCGCCCTGGTCCTCGGCCGTGAGCACACGCCCGTACCCGTGCTGCACGGCGGCGGCCAGGAGCGGCACGTGCGCTCCGGCACCCTCGACGTGCCCGCGGTCGCCTCCTTCGCGGTCGCCGGGCGGCTGGCCGCCGAGCAGCGCGAGTGGTTCGCCCGCGAGATCGGCGCCCTGCGCGACAGCCTGGTGGCCGCGGTCCTGGCCGCCGTGCCGGACGCGATCCTGGGCGGCGACCCGAAGGACCGCCTCCCGGCCAACGCGCACTTCACCTTCCCCGGCTGCGAGGGCGACTCGCTGCTGCTCCTGCTCGACGCCCAGGGCATCGAGTGCTCCACCGGCTCCGCCTGCACGGCCGGTGTCGCCCAGCCCAGCCACGTCCTGCTCGCCACCGGCACCGACCCCGAACTGGCCCGCGGCACCCTGCGCTTCTCCCTCGGCCACACCTCCACCGAGGCCGACGTCGAGGCGCTCGCCCGGGCCATCGGGCCGGCGGTGGAGCGGGCACGGGCGGCGGGGCTGACGTAGGGAGAGCGGCTGGCGCAGCGCGGACCGGCCGGCGAGGCCCGTACGCGGGGACCTTCGGTCAGGGCCTCGCCCCCGTCGCCGCCGGTCCCGGCCCGCTCACGCCACGGCCGTGCGCGCCCGCCGCACCAGCTTCATGTAGCGGTCCCAGTCCCAGTGCGGGCCCGGGTCCGTGTGGTCGGTGCCCGGCACCTCCACATGGCCGATGATGTGCTCCCGGTCCACGGGGATGCCGTAGCGGGCGCAGACCCGGGCCGTGAGGCGGGCCGACGCCTCGTACATCTCGTCCGTGAAGTCCTGCGGCCGGTCCACGAAGCCCTCGTGCTCGATGCCGACACTGCGTTCGTTGTAGTCGCGGTTGCCCGCGTGGTACGCCACGTCCAGCTCGCGGATCATCTGCGCGATGTGGCCGTCCTGGCCGACGATGTAGTGCGTGGCGGCCCTGTGCCCCGGGTCCTGGAACGCCCTGACCGCGCTGGCGAAGCTGCCCTGCGTGACATGGACGACCACCATGTCGATGCCGTAGTCGTCGGGCCGGTCCGCACGCCGCCAGTTCGCCTCCGACGCCGCCACCCAGCGCGCCCCCCGGAAGTCCACCTCGCCCGCCTTGCGCGGCTTCTCCACACCCGGCGCCCGCCACCACAGCCGGGCCAGCTCGTCGCGCGTCAGGGCCGCCGTGCCGACGGCCGCCGCCATCCCGCCGACGATCAGCGCCCGCCGCCCGACGCGCCGGTCGGTGTCCTTCGATGCCCGTGTCGCCCCCATGTGATCGTGAACGGATACCCGGGGGTCCTGGTTCCCGGACCCCCGTACCCTGGAGGGGCTATGACTGACACCCCGCAGCGCACCCGACCCCTCCGCGTCCTCGCCGCCATGTCCGGCGGCGTCGACTCAGCCGTCGCCGCCGCCCGCGCGGCCGAGGCGGGCCACGACGTCACCGGCGTCCACCTCGCACTCTCGGCGAACCCCCAGTCGTTCCGCACGGGCGCGCGCGGCTGCTGCACCATCGAGGACTCCCGCGACGCCCGCCGCGCCGCCGACGTCATCGGCATCCCTTTCTACGTGTGGGACCTCGCCGACCGCTTCCGCGAGGACGTCGTCGAGGACTTCGTCGCCGAGTACGAGGCCGGCCGCACCCCGAACCCGTGCCTGCGCTGCAACGAGAAGATCAAGTTCGCCGCCCTGCTGGACAAGGCGCTGGCGCTGGGCTTCGACGCGGTCTGCACCGGCCACTACGCCAAGGTCGTGGTGAACGAGGACGGCACACGCGAGCTGCACCGCGCCTCCGACATGGCGAAGGACCAGTCGTACGTGCTGGGTGTGCTGGACGGCAGGCAGCTCGCCCACGCGATGTTCCCGCTGGGCGACACGGTCACCACCAAGGAGGAGATCCGCGCGGAGGCCGAGCGGCGCGGCCTCGCCGTCGCCAAGAAGCCCGACTCGCACGACATCTGCTTCATCGCCGACGGCGACACCCAGGGCTTCCTGGCCGCCCGGCTCGGCAAGGCGGAGGGCGACATCGTCGACGAGTCCGGCGCCAGGCTCGGCACGCACGAGGGTGCGTACGGCTTCACCATCGGCCAGCGCAAGGGCCTGCGCATCGGCACCCCGGCCCCCGACGGCAAGCCGCGCTACGTCCTGGACATCTCGCCCGTCGACAACACCGTCACGGTCGGTCCGGCGTCCGCCCTGGACGTCACCGCGCTGACCGCGATCAGGCCCCGCTGGTGCGGCGCCGCCCCCAGCGGCCCCGGCACGTACACGGCCCAGCTGCGCGCGCACGGCGACGAGACCCCGGTGATCGCCGAGCCCTCCGGCGACGAGCTGAAGGTCCGCTTCACCGAGCCCGTCCGCGGGGTCGCGCCGGGCCAGGCGATCGTCCTGTACGACGGCACGCGCGTGGTGGGCTCGGCGACGATCGCGTCGACGGTACGGGCGACGGCGGCGGGCGTGGCCTGAGCGGCTGGAGCGGCGTCCCGGCCCGCCGGGCCGGTCAGCCCGCGAAGAACTCCGTCAGCACCGGCGCCAGGACGTTCGGGTCGACCAGGTGGGTCTGGTCCTCCAGCTCGCGGTACGTGCCCCGCGGCGCGGCGTCGGCGATCTCCCGGGCCGCCCGAGCCATCCACGGCGGGCTCGCGCCGCCCGCCACCGACAGCACCGGCACGGTGAGCGCGGCCAGCTTCTCGCGGGGGACCCGGCTGTCGCCCAGGCAGGCGTCGTCGTAGGCCAGGCTCGGCGCGAGGGACTCCATCGCGGCCCACATCGGGGACTGCCGCGCGCGCTCGATCATCTCCTCGGCGAGCCCCGTCAGGCGCAGGAAGTGCTCCACCGCGTCCCCGCGCCGCCCCTGCCCCAGCGCCTCGGTCAGCCGCGCGGTGTACTCCCGCCGCTGCCGCACGCCGTCCTCGTCCACGGCGTACGGCACCTCGTACACGGCGGCCCGGCGCACCGGCAGTCCGCTCGCCGCCGCCTCCAGGACGAGCGCGCCGCCCGACGAGACGCCGTACAGCGACGCCTCCCCGCCGACCACGTCGATCAGCGCCGCCAGGTCCTCCACCTCGCGGCGCACGTCGTACGGCTGCGTGTCGCCGCTCTCGCCGCGCCCCCGGCGGTCGTGGACGACGACGGTGAAGTGCCGGGAGAGCGGTCCGGCCAGCGGGGCCACCGTGGCGCCCGTCGACATCGCACCGCTCACGAGGATCACCGCGGGCCCCCGGCCGGTCTGCCGGTACGCGATGGACGTGCCGTCCTGGGAAAGCGTCTCGTTGTCCATGCCTGTGCAGACTGCCCCAAGACAGGCGATTAATCCCTCACGACACCTCCACCTCGTAGAAGCACAGGTGGCCCTTGATCCCGGCCACGGCCGGCTTCGGGTCCGGGTACGCCCACACGAGGTCCGGCGCGTCCGGCAGGGACCAGTAGGACGCGGTGCCCTTGAACGGGCAGTACGTCCGCGTGCCGGACGGCGTCAGCAGGTCCAGCCGCACGTCCTCCGGCGGCAGGTAGTAGCGCTCCGGGCAGCCCGTCTCCTTGAGGACCAGGGCGTTGTCGCTCTCCGCGAGGACCTGGCCGTCGTGCACCACGCGCACGTGCCGGTCGCTCCTGCCGACGGTGATCCGGTGTCCTTCGCTCACGATCGCACTCCTTGAGGTGGCCGAGTCGCCGGATACAGCGCACGCTGAAGCCGAGTTCTTCCCGCAGGAGGCCCCCATGGCGAGAACCCGGCCGGCCAGGAACCGCAGCAGCCTCGCCCACCAGGTGCGGTACGCCCTGTCCCACCCGGACAAGGTGCCCGCCCACGTGCGGCGGCTGGCGCGCGACACGTGGCTGCGGCTCAGGCACCGCGACCACATCGCGTACTACCGCGCCGTCATGGCCTCCGACGCCGCCCGCGACCCGAAGGCCGCCGTCGGGCACAACCCGTCGGCCGAGTCCTGGGAGCGCATCGGCCGGCTGCAGTTCGACTACCTGCTGCGGCACGGGCTCGAGCCGGGGCACCGGATGCTCGACATCGGCTGCGGCAACCTGCGGGCCGGGCGGCTGTTCATCGGCCACCTGGACACCGGCAACTACTACGGCATCGACATCTCCCCGGCCATCCTGCTCGCCGCCCAGGACACCCTCGTACGGGAGGGACTCCAGGCCAAGCTGCCGCACCTGACGCTCGCCGACGACCTCACCTTCGCGTTCCTGCCCGAGGCGCACTTCGACGTCGTCCACGCGCACAGCGTCTTCTCCCACTCGCCCCGCCACGTCATCGAGGAGTGCTTCGCGCACGTCGGCCGGATCCTCGCGCCGGGCGGCTTCTTCGACTTCACCTTCGACCGTACCGAGGGCGAGGAGCACCAGGTGCTGCACGAGGACTTCTACTACCGCACCGAGACCCTGGTGGGCCTCGCCGCCAGGCACGGCCTGACCGCCCGGTTCATGGACGACTGGGAGGACCTGCCGCACCGGCAGTCGAAACTGCGCGTGACGGCGGTGTCCGAGGCGGCGCGTACGGTGGCGCCATGAACGTCTGCGTCTTCCTCTCCGCCGCCGACCTCGACGCCCGTTACACGCGCCCCGCGCGGGAGTTCGCGGAACTGCTCGGCAAGGGCGGGCACACGCTGGTGTGGGGCGGCTCCGACGTGGGCCTGATGAAGGTCGTCGCGGACGGCGTGCAGCAGGCCGGCGGACGGCTGGTGGGCGTCTCCGTGGAGTTCCTCTCCGCCAAGGCGCGCACCGGCGTGGACGAGATGGTCGTCGCCGGGGACCTCGCCGAGCGCAAGAGGCTGCTGCTGGAGAAGGCCGACGCCGTCGTGATCATGGTGGGCGGCACCGGCACGCTGGACGAGGCCACCGAGATCCTGGAGCTGAAGAAGCACGGGCACACCGACAAGCCGGTCGTGCTGCTCAACACCGCGGGCTTCTACGACGGCCTGAAGGAGCAGTTCCGGCGCATGGAGGACGAGGGCTTCCTGCCCCGCCCGCTGACCGAGCTGGTGTTCTTCGCCGAGGAGCCGGCCGGGGCGCTGGCCTACCTGGAGGAGAGCCGGGGCGTGGCCTGAGCGCCGGTGGTGCGAGCATGGCGGCATGGCTACACATGTGATCACCGGGGCGGGGTCCGGCATCGGCGCGGCCGTCGCCCGCAGGCTGCACGCGCGCGGCGACGACCTCGTGCTGCACGCGCGTGACGCGGGCCGCGCCAAGGAGCTGGCGGCGGAGTTCCCCGGGGCGCGGACCCTGGTCGGCGACCTCGCCGAGCCCTCCAGGCTGAGCTGGGCGTTCTCCCACCAGGCGCTGCCGGAGCGGGTGGACACGCTGCTGCACGTCGCGGGCGTGGTCGACCTCGGGCCGGTGGGCGAGCTGACGCCCAAGACCTGGCGGCACCAGCTCGACGTCAACCTCGTCGCGCCCGCGGAGCTGACCCGGCTGTTCCTGCCGCAGCTGCGGACGGCGCGCGGGCACGTGGTGTTCGTGAACTCGGGCGCGGGACTGAACGCGCACGCGGACTGGTCGGCGTACGCGGCGTCCAAGCACGGGCTGAAGGCGCTGGCGGACGCGCTGCGGCAGGAGGAGCACGCCAACGGGGTGCGGGTCACCTCGGTCTATCCCGGGCGCACGGCGAGCCCCATGCAGGCCAAGGTGCACCAGCAGGAGGGCAAGGAGTACGACCCGTCGCAGTGGATCGACCCCGAGTCGGTCGCCACGACCATCGTGACGGCGCTGGACCTGCCCAGGGACGCGGAGATCAACGACGTGACGGTACGCCCGGGCCGCTGACGAGGGCGCCGGCCGGGAACGACCGTAGGCTTCCCCCGTGAACGACACCACCGACACCACCCACTTCGGCGCGGCCACCGGTATCGGCTCGCTGCCCGGCGGTGACGTCCGTGAGGCCGTCAAGACCGTCACCGGCACCTTCGAGGACTTCCCGTTCCTCCCCGAGCTGCCCGCCCGGGGGCCCGGCGCCGACATGCTCGGCCGGACCGCCGGGATGCTCGTCGAGCTGTACGCGCGCGTGGAGCCCAGCGGCTGGCGGCTCGGGGACCGGCCCGGACGGGACACCAGGCGGGCGCGGGCCTGGCTCGTGGAGGACCTCGACGCGCTGGAGGAGTTCACCCAGGGCTACGAGGGCCCGCTGAAGGTGCAGGCCGTCGGCCCGTGGACGCTCGCCGCGAGCCTGGAGCTGCGAAACGGCGAGGCCGCTCTCTCCGACCTCGGCGCCACCCGCGACCTCGCCGCCTCCCTCGCCGAGGGCCTGCGCCTGCACCTCGCCGAGCTGCGCCGCCGCGTGCCCGGCGCCCGGCTCGTCCTCCAGCTGGACGAGCCGTCCCTGACCGCCGTCCTGCGGGGCCGGGTCAGGTCGGCCAGCGGCTACCGGACCCACCGGGCGGTGGACCGGCAGATCGTCGAGGGCACGCTCCGCGACGTCGTCGGCGTCCACGACGGCGGGCCGGTCGTCGTGCACTCCTGCGCGCCGGACGTCCCGTTCGCCCTGCTGCGCCGGGCGGGCGCCGCGGCGGTCTCCTTCGACGCCACTCTCCTCACCGAGCGTGACGACGACGTGATCGGTGAGGCGGTGGAGGGCGGCACCCGGCTGTTCGCCGGTGTCGTGCCCGGCACCGACGGCCCGTTGTCAGACCCTGCCGGTAGCGTCATGGGGGTCAGGACGCTGTGGCGCAGGCTGGGGCTGCCTCCGGGGCTTCTCGCGGAGGCGGTCACGGTCACGCCGTCGTGCGGACTCGCGGGCGCGTCCCCCGAGTACGCGCGCCGGGCTCTCGCCCACTGCGCCCGGGCGGCGAGATCCCTCGCTGACAACCCTGAGTGACGGAAGGACGACACGGTGGCCGGCGACAAGCAAGCGGAAACGACGGCGGTGCCCGCCGAGGCGCGGGAGCAGCACGCCCGGCTCGCCGAGCAGATCGAGGAGCACCGCTTCCGGTACTACGTGAAGGACGCTCCCGTCGTCAGCGACGCGGAGTTCGACAGGCTCCTGCGCACCCTGGAGGCGCTGGAGGAGGAGTATCCGCAGCTGCGCACGCCGGACTCGCCGACGCAGAAGGTCGCCGGGTCCTACGAGACGGAGTTCACGGCGGTCGAGCACCGGCAGCGGATGCTGTCGCTGGACAACACGTTCAACGACGAGGAGCTCGCCGCCTGGGCCGACCGCATCGCGCGCGAACTGGGCGAGCAGGAGTACCACTTCCTGTGCGAGCTGAAGGTCGACGGACTCGCCGTCAACCTCACCTACGAGCACGGCCGGCTCACACGCGCGGCCACCCGCGGCGACGGCCGCACCGGCGAGGACATCACGCCCAACGTCCGCACCATCGCGGAGATCCCGGACCGCCTCACGGGCGACCGCGTCCCGGACCTCGTGGAGATCCGCGGCGAGGTGTACTTCCCGATGGAGAAGTTCGAGGAGCTCAACCGCCGCCTGGTCGAGGCCGGCGACAAGCCCTTCGCCAACCCGCGCAACGCGGCGGCCGGTTCGCTGCGCCAGAAGGACCCGCGCGTCACCGCCACCCGCCCCCTGCACATGGTCGTGCACGGCATCGGCGCCCTGGAGGGCTCCGACGGCATGACCCGCCTGTCCCAGGCGTACGACCTGCTGAAGACCTGGGGCCTGCCCACCTCCCGGCACAACAAGGTGGTCGACGACCTCGACGGCGTACGGGAGTTCATCGCGTACTACGGCGAGAACCGCCACTCGGTGGAGCACGAGATCGACGGTGTCGTCGTCAAGCTCGACCAGATCCCGCTCCAGGGCCGGCTCGGCTCCACCTCCCGCGCACCGCGCTGGGCCATCGCGTACAAGTACGCGCCGGAGGAGGTCAACACCAAGCTGGTCAACATCCGCGTGGGCGTGGGCCGCACGGGCCGGGTCACGCCGTACGCCCAGGTCGAGCCGGTGACGGTGGCAGGCTCCGAGGTCGAGTTCGCCACGCTGCACAACCAGGAGGTCGTGAAGGCCAAGGGCGTCCTCATCGGCGACACGGTGGTGCTGCGCAAGGCCGGTGACGTCATCCCGGAGATCCTCGGCCCGGTCGCCGACCTGCGCGACGGCAGCGAGCGCGAGTTCGTGATGCCGTCCGAGTGCCCCGAGTGCGGTACGCCGCTGAAGGCGATGAAGGAGGGCGACGTCGACCTGCGCTGCCCGAACGCCCGGAGCTGCCCGGCCCAGTTGCGCGAGCGGCTGTTCTACCTCGCGGGCCGCAAGGCGCTGGACATCGAGCACTTCGGCTACGTGGCCGCGGCGGCCCTCACCCAGCCGCTGGAACCCGCCGACCCGCCGCTGAAGGACGAGGGCGACCTGTTCGACCTGACGGTCGAGCAGTTGCTGCCCATCAAGGCGTACGTCCTCGACCAGGACAGCGGCCTGCCCAGGCGCGACCCGAAGACCGGTGAGGAGAAGGTCGCCACCGTCTTCGCCAACCAGCAGGGCGAGCCCCGGAAGAACGCGCTCGCCATGCTGGAGAACATCGCCGCCGCGAAGCAGCGCCCGCTCGCCCGGATCCTCACCGGTCTGTCCATCCGGCACGTCGGACCGGTCGCCGCGGAGGCGCTGGCCCGCGAGTTCCGGTCCATCGACCGCATCGAACAGGCCAGTGAGGAAGAACTCACCGCGGTCGACGGAGTGGGCGAAATCGTGGCAAAGGCCCTCAAGGAGTGGTTCGCCGAGGACTGGCACCAGGAGATCATCCGCAAGTGGAAGGCCGCCGGCGTCCGCATGGAGGACGAGCACTCCGGGCAGGACGAGGGCCCCCGCCCCCTCGAAGGGCTCACGGTCGTCGTCACCGGCACCCTCGAACACTTCACGCGGGACGGCGCCAAGGACGCCCTGCAGGCCAGAGGCGCCAAGGTGGCCGGATCGGTGTCCAAGAAGACGTCGTTCGTCGTAGTGGGTGACAACCCCGGATCGAAATACGACAAGGCGCTGCAGCTGAAGGTTCCGGTTCTGGACGAGAACGGCTTCAACGTCCTGCTGGAGCAAGGGCCGGAGGCCGCCGCCGGTGTCGCACTTTCGGCCGAGGAGTAGCGGTTGAAGGCCACTCGATCGGCGCATATCAGATGCATAAGGGTGGCAGGGGCGTATTCGGGCAACCGTCGACGACCGCTGCCCGTGGAAGCCTCCCGCGGCCTACTGTTGGGATGTGCGCCTGCCGTGCCCAGCTGCGGTCGGGGCAACCCCGTGCTGCCGAAGGGCCGGGGGGCAGGGATTTCCACCGCGGAGCCGTTGGTGGTCGTCGGGCGCCGGGCCGTGTGGCGTGGGCACCGCCGGCTGTGAGAGGGACGGGAATGGAACCGACCGAGAGCGCCGCCCCGGACTCATGGCCCCGCCTGCGCCGCGTGACGAACGCGCTGCGGGCGGTGCAGCAGTCCGCGCGGCCTTCGGGGCACGGCGGCTCCGCCGACGGCCGCGGCACCGGCTACCCGGCCGCCGGGCACGCCCAGCCCCTGCCCGGCGCCGACCAGGACCGGCAGATGACCTGGCCCCCGCTGCCCGCCGCGGTCGTCGCGGCGGCCGGATGCGTCCTCGGCACCGGCTTCTACCGCGCGTTCGCCGGCGGGCACGCCCTCTTCCCGTCCGGCCGGGTCGGCTGGTCCCTGGCCGTGCTGACCGGCATCATCGTCGGCCACCTCGTCATGCTCGGCCGCTCCCGCTGGTGGGGCGGCACCGGCTCCGGCGCCGCCCTGACCCTCGCCGTCCTGCTGCTGTACGGCTGGGTGCCGGCCGGCATGGTCAGCCTCACCGTCGTCGTCCTGGTCGGCGTCGCCCGCCGGGGCCGCTGGCGCCAGGGCGTGCTGCACGGCTCGGTGGACATCCTCGGCATCGGCGCCGGCGCCCTCGTGCCGGCCGTCTTCGGGTCCGTACCGTCCGTCGAGCACCCCTGGTCCCCGGAGAGCTGGACGCTCTACGCGGTGCCCGAGGTCGTCCTCGTCGCCGTCGCCTACCTCGCGGTCACCCGCCTGCTGCTGTGGTACCTGCACGCCCCGAAGGGCGGACTGCCCACCGTCGCCCGCACGGCCCTGGTCAGACAGGGACTGGTCGCCGTCGCGCTGCTCGGCATCGCCCCCCTGGTGTGCGTCGTCGCCGTCGCGCGGCCGGTGCTGCTGCCGCTGTTCGCCATCCCGCTGATCGCGCTGGACTCCACGCTGTGGATAGCCCGCGCCCGCGCCGAGGAGCAGTTGCGCGACCCGCTGACCGGGCTGCCCAACCGGCAGTGGCTGCTGGAGCGCATCTGGACCGCGCTGGACGACGCCGAGCGCATCGGCGCCCGCGCCGCCCTCATGCTGATCGACCTCGACCGCTTCCGGTCGGTCAACGACACCCTCGGGCACCTCGCCGGCGACCGGCTGCTGCTCCAGATCGCCGACCGGCTGCGGGTCGCCCTGCCGCGCGGGGCGGAGGCCGCGCGGCTCGGCGGCGACGAGTTCGCCGTCTTACTGCCCGTCGCCGACTCCACGACGTCCGCGACCCGCGTCGCCCGCAACCTCGTGGCGGCCCTCAGCTCACCCCTCGACCTCGACGGCCTCACGCTCGTGCTGGAGGCAAGCGCCGGGGTCGCTGTCTTCCCGGACCACGCCCTCGACGCCGAAGGCCTGCTGCGCCGCGCGGACGTGGCCATGTATCAGGCGAAGCGGGACCGCACGGGCGTCGAGGTGTACGAGTCCAAGCGCGACTCCAACACCCCCGACCGGCTCGGCCTCCTCGGCGACCTGCGCCGCGCGCTCGACGCGCACCAGGTCGAGCTGCACTACCAGCCCAAGGTCCGCTTCGACGGCCAGGTGGCCGGGCTCGAGGCCCTGGTGCGCTGGGTGCATCCGGAGCGCGGCAAGGTGCCGCCGGACGAGTTCATCGCCATCGCCGAGTCCTCCGGGCTGATGCCCCACCTCACCGACTACGTGCTGGAGAGCGCGCTCGGCCAGGTCGCCGTATGGCGCGCGCAGGGCCTGTTCGTGCCGGTCGCCGTCAACGTCTCCCCGCGCGACGTCCACACCCCCGGCTTCGCCGGCTCGGTCGCCGCCCGGCTGGCCCGGCACGGCGTCCCGGCGGGCGCGCTCCAGCTGGAGATCACCGAGCACGTCCTGCTGGAGGACCCGCAGCGCGCCGCCGACACCCTCAACGCCCTGACCGGCCACGGCGTGAAGATGTCGCTGGACGACTTCGGCACCGGCTACTCCTCGCTGGTGCACCTGCGCCGGCTGCCCGTCAGCGAGCTGAAGATCGACCGCTCCTTCGTGGCCCGGCTGGCCGTCGACACCGAGGACGCGGAGATCGTGCGCTGCACGGTCGACCTCGCGCACTCCCTCGGCCTGCTCGTCGTCGCCGAGGGAGTCGAGGACGACGAGACCTGGGAACGCCTGCGCGACCTCGGCTGCGACGCCGTACAGGGCTGGCTGGTCGCGGCGGCGATGCCCCCGGAGGAGACCACGGCCTGGCTCCTCGCCCGCGGCTCCCGGGGCTGGCAGCGCCCGGCCGCGGCCCTCCCGGCAGCGGCGGCGGACGACCCGGGCCGCGTCGGGTAGGCGCGCCGGCCCGCGGAGCCCGCGGCCCGTGCGGGAACCGCGTCCCGGCGAGCCCGGCGTGGGAGGGGCGCCGCCGACCGGGCAAACCGTTTCACGGGCACGGCCCCGCGCCCCATAGGATTGGGCCAAACCGCACCCACTCACCCCAGAGGATCGCTGCATGCCTGGCATCACGCGCGAGGAGGTCGCCCACCTCGCCCGGCTGGCGCGTCTGGAGCTGAAGCCCGAAGAGCTCGACCACTTCGCGGGCCAGCTGGACGACATCATCGGCGCGGTGGCCCGCGTCAGCGAGGTCGCCGACCAAGACGTACCGCCGACCTCGCACCCGCTCCCGCTGACGAACGTCATGCGCCCGGACGAGGTCCGTCCCTCGCTCACCCCCGAGCAGGCGCTCTCCGGCGCCCCGGCCCAGGAGCAGCAGCGTTTCAAGGTGCCGCAGATCCTGGGGGAGGACTAGGAAGTCATGACGGACAGCAGCATCATCAGGCTCACCGCCGCCGAGACCGCCGCGAGGATCGCCTCCGGCGAGCTCACGGCCGTCGAGGTCACCGAGGCGCACCTCGCCCGCATCGAGGCCGTCGACGAGAAGGTGCACGCCTTCCTGTACGTCGACCGCGAGGGCGCGCTCGCCCAGGCCCGCGCCGTCGACGAGAAGCGGGCCCGCGGGGAGAAGCTCGGCCCGCTGGCCGGCGTCCCCCTCGCGCTGAAGGACATCTTCACCACCGAGGGCATCCCGACGACCGTCGGCTCCAAGATCCTCGAAGGCTGGATCCCGCCGTACGACGCGACGCTCACCAAGCGGCTGAAGGCCGCCGACGTCGTCATCCTCGGCAAGACCAACATGGACGAGTTCGCCATGGGGTCCTCCACCGAGAACAGCGCCTACGGGCCGACCGGCAACCCGTGGGACCTCACCCGGATCCCCGGCGGCTCCGGCGGCGGTTCCTCCGCCGCGCTCGCCTCCTTCCAGGCCCCGCTCGCCATCGGCACCGACACGGGCGGCTCGATCCGCCAGCCGGCCGCCGTCACCGGCACGGTCGGCGTGAAGCCGACGTACGGCGCGGTCTCCCGGTACGGCATGGTCGCGTTCTCGTCCTCCCTCGACCAGGGCGGCCCCTGCGCCCGCACGGTCCTGGACGCGGCGCTGCTGCACGAGGTCATCGCCGGGCACGACCCGCTCGACTCGACCTCCATCGACGCCCCGGTCCCGCCGGTCGTGGAGGCCGCGCGCAACGGCTCGGTCGAGGGCATGCGCGTCGGCGTCGTCAAGCAGTTCCGCGGCGAGGGCTACCAGGCCGGCGTCATGCAGCGCTTCGAGGAGTCCGTCGCGCTGCTGAAAGGGCTCGGCGCCGAGATCGTCGAGCTGGACTGCCCGTCGTTCGACCTGGCGCTGTCGGCGTACTACCTGATCGCCCCGTCCGAGTGCTCCTCCAACCTCGCCCGTTTCGACGGCCTGCGCTACGGCCTGCGGACCGGCGACGACGGCACGCACTCCGCCGAGGAGGTCACCTCGCTGACCCGCGAGGCCGGCTTCGGCCCCGAGGTCAAGCGCCGCATCATGCTGGGCACGTACGCGCTCAGCTCCGGCTACTACGACGCCTACTACGGCAGCGCCCAGAAGGTCCGCACCCTCATCAAGCAGGACTTCGACAAGGCCTTCGAGCGGGTCGACGTGATCGTCTCCCCGACGACGCCGACCACCGCCTTCCCGATCGGCGAGCGCGCCGACGACCCGATGGCGATGTACCTGGCCGACCTGTGCACCATCCCGACCAACCTGGCGGGCAACGCGGCGATGTCGCTGCCCTGCGGTCTCGCCCCGGAGGACGACCTCCCGGTCGGCCTGCAGATCATCGCCCCGGTCATGAAGGACGACAGGCTCTACAAGGTGGGCGCCGCCGTCGAGGCCGCCTTCGTGGAAAAGTGGGGCCACCCGCTGATCGAGGAGGCACCGTCGCTGTGAGTGCACTGACCAAGGCCAAGGGCTTCAAGAAGTCCAAGTCCGGTACGTACCTGTCCATGGCCGCCACCGCGTTCGGTGCGATCGGCGTCGCCAAGCGGCTGAAGGCGGCCCGCGCCGAGAAGGACACGCTCGTCCTCATCGACGCCACCGTGTCCGCCGCCGCGATCGTCACCGGCCTCGCCATCCTCTACCGCGAGCTGAAGCGGCTGGGCGACGACGACGTCCTGCTGGGCTGAGAGGGAAGTTTCACCGTGACCACCACGACCGACCTGGTGTCGTACGAGGACGCGCTCGCGTCGTACGACCCCGTCATGGGCCTCGAGGTCCATGTCGAACTCGGCACCAAGACCAAGATGTTCTGCGGGTGCTCCACGGAGCTGGGCGCCGAGCCCAACGCGCAGACCTGCCCCGTCTGCCTCGGCCTGCCCGGCGCGCTCCCCGTCGTCAACGCGACCGGCGTCGAGTCCGCCATCAGGATCGGCCTCGCGCTGAACTGCGAGATCGCCGAATGGTGCCGCTTCGCCCGGAAGAACTACTTCTATCCGGACATGCCGAAGAACTTCCAGACCTCCCAGTACGACGAGCCGATCGCCTTCAACGGCTACCTCGACGTGCAGCTGGAGGACGGCGAGACCTTCCGCGTGGAGATCGAGCGCGCCCACATGGAGGAGGACACCGGCAAGTCGACCCACGTCGGCGGCGCCACCGGCCGTATCCACGGCGCGTCCCACTCCCTGCTCGACTACAACCGCGCCGGCATCCCGCTCATCGAGATCGTCACCAAGCCGATCACCGGCGCCGGGGAGCGCGCTCCCGAGGTGGCGCGGGCGTACGTGCGTGAGCTGCGCGAGGTCATCCGCGCGCTCGGCGTGTCCGAGGCCCGGATGGAGATGGGCCAGATGCGCTGCGACGTGAACCTGTCGCTGCGGCCGCACGGCACGGAGCGGTTCGGCACGCGCTCCGAGACGAAGAACGTGAACTCGCTGCGGTCCGTGGAGCGCGCGGCCCGTTTCGAGATCCAGCGCCACGCGGCCGTGCTGAGCGGCGGCGGCACCATCGTCCAGGAGACCCGCCACTTCCACGAGGACACCGGGTCCACGACCTCGGGCCGCGTGAAGGAGGAGGCCGAGGACTACCGGTACTTCCCGGAGCCCGACCTGGTGCCGGTCGCCCCGTCCCGCGAGTGGGTCGAGGAGATCCGCGCCTCCCTGCCCGAGCTGCCGCTGGTGCGCCGCAACCGCCTCCGCGAGGAGTGGGGCGTCTCCGGCACCGACATGCAGGCGATCCTCAACGCCGGCGCGCTGGACCTGATCGTCGCCACGATCGACGCCGGCGCCGACGCGGCCTCCGCCCGCAAGTGGTGGATGGGTGAGCTGGCCCGCAGCGCCAACGAGTCCGGCAAGGCGCTGGACGAGCTGGCGATCACGCCGGAGCAGGTCGCCCGGGTCACCGAGCTGGTGGCGAAGGGCGATCTGAACGACAAGCTGGCACGCCAGGTCATCGAGGGCGTCCTCGCGGGTGAGGGCACGCCGGACGAGGTGGTGGACAAGCGCGGCCTGAAGGTCGTCTCGGACGAGGGCGCGCTCACGGCCGCCGTGGACGAGGCCATCGCCGGCAACCCGGCCGTCGCGGACAAGATCCGCGGCGGCAAGGTGGCCGCGGCCGGTGCCCTGGTCGGCGCGGTCATGAAGGCCACGCGCGGCCAGGCCGACGCGGCCCGCGTGAAGGAGCTGATCCTGCAGAAGCTGGGCGTCGAGGGCTGACGGCCGGCAGCGGCGAAGGGGAGGCACCCGGTCCGGGTGCCTCCCCTTCGGCGTACCCGTCGTCCCCCGTCCCTGTGAAGAACCTAACGAACCCGACAAACGATCACTTTTGGGTGCAAGAGTTGCAGGACTTTGCTCATGCGTTCTTCGCGGGCCGCTCATTCATGAAATGACTGAACAGGCCCGAAGATCCACAGACCACCCCTGGAGCTCTTTCCGTGGCAGCCCTCGCCCGCTGGTGTGTCCGACGCCGCCTGGTCGCGGTCCTGCTGTGGCTCCTCGCCTTCGGCGGGGTGTCCGCGGCGGCGGTCGCGGCCGGCTCGGCCTACTCCAACGACTACGAGGTCCCCGGCACCGAGTCGGGCCGCGCCGCCGAGCTGCTGCGGGAGGGCTTCCCGGACCTCGGCGGCGACAGCGGCACGATCGTCTGGCACACCGGCTCCGGCTCCGTCCGCGCCGCCGACGTCGAGCAGACCATGACCCGCACCCTGGAGCGCATCGAGGACCTGCCCGCCGTCGCCTCCGTCACCGGCCCGTACGACGAGCGGGGCGACGGCCGCGTCAGCGCCGACAGCCGCACCGCGTACGCCACCGTCACCTTCCACGAGCAGTCCAGGGACATCGCCGAGGCCGACGCGAAGGCCGTCGTGGACATCGCGCGGGACGCCGGGACCGACGGGCTGCGGGTGGAGCTCGGCGGCAGCGCGGTCGCGCTCACCGAACCGTCCGGCGGGCACCTCGCCGAGATCGTCGGCGTGGTCGTCGCCGCGATCGTGCTGTTCCTCGCGTTCGGCTCGCCCGCCGCGTCCCTGCTGCCCATCGCCACCGCCCTGGTCGGCGTCGGCACCGCGTACGCCGGGATCGCGCTGCTCGGGCACGCCATGACCGTCGCCGACTTCGCGCCCATGCTGGGCATGCTGATCGGGCTCGGCGTCGGCATCGACTACGCCCTGTTCATCGTCACCCGCCACCGGCGCGGCCTGAAACGCGGGCTGTCCGTCACCGAGGCCGCCACCAGCGCCGTGGCGACCACCGGACGCGCCGTCGTCTTCGCGGGCGCGACCGTGTGCATCGCCCTGCTGGGCATGCTCATCCTCCGGCTGAGCTTCCTCAACGGCGTCGCCGTCGCCGCCTCGCTCACCGTCGTCCTCACCGTCGCCGCGTCCGTGACGCTGCTGCCCGCCCTGCTGTCGTTCATCGGCATGCGTGCCCTGAGCCGCCGCGAGCGGCGCCGCCTCGCCGAGCACGGGCCCGAGCCGGAGCTGCCGACCGGGTTCGCCGCCCGCTGGTCGGCGTTCGTGGAGCGGCACCCCAAGCTGCTCGGCGCGATCGCCGTCGTCGTCATGGCCGTCCTCGCGCTGCCCACGCTCTCCCTGCACCTGGGCACCTCCGACCAGGGCAACGGCCCGCAGACCTCCACCACCCGCCAGGCCTACGACCTGCTCGCCGACAGCTTCGGGCCCGGCGTGAACGGCCCGCTCACCCTCGTCACCGAGGTGCACGGCGGCGACGACCGGCTCGCCCTCGGCAACCTCGGCGCCACCCTGCGCCAGACCGACGGCGTCGCGTCCGTGACCCCGGTGACCTACGACGCGGGCGGCGACACCGCGTACCTCACCGTCCTGCCGGAGTCCGCCCCGCAGTCGCGCCACACCAGCGACCTCGTGGACCGGCTGCGCGCGGACGTCCTGCCGCGCGCCGAGACCGGCACCGCCCTCGACGTGCAGGTCGGCGGCGTGACGGCCGGCTACGACGACTTCGCCGACGTCATCGTGGACAAGCTGCCCGTCTTCGTCGGCGTCGTCATCGGCCTGGGCTGCCTGCTGCTCCTGCTGGCCTTCCGGTCCGTCGGCATCCCGCTGAAGGCCGCCGCGATGAACGTCGCCGCGGTCGCCGCCGCCTTCGGAGTCGTCGTCGCCATCTTCCAGTGGGGCTGGGGCAGCGAACTGCTCGGCCTCGGCGCCGCCGGGCCCATCGAGCCGTTCCTGCCCGTGATCATGGTGTCGGTCCTCTTCGGCCTCTCCATGGACTACCAGGTCTTCCTGGTCAGCCGCATGTACGAGGAGTGGCTGGAAACCGGCGACAACCGGCGAGCCGTCCGCGTCGGCCTCGCCGAGACCAGCCGGGTGATCAACTCCGCCGCGGTCATCATGATCTCGGTCTTCCTCGCCTTCGTCCTCAGCGGCGACCGCGTGATCGCCATGTTCGGCATCGCCCTCGCGGCCGCCGTCGCCCTCGACGCCTTCGTCCTGCGCACCCTGCTGGTGCCCGCCCTGATGCACCTGCTCGGCGGCGCCAACTGGTGGCTGCCGGCCTGGCTCGGCAAGCGCCTGCCCCGTATCAGCATCGAGCCGCCCGAGGCCCGCGCCGCCCATGAGAGGCTGGCCGCCGCGACGGACGCCGAGGTGGCGGACGTCCTGACGGAGGAGGAACGGCAGCGGGATGTACGCGACATCACTGGGTGACGACGGCGCGGAACTGCGGCCCCTGGAGCCCTGGCACGCCGAGGAGTTCCTGGCCCATCTGGACCGGGGCCGCACGTTCATCAACCGGTTCGTCCCCTTCGGCTCCCAGGCGGCGGACACCGACGGTGCCCGGGAGGTCCTCCAGCGGTACGCCGACCGGCGCGCCGCCGGCACCGCGGCCCTGCACGGCCTGTGGCTTCGCGGCAGGCTCGTCGGCGGAGTGCTGGTGCTGAACTTCGACGCCGACAACGGCACCTGCGAGGTCGGCTGCTGGCTGGAACCCGACGCCACCGGGCGCGGTCTCGTCACGCGCGCGATGCGGGTGCTCATCGACTGGGCCGTCGAGGCACGCGGCATCCACCGCGTGGAATGGGTCGCCGCCTCCGGCAACGAGCCCAGCCTCAACGTCGCCCGGCGGCTCGGCATGAGCCGCGACGGCGTCCGCCGCGAGGCCCACCTCCACCACGGCGTCCGGCACGACCTGGAGGTGTGGTCCGTGCTGGCCCCCGAGTGGCGGGCGGCACGCACCGCACGCGCCGATCATTAAGCAGACTCTCAGACTCCGTCCGTACGGTGCGGGGCATGGCAACGAAGACAGTGGACGCGACCGAGGCCGCCGAGGCCGACAAGGCCCCCGGGGCCGCCCACGAGGAGGAGGCGGTGGACGCCACCGAGTCCGGGGACGCGCAGGCGGCCGGGGCCGCCGACGCCCCCGGCACAGCCGGGCAGGACGCGCCGGACGGACCCTCCGGCGTCGGCCAGGGCGCCGGGGCCGTCGTGTCCGCCGCGCTGGGCGTCGTCTCGCTCACCGGCAGCTGGATCGGCACCGTGGCCGCCGCGCGCGAGACGCTCATCGGCCAGCTGCGAACGTCGTCGTCGGCGGGCGTCGCCGAGCAGGTCGACGCGGTGTACGGCGACGCCTGGCGGACCAGCGCCCTGTGGGGCGGCCTGTTCGCCCTGCTCGCGCTGATCACCGGCGCCGTGGTGCTCGCCCGGCCCGCGTTCGGCGCGCCCGGCAGACCGCAGGCCGGCTGGATCAAGTCCGTCGCCTGGGGCGGCGCCGCGCTCGGCGTCATCGGCCTGCTGCTGGCCGTCCTGAAGTACACCGGCGTCCTGCTCGGACTGCCGTCGACGAGCTGACCCCGCGCACCTCCCGAGGGGCCTTCGCGGGCCTGCCGTAAGCACCTTACGGAGCCCGCCCGGGCCCCTCACGCACGTCTGAGGTCCCCGCGGCCCCCCAAGATGCGGAACACGCCCGATGCGGCCGGACCGCCCGGCAGACGAAGGTGGAGGCACCGCCCGGACGAGCCGGGCCCCGGCCACCCACCAGGGGACACACCGTGTACGAGTACGAGATGCAGCAGTACCGCTCCGCCGACCTGATCCGGCGCGCCGAGCACCAGCGCCAGGTCCGCGCCGCCCTCGACGCCCGCCGCACCGGCCCACAGGACGCCACGGAGCCGGAGGACCCTACGCACCGCTCCCGGCCCCACCGCTACACCCGGGCCGCGTGAACGGCCGGGCGCGGAACGGCCCGGGACCCGTCCGGGCCCGCCGCACGGGCGCCCGCCGGGGGGAGGACGACCGGCCGCCGGCCGTCCTCCCCGCGCGCCGTGCCCCCGCCCCCGCGAAAACGAGTGCCGCACGGTCCGACCCGCGTGCGATGCTCGGACCCGTGGAGACCAGGTCCGTCAGTCCCGTGTTCGTCGGCCGCGCGGCCGAGCTGGACACCCTGCACGGCGCGCTCGCCCGCGCGGCCCGGGGCGAGCCGCAGGCCCTGCTCATCGGCGGAGAGGCCGGCGTCGGCAAGACCCGCCTCGTCGAGGAGTTCACCGGCGCCGCGGGCCGGGGCGGCGCCGTCGTCGCCGTCGGCGGCTGCGTCGAGATCGGCGCCGACGGGCTGCCCTTCGCCCCGTTCTCCACCGCCCTGCGCGCCCTGCGCCGCGCCCTGCCCGGCGAACTGGCCGCCGCGGCGGCCGGCCAGGAGGACGAACTCGCCCGCCTGCTGCCCGAACTGGGCAACGCCACCGCCGGCCGGCACGACGAGGACGGCACCGCCCGCCTCTTCGAACTCACCGTCCGCCTCCTGGAACGCCTCGCCGCCGATCGCACGGTCGTCGTCGTCCTGGAGGACCTGCACTGGGCCGACGCCTCCACCCGGCACCTGCTCGCCTACCTGTTCCGTACCCTGCGCACCGGCCGCCTCGTCGTCCTCGCCACCTACCGCGCCGACGACATCCACCGCCGCCACCCGCTGCGCCCCCTGCTCGCCGAACTGGACCGGCTGCGCACCGTCCGCCGCCTCGAACTCGCCCGCTTCAACCGCGCCGAGGTCGGCCGTCAGATCGCCGGCATCCTCGCCCGCGACCCCGACCCGGACCAGGTCGACGAGATCTTCGCACGCTCCGACGGCAACGCCTTCTTCGTCGAGGAACTCGCCGTCGCCGCCCACGAGGGCTGCCGCACCGGCCTCACCGACTCCCTGCGCGACCTGCTCCTGGTCCGCGTGGAGGCGCTGCCCGAAAGCGCGCAGAACATCGCCCGGATCGTCGCCGAGGGCGGCTCCACCGTCGAGTACCCGCTGCTCGCCGCCGTCGCCCGGCTCGCCGAGGACGACCTCATCGAGGCGCTGCGGGCCGCCGTCAACGCCAACCTGCTCACCGCCGCGCCCGGCGGCGACGGCTACCGCTTCCGGCACTCCCTGGTCCGCGAGGCCGTCAGCGACGACCTGCTGCCCGGCGAACGCTCCCGCCTCAACCGCCGCTACGCCGAAGCCCTGGAGGCCGACCCGGCGCTCGTCCCCGCCGACCAGCGCGTGATGCGCCTGGCCAGCTACTGGTACCACGCGCACGACGCCGCCAAGGCCCTGCCCGCCGTCCTCGCCGCCTCCGTCGAGGCCCGCCGCCGGCACGCCCACTCCGAGCAACTGCGGCTGCTGGAACGGGCGATGGACCTCTGGGACACCGCCCCCGACGAGGTCCGCGCCACCCTGCGCCCCGTCGACTACACCGAGGTCTACCCTCCGTGTGGCTGCGACCCCGCCGTCGCCCCCCTGCGCTACCTCGACCTGATGGCCGAGGCGGCCGTCGCCGGCCGGCGGTGCGGAGAGCGCGAACGCGCCCTGAAGATCACCAAGCGGGCGCTGCGGCTGCTCGACGACGAGCCGGACCCCCTGCGCGCCGCCTGGTTCTGGGTGCAGCGCTCCCGGCTCGTCCAGGCGCTGGCCCGCGGCGACGGCTGGCAGGAGATCGGCACCGCGCAGGAACTGGTCCGCGGCCTGCCGCCCTCCGAGGTGCACGCCGAGGTGCTCGCCATGGCCGCGGGCTGGGCCATGCTCCACGAACCCGGCCCGGAGGCCGTCACCGCCGCCGAGCGCGCCGTCGAGTACGCGCGCATGGTCGGCGCCGCCGACATCGAGCTCAACGCCCGGCTCACCCTCGGCGGGCTGATGGTCGACGCCGGTGACATCGAGGCCGGGCTCGCCGAGATGTACGAGGTGCGGGACCTGGCCGTGGCACAGGACCGCCCCGCGGTGCTCGGCCGCAGCCACATCAACCTGCCCTCCTCCCTGGAGGGCGTCGGCCGCTCGGCCGAGGCCGCCGGCATCCTGCGCGAGGGCGTCCGCCTCACCCGCCGCAGGGGCCTGCGGGAGTCCGAGGGCTGGGTGTGGCTCAACCTCGCCGAGTCGCTGTACTCCCTGGGCCGCTGGGACGAGGCGACGGACGCGGCGGCCAGGGTCACCCAGGGCACCGGGCAGGCCGCCAAGCCCCGCGGCGGCGGCTGCCTCCAGCAGGCCGGCATCGCGCTCGCCCGCGGCGAGGTCGCCGAGGCGGCCCGGCTGCTCGCCGACGCGCGGGCCTCCTACGGCACCCACGACCCCATGCCGCAGAACAACCTCCCCCTGACCCGCCTGTGCATCGGCGTCGCCGCCGCCGAGGGCCGGCTCCTCGACGCCCGCGCCGAGGCGGACCGCGCCCTGGCCGCCGGCTTCCCGCCCGGCACCCAGCGCTACGCCTGGCCGCTGCTGCTCGCCGCCGCCACCGCCGAGGCCGACGCCCGCGGCCGGACCGTCTTCGAGGAGGGCCGCGCCGCCTTCCTCGACCGCCTCTTCCGGGCCACCAGGACCCTCACCACCGGCGCCCCGGTCTGGCTCGCGCACGACAGATGGGTCCGCGCCGAACTCCTGCGCGCCGAGGGCCGCGACACCCCGGACACCTGGTCCGAGGTGGTCACCGCCTTCGAACCCCTGGAACGCCCCTACGACCTCGCCCGCGTCCGGCACCGGCTCGCCGCGTCCGTGCTGGCCGCCGGCGGCGACGACGAGCGCGCCCGCGCCACCGAACTGCTCCGCCTCGCGCACGCCGTCGCCGGCCACCTCGGCGCCCGCCCGCTCGCCGACGCCGTCACCCTCCTCGCCCAGCGCGCCCGGCTCACCCTGGGCCACCGCGCCCCGGAGCCCGCCCCGGCGGACCCCGCCGAGGCCCTCGGCCTCACCAGCCGGGAGCGGGACGTCCTGCGCCTGGTCGCCCTCGGACGCACCAACCGCCAGATAGCCGGGGAACTGTTCATCTCCCCGAAGACCGCCAGCGTCCACGTGTCGAACATCCTGGCCAAGCTGGGGGTCACGGGCCGCGGGGAGGCGGCGGCCCTGGCCCACCGCGAGGGCCTGTTCCCGGCCGACGCCCTCGCCGCCGAGACGGTGGGCTGAGCAGCCCGCCGACTAGGGCCCTAGGTCACCCGCAGTTCGAGAATCCGGTCGTCGCCGTCCTTCGGGTCGCCCCGGCCGTCCGTGTTGCTGGTCGTCAGCCACAGCCGGTCGCCGCCCGCCGCCACCACCGTGCGCAGCCGGCCGTGGTCGCCCTCCAGGAAGGCCTGCGGGTCCGCCGCGGCCCCGGTGCCCTTCAGCGGCACGCGCCACAGCCGCTCGCCCCGCAGACCCGCCATCCACACCGAGCCCGCGGCGAACGCGATACCGCTCGGGGACGCCTCGTCGGTGCCCCACTGGGCGAGCGGGCTGCGGTACTGGGCGTCGTCCGAGCGGCCCTCCGCCTCCGGCCAGCCGTAGTTGCCGCCCGGCTCGATCGCGTTCAGCTCGTCCCAGGTGTTCTGGCCGAACTCCGCCGCGAACAGGCGCTGCTTGCCGTCCCAGGCGAGCCCCTGCACATTGCGGTGCCCGTACGAGTACACCGGGGAGTCGGGGAACGGGTTGCCCGGCGCGGGCTCGCCCTCCGGCGTCAGCCGTAGGATCTTGCCGCCCAGGGACTTCTTGTCCTGGGACAGGCTCGTGTCGCCGCTCTCGCCCGTGCCGACGTACAGCATCCGGTCCGGCCCGAACGCGATCCGGCCGCCGTTGTGCACGAAGCCCTTCGGGATGCCCCTGAACACCGTGTCCGGGGCGCCCAGTTGCTCACCGGCGGGCTTCTTCGCGTCGTACAGCATGCGCACGACGCGGTTGTCGGAGGCCGAGGTGAAGTACGCGTAGACCATGTGGTCGGAGGCGAAGCCGGGGGAGAGGGCGATGCCGAGCAGGCCGCCCTCGCCCTCCGGGACGACGCCCGGCACCTCGCCCAGCTCGGTCTTCCTGCCGGTCTTCTCGTCGATCCGCGTGATCGTCGCGTCGTCCCGGGAGGACACCAGCAGGCCGCCGCCGGGGAGCGGGGCGAGGCCCCAGGGGCTGTCCAGACCGGTGGCGACCGTGCGGACCACCGTCACCGTGCCCTTGGCGGGCGGCCCCTGCTCGGCGTCCCGCTGCGGGGGCGACGACCGGGCCGGCGTACTCGCCGGAGTGCTCCTGTCGCCGTCGGGTGCTCCGCCGCCGTCGGAGGAGCAGCCGGCCGTCAGCAGGAGGGCGGTGGCCAGCGCGGCCGTCGCGGCTCGACGTTGCACGATGGTGGTCCCTTCGACGCGGTGGGTTCTCCCTTGTCATACACCGCCCGGGCCCGGCGGGTTCCCGATCCGCACCTCCTCAGTCCCACGAGCCCTGCGCGGGCGGCAGCGCCGCCACCTCCGCCAGGTCCCGTTCGGTGAGCCCGAGGGCCGCGGCCCGCGCGTTCTGGGTGACCCAACGTTCCTGCTTGGCTCCCGGCACCGGCACCACGTGCCGGCCCTGCGCCAGCACCCATGCCAGCGCCACCTGCGCCGGGGTGACCGCCTCGCCGTGCCGGGCCGCGACGCGGCGCAGCCCTGCGACGATCGGCTGGTTCGCGGCCATCATCTCGGCCGTGAAGCGCGGGTGCCGGGCCCGCGGGTCGTCCGGCTCGAAGCCCTCGCCGGGCGTCAGCGTGCCGGTCAGGAAGCCGCTGCCGAGCGGCATCGCGGCGAGGAGACCGATCCCGCGCGCCTCGCACCACGGCAGCAGCGCCTCCAGCGCCTCCCGCGACCACACCGACAGCTCGGCCTGCACCGCGCTCACCGGGAACACCTGCTGCACCCGCTCCAGCTGCCGCAGCGTGCCGTCGTGCAGCCGCGCCCCCGGCCGCCGCGCCGGCCGCGCACCCACCGCGCACAGCCCCAACGCCCGTACCTTTCCGGCCTGCACGAGCTCCGCCATCGCGCCCCAGGTCTCCTCGACCGGCACCTCCGGGTCGGCCCGGTGCAGCTGGTAGAGGTCGATGACGTCCGTCTGCAGCCGCCGCAGCGACGCGTCGCACGCCCGTCTCACGTACCCGGGGCGGCCGTTGGCCACGAGGTGCTGATCGCCGACCAGCAGCCCCACCTTCGTCGACACGAAGGCGTCGGCCCGCCGCTCCTTCAGCACCCGCCCCAGCAGCAGCTCATTGGTGAACGGGCCGTACATGTCGGCCGTGTCCAGCAGCGTCGACCCCAGGTCCAGCGCCCGGTGCACCGCCCTGAGCGACTCGTCGCCCCGCTGCCGCGAGGTGCTGTACGCCCAGCTCATCGGCATGCACCCGAGTCCGACGGCCCCCACCGAGAGCGCCGCCGCGCCGATCGTCCTGCGCTCCACCTGCTCGGACCCTCCCTCTCCTGGCGCCCCCAACCTAACCTCTGCGCCCTGTGGCCCCTGACATAGCCTCCTGGCATGACTGCTGACGTGTGGCTCCCCATCCCGCCGCAAGAGATCGAGGGCCTCCCGCAGGGGCCCGTCTACCGCTTCTGGGACGGCGCCGAGGAGTACCCGGCCGACCCCGCCGACTGCGCCTTCTATGTCGTGCCGTACATGAAGCCGCCGGGCCTCGGGCAGCGCCCGCTGCCCGAGATGGCCTCCGTCGAGGTCGTGCAGACCCTGTCGGCGGGCACCGACCACGTCGAGCCGGGCCTGACGCACCTGCGTCCCGGCGTACGGCTGTGCAACGCGCGCGGGGTGCACGAGGCGAGCACCGCGGAACTCGCCCTCGCCCTGATCCTGGCGTCCCTGCGCGGCCTGCCCGACTACGTGCGCGCCCAGGACCGCGGCGAGTGGCTCGGCGGGTTCCGGCCCGCGCTGGCCGACAGGACCGTGCTGATCGTCGGGTACGGATCGATAGGCGCCGCCGTCGAGGACCGGCTCGTGCCGTTCGAGGTCGCGCGGGTGGCGCGCGTCGCGCGCTCCGCGCGCACCACGGCGCGCGGCCCGGTGCATCCGCTCACCGACTTGCCCGCCCTGCTCCCGGAGGCGGACGTCGTCGTCCTCACCACGCCCCTCACCGACGCCACCCGGGGCCTGGCCGGCGCCGACTTCCTCGCGCGGATGAAGGACGGCGCGCTCCTCGTCAACGTCGCGCGCGGCGCCGTCGTCGACACCAAGGCCCTGCTCGCGGAGGTGGAGAGCGGCCGCATCACCGCCGCCCTCGACGTCACCGACCCCGAACCCCTGCCCCGCGAGCACCCGTTGTGGCGGGCGCCGGGCGTGCTGATCAGCCCGCACGTCGGCGGGCCCACGTCCGCGTTCATGCCGCGCGCCCAACGTCTGCTGGTGGACCAGCTGAGCCGGTTCGTGAACCGGGAGCCGCTGCGGAACGTGGTTCTGACGACGGGCAAGGACGGCGTTTGACGCGGTTCGAGTACCGTCCGCTACTTCGCGGAAGCGGTGGGTACTCGCATCATTCCTGGTCGTCACGGAGCGTAGAGAACCTATGTCCCTGAGTGACGATACTGGTGTATCGTCCCGACAGGGGTTGCGCCGCGCACCGTTCGGCGCCGGGGACGGACATGCACAACTGCGAGGGGGGCGACGGGCGATGCACGGCCTATGGACGAGCGATCCGATGCGGCGGGGCCGCCGGCGGCGACCCTGGCGGACGGCCGCGCGCAGACGCGGCTGCCACGCCCCCCACGGCGATCTGCACAGCGATCTTCACAGCCATCACAACCGGCACAGCCAGCACCGCAGGCACGGCAGCCGCAGGAGGCACGCCCAGCCCGCGCACCCGCGCCGCCGGCACCCGGGGCCGACGCGCACCGGGAGGGACCGGTGAGCGCGCCGCCGCCTCCCGCGCCGGTCCTCGACGGCGCGCTGCGCACACAGCCGGTACCGGGCGCCGCGCGGCCCCGCCCGCCGGCCACCGCCGACGCCCCGGGCCGCCTGGTCCACCACCTCGCCCTCGCCCTGGTGTGCGCGGGCTACGCCGTCGGCGCCGCGGTCGGCTGGGGATCGCGGCAACTGGCCCTCGTCATGGGCGACTTCGGGCTCAGCGCCGCCGCCGCTGCCGCCGCCGTCTCCTGCCTGCTGTACGCCCGCAGCGTACGGGTCCGGTTCCGGCTCGCCTGGCTGCTGTTCGGCTTCTCCTCGGCGATGGCGTCCCTGGGCAACCTGGTCTGGGGCTGGTACGAGGTGGTTCTCGGCCTTCCCGTGCCCAGCCCCTCGTACGCCGACCTGTTCTTCATGTGCTTCGCGCCGCCCGCGATCGTCGGGCTGCTGGTGCTCGCCAAACGGCCCGTGACCAAGGCGGGCTGGGTCTGCCTCGCCCTGGACGCCTGGCTGATCGGCGGCTCCCTGCTGACACTGGCGTGGAGCCTGGCCCTCGCGCAGGCCGCCAAGTCCGAAGGGCCGGGCGTCGCGCACACCGCGCTGTCGCTGGCGTACCCGCTGCTGGACATCGTGCTGGTCAGCATGGTGCTCGCGCTGCACTTCCGGCGCTCCTCGGTGAACCGCACGGTGCTCAACACCGCGATCGGCGGGCTCGGCCTGACCGTGATGTGCGACGCCCTGTTCACCTCGCCGCTGTTCCAGGACAGCTACCGCTCGGGCCAGTTGCTCGACGCGGGCTGGTTCGCCGGCTCACTGCTGCTGGCGTACGCCCCGTGGGCCGGGCCCCGGGACGCCGGCGCGCCGCACACGGACGGGCACACGCGCGTGGTGCACGAGCACCTGCCCGGCCGGCCCGCGGGCGCCCACCGCCCGCCGCCGCCCGCGCCCACCGGCGACCCCACGCGCTGCACGGCCGCCCGGCCCATCGCCGGTTCCCTGGCCGCGCTCACCCCGTACCTCGCGGCCGCCGTGTGCACCCTGGGAATCCTCTACAACGTCCTCAACGGCCGCAGCGTCGACCGCGTCGTGCTCATCACCTGCGGCACCGTGGTGCTCGCGCTCGTCGTGCGGCAGGGGATCATGCTGCTCGACAACATCACCCTCACCCAGGAACTGGCGCAGAAGGAGAACCACTTCCGCTCCCTGGTGCAGGGCTCCAGCGACGTCATCATGATCGCCGCGCCCAGCGGCATCCTCCGGTACGTCTCCCCGGCCGCCGCCGGTGTCTACGGGCGGCCCGCGGAGGAACTGGTCGGCCAGGAGCTGTCCAGCCTGATCCACCCGGAGGACCTGGGGCGCGTGGTGCACGAGGTGCGCAGGTTCCTCGCCGCGGGCCCGGCCGACGAGCCCACGACGCGCATCGAGTGCCGCTTCCGGTCCGGCGACGGCGGCTGGCTGAACGTCGAGTCGACCGTCAACCGCCACCACGGCGGCCTCCTCTTCAACAGCCGCGACGTCACCGAACGCGTCCGCCTCCAGGCGCAGTTGCAGCACAACGCGGAGCACGACCCGCTGACCGACCTGCCCAACCGCACGCTGTTCACCAAGCGGGTCCAGCAGGCGCTCACCGGCCGGCGGTCCGGCGACCGCGGCACCGCCCTGCGCGGCACGGCGGTCCTCTTCATCGACCTGGACGGCTTCAAGGCCGTCAACGACACCATCGGGCACCAGGCCGGCGACGAACTCCTCGTCCAGGCCGCCCGCAGGCTCCGGGAGGCCGTCCGGCAGGGCGACACGGCCTCCCGGCTGGGCGGCGACGAGTTCGCGGCCCTGATCGTCGGGGACGGTACGCGCGAGCGCACCGACCGGGAACGGCACATCCTGGAACTCGCCGACCGCCTCAGGCTGACGCTGTCCCAGCCCTACCTCATCGACGGCAACGACGTCCGCGTCAACGCCTCCATCGGCGTGGCCTTCGCGGAGCCGGGCATCGGCGCGGGCGAACTGCTGCGCAACGCCGACCTCGCCATGTACCGCGCCAAGGCCGGCGGCAAGGGCCGCGTCGAGCTGTACAAACCGCAGATGCAGCAGGACGTCGTCCGCAAGGCGGAGCTGGCCACGCGCCTGCGTGCCGCGCTCAACGACGGCGAGTTCGCCCTGCTGCACCAGCCGGTGGTCTCCCTCCAGGAC
Source organism: Streptomyces sp. NPDC051207 (assembly GCF_040682395.1). Lineage (NCBI taxonomy): Bacteria > Bacillati > Actinomycetota > Actinomycetes > Kitasatosporales > Streptomycetaceae > Streptomyces > Streptomyces sp. NPDC051207. The sequence goes on along the minus strand of NZ_JBFBAX010000015.1, from coordinate 91,256 downwards.
GGCCGGATCACGTCCGTGTGCGCCCAGGCCCGCTGGCGCTCGTCGCAGGGCGTGCTGTTCACACCGGCCGAGTTCCTGCGGGTCGCCGAGGACAGCGACAAGACGGCCGAGCTGGGCCGGTGGGTGCTGGAGGAGGCCGTCGAGCAGGCCGCCGCACGCGCCGCGACCGGGCTGTCCGTCCCCGTCGCCGTCCGGATCGGCGCCCGGGGGCTGCTGGACCGCGCCATGCCGCTCGGCTCCGTCGAGGCGCTCCTCACCCGGCACGGGCTGTCGCCCGGCTCGCTGGTGATCGAGCTGGCCGACAGCGACCCGCGCGCCGGACTGGACGAGCTGGAGCGCCGCCTCGGCGCCCTCAAGCGCGTCGGCGTCCGGATCGCGCTGGACGGCTTCGGCAGCGGCTACGGCACGATCACGGCCCTCAGGAGGCTCCCCGTCGACATACTGAAACTCGACCGCAGTCTGGTGGAGGGCGTCGTGGAGTCCGCCCGGCTGCACAAGATCACCAGCGGGCTGCTGCGCATCGCCACCGACCTCGGGCTGGAGTCCGTGGCCGACGGGGTGGACCTGCCCGAGCAGGTCGTCGCCCTGCGCGCGATGGGCTGCACCCACGGGCAGGGCATGGCCTTCTCCGGTCCGCTGGACGAATACCGGCTGCGCCGGGCCCTCACCGCGGGCCACTATCCGGTGCCGCACGGACCGGCCGAACCGGCGTACGCGGGTGGCGCCACGGGCGTGTACTCCAGTGGAGTGACGGCCGTCCTCCGAGGCGGGACGGCCCTGCGCTCACATAATGAGACTCCCGTCCCACCCACTTGACAGTGGGTGCGTGCCGGGGGGAGGGTCAGTGCCATGCACACCCGAATTCTCGTACTTGGAAAGCGCGTCGGCTGAAGCTGGTGACGTCCGGATCGACCCCGGAACTCCCGGCGACCCCACCCGGCGCGCTCCCCTCGCTTGCCTTATGGCACGAGGGGTTTTTTGTTGCACCAGCACCTGGCGCACAGCACGCGTACACCGCACAAACCTCGCAAAAACCCTCAGCATCGAGAAGAGAATGCCGATGACCGACCAGGCCACCGGGGCCCATCACCCGCAGCCGCGGCCCCGATCCGGAGGACAGCACCTGGCCCCCGAGCACGTCACGGGCGCGCAGTCCCTCATCCGCTCTCTCGAGGAGGTCGGGGCCGACACGGTATTCGGCATTCCCGGCGGCGCCATCCTCCCGGCGTACGACCCGCTGATGGACTCCACCAAGGTCCGCCACGTCCTGGTCCGCCACGAGCAGGGCGCCGGCCACGCGGCCACCGGCTACGCGCAGGCCACCGGCCGGGTCGGCGTCTGCATGGCGACCTCGGGGCCGGGCGCCACCAACCTGGTCACGCCCATCGCCGACGCCCACATGGACTCCGTGCCGCTGGTCGCGATCACCGGTCAGGTCGCGTCCAAGGCGATCGGCACGGACGCCTTCCAGGAGGCGGACATCGTCGGCATCACCATGCCGATCACCAAGCACAACTTCCTCGTCACCAAGGCCGAGGACATCCCGCGGGTCATCGCGCAGGCGTTCCACATCGCCTCCACCGGCCGCCCCGGCCCGGTCCTGGTCGACATCGCCAAGGACGCCCTCCAGGCGAAGACCACCTTCTCCTGGCCGCCCGTCATGGACCTGCCCGGCTACCGCCCGGTGACCAAGCCGCACGCCAAGCAGATCCGCGAGGCCGCCAAGCTGATCACCGCCGCGAAGCGGCCCGTCCTCTACGTCGGCGGCGGCGTCCTCAAGGCCGGCGCCACCGCCGAGCTGAAGGTCCTCGCCGAGCTCACCGGAGCGCCCGTCACCACCACCCTGATGGCGCTCGGCGCGTTCCCCGACAGCCACCCGCTGCACGTGGGAATGCCGGGCATGCACGGTGCGGTCACCGCCGTCACCGCGCTGCAGAAGGCCGACCTGATCGTCGCCCTCGGAGCCCGCTTCGACGACCGCGTCACCGGCAAGCTGGACAGCTTCGCCCCGTACGCCAAGATCGTCCACGCCGACATCGACCCGGCCGAGATCGGCAAGAACCGCGCCGCCGACGTGCCCATCGTCGGTGACGCCCGCGAGGTCATCGCCGATCTGGTCCAGGCCGTGCAGAAGGAGCACAGCGAGGGCCACCGCGGCGACTACACCGCCTGGTGGAACGACCTGAACCGCTGGCGCGAGACCTACCCGCTCGGCTACGACCAGCCCGAGGACGGCTCGCTCTCCCCGCAGCAGGTCATCGAGCGGATCGGCAAACTCGCCCCGGAGGGCACGGTCTTCGCGGCCGGCGTCGGCCAGCACCAGATGTGGGCCGCGCACTTCATCGAGTACGACAAGCCCGCCACCTGGCTCAACTCCGGCGGCGCCGGAACGATGGGCTACGCCGTCCCGGCCGCGATGGGTGCCAAGGCCGGCGCACCCGGCAGGACGGTCTGGGCGATCGACGGCGACGGCTGCTTCCAGATGACCAATCAGGAGCTCACCACCTGCGCCCTGAACAACATCCCGATCAAGGTCGCCATCATCAACAACGGCGCCCTCGGAATGGTCCGCCAGTGGCAGACCCTCTTCTACAACCAGCGCTACTCCAACACGGTGCTGCACTCCGGCCCCGGCGCCGACGCCACCTCACCGAGCGCCGGCACCCGCGTCCCCGACTTCGTGAAGCTGTCGGAGGCCATGGGCTGCTACGCGATCCGCTGCGAGTCCCCGGAGGACCTCGACAAGGTCATCGAGGAGGCCAACTCCGTCAACGACCGCCCCGTCGTGGTGGACTTCATCGTCCACGAGGACGCGATGGTCTGGCCGATGGTCGCCGCCGGCACCTCCAACGACGAGATCATGGCCGCCCGGGACGTCCGCCCCGACTTCGGCGACAACGAAGACGACTGAGCGAGGAAGAGCACCGAACATGTCCAAGCACACGCTCTCCGTCCTGGTGGAGAACACCCCCGGCATCCTCGCCCGCATCGCCGCCCTGTTCTCCCGGCGCGGCTTCAACATCGACTCGCTCGCGGTGGGCGTCACCGAGCACACCGACATCTCCCGCATCACCATCGTGGTGACCGTCGAGGACCTGCCGCTGGAGCAGGTGACCAAGCAGCTGAACAAGCTCGTCAACGTGCTGAAGATCGTCGAACTCGAGCCGTCCCAGGCCGTCCAGCGCGAACTCGTCCTGGTGAAGGTGCGCGCCGACAGCGAGACGCGCTCCCAGATCGTGGAGATCGTCCAGCTGTTCCGCGCCAAGACCGTCGACGTCTCCCCGGAGGCCGTGACCATCGAGGCCACCGGGTCCAGCGACAAGCTGGGGGCCATGCTGAAGATGCTGGAGCCGTACGGCATCAAGGAGCTGGTCCAGTCCGGCACGATCGCGATCGGCCGCGGCGCCCGTTCGATCACGGACCGCTCGCTGCGCGCTCTCGACCGGTCGGCATAGCCGGGAAACCGGGCGGCCGGGCAGCACCGACCGCCCGTATTCCGAGACTCCGAAACGTCCCTTCCCCCACCGTCATACGGTGATCCGCAACACCTGCACACAAGGAGAGAACCCACAGTGGCCGAGCTGTTCTACGACGCCGACGCCGACCTGTCCATCATCCAGGGCCGCAAGGTCGCGGTCATCGGTTACGGCAGCCAGGGCCACGCCCACGCGCTGTCGCTCCGTGACTCGGGTGTCGACGTGCGCGTCGGTCTGCACGAGGGCTCCCAGTCCAAGACGAAGGCCGAGGAGCAGGGCCTGCGCGTGGTGAGCCCGTCCGAGGCCGCCGCCGAGGCCGACGTCATCATGATCCTCGTCCCGGACCCCGTCCAGGCCCAGGTCTACGAGGAGCACATCGCCCCGAACCTCAGCGACGGCGACGCGCTCTTCTTCGGCCACGGCCTGAACATCCGCTACGGCTTCATCAAGCCCCCGGCCGGCGTGGACGTCTGCATGGTCGCCCCGAAGGGCCCGGGCCACCTGGTCCGCCGCCAGTACGAGGAGGGCCGCGGCGTGCCCTGCATCGCCGCCGTCGAGCAGGACGCCACGGGCAACGCCTTCGCGCTGGCCCTGTCGTATGCGAAGGGCATCGGCGGCACCCGCGCCGGCGTCATCAAGACGACCTTCACCGAGGAGACCGAGACCGACCTGTTCGGTGAGCAGGCCGTGCTGTGCGGTGGCACCGCGGCGCTGGTGAAGGCGGGCTTCGAGACGCTGACCGAGGCGGGCTACCAGCCGGAGATCGCCTACTTCGAGTGCCTGCACGAGCTGAAGCTGATCGTGGACCTCATGTACGAGGGCGGCCTGGAGAAGATGCGCTGGTCGATCTCCGAGACCGCCGAGTGGGGCGACTACGTCACCGGCCCGCGCATCATCACGGACGCCACCAAGGCCGAGATGAAGAAGGTCCTCGCCGAGATCCAGGACGGCACCTTCGCCCGGCAGTGGATGGACGAGTACCACGGCGGTCTGAAGAAGTACAACGAGTACAAGAAGCAGGACTCCGAGCACCTGCTGGAGACCACCGGCAAGGAGCTGCGCAAGCTCATGAGCTGGGTCGACGAAGAGGCGTGAGCCTTGTGGCCGAGGGGCCGGAGCGGCACGCTCCGGCCCCTCGTGCCGCACCAGGGGTAACGTCGGTGGTACGGCGTTGTCCCACCCGTCCCGCCACGGACGGGTGATCCTTCCGAAGCGGCGTAGGACGACGCCCCGGCGCCACTACACTGCTGCAACATACGCGTCAGGCCCACAGCGTCGTGCGTCTTCCACGCGGCTAGCAACCCTCCACCGCATGCGGCCGTCGGGACGGCCGTCCGCATTGGACATGTGAGGACTCACGTGAGCTCGAAACCCGTCGTACTCATCGCTGAAGAGCTGTCGCCCGCCACCGTCGACGCGCTTGGCCCCGACTTCGAGATCCGGCACTGCAACGGGGCCGACCGGGCCGAGCTGCTCCCGGCCATCGCCGATGTGGACGCCATCCTGGTCCGCTCCGCCACCAAGGTCGACGCCGAGGCGATCGCCGCCGCGCGCAAACTGAAGGTCGTCGCGCGAGCCGGCGTCGGCCTCGACAACGTCGACGTCTCCGCCGCCACCAAGGCCGGCGTGATGGTCGTCAACGCCCCGACCTCCAACATCGTGACCGCCGCCGAACTGGCCTGCGGCCTGATCATCGCCACCGCCCGCAACATCCCGCAGGCGAACGCCGCGCTGAAGAACGGCGAGTGGAAGCGCAGCAAGTACACCGGTGTCGAGCTGGCCGAGAAGACCCTCGGTGTGGTGGGCCTGGGCCGCATCGGCGCCCTCGTCGCCCAGCGCATGTCCGCCTTCGGCATGAAGGTCGTCGCCTACGACCCCTACGTGCAGCCCGCGCGCGCCGCGCAGATGGGCGTGAAGGTGCTGTCGCTGGACGAGCTGCTCGAGGTCTCCGACTTCATCACCGTCCACCTGCCCAAGACCCCCGAGACCCTCGGCCTGATCGGCGACGAGGCGCTGCGCAAGGTCAAGCCGAGCGTCCGCATCGTCAACGCCGCGCGCGGCGGCATCGTCGACGAGGAGGCGCTGTACTCGGCGCTCAAGGAGGGCCGCGTCGCCGGCGCCGGCCTGGACGTGTACGCGAAGGAGCCGTGCACGGACTCGCCGCTGTTCGAGTTCGACCAGGTCGTGTGCACCCCGCACCTCGGTGCCTCCACGGACGAGGCGCAGGAGAAGGCCGGTATCGCCGTCGCCCGGTCGGTGCGCCTGGCCCTCGCCGGTGAGCTGGTCCCGGACGCGGTGAACGTCCAGGGCGGTGTCATCGCCGAGGACGTCAAGCCGGGCCTGCCGCTCGCTGAGCGCCTCGGCCGCATCTTCACCGCGCTCGCCGGCGAGGTCGCGGTCCGCCTCGACGTCGAGGTGTACGGCGAGATCACCCAGCACGACGTGAAGGTGCTGGAGCTCAGCGCCCTCAAGGGTGTCTTCGAGGACGTCGTGGACGAGACGGTGTCGTACGTCAACGCCCCGCTGTTCGCGCAGGAGCGCGGCGTCGAGGTGCGGCTGACGACCAGCTCGGAGTCGGCCGACCACCGCAACGTCGTCACCGTGCGCGGCACGCTCGGCACCGGCGAGGAGGTGTCGGTCTCCGGCACGCTGACCGGCCCGAAGCACGTGCAGAAGATCGTCGCCGTCGGGGAGTACGACGTCGACCTCGCGCTCGCCGACCACATGGTGGTGCTGCGCTACGAGGACCGTCCCGGTGTCGTCGGCACGGTCGGCCGCATCCTCGGCGAGTCGGGCATCAACATCGCCGGCATGCAGGTCGCCCGTGCGGCGGCCGGCGGGGAGGCGCTGGCGGTGCTGACGGTGGACGACACGGTCGGCTCCGCGGTGCTGGCGGAGCTCGCCGAGGAGATCGGGGCCACGTCGGCGCGGTCGGTGAACCTCACCTGACACGGGTGGACGGGCGCCGGGCGAGCCGAGTCATTCGGCTCGCCCGGCTTCGTGTTGCGGTCGGAGCCGGTGTGCCTTGAGGGCCATGTGCAGCAGCAGGCGGTCCTCGCCGTCGTCCAGGTCCAGGCCCGTCAGCTTCTCGACGCGGGACAGGCGGTAGTACAGGGTCTGGCGGTGGATGCCCAGCTCGGCGGCGGTGCGGCCGGCCTGGCCCGCGCGGTCGAGGTAGACCTCGGCGGTGCGGGCGAGTCCACGGTGGGCGGGGGACAGCAGCGGGCGTACGACCGGGTCCCGCGGGGCGTTCGGGGGCAGCGCCGTCAGCAGGCGGAACGGGCCGATCGACGTCCAGTCGGCGACCGGGCCGAGCCGGGGCTCCGCCAGGGCGGCGCGGGCCGCGGCCGACGCCTCCCGCCAGGCCGCCCCCAGCTCGGCCAGCCCGGCGCGCGCGACCCCGATCCCGGCGGCGACCCGAGGCCCGGCACCCGCCGCACCCCCGGAAGCCGTGCTCCCGCGCGCCCTCTCCAGCAGCCGGGCCGCCGCCGATGTCGCCGGAGCGGGGACGTCCGCCGACCGGAGCCGGACCAGCAGGGCGAGGGACAGGGACGCCGTGCCCCACGGCAGGGTGCACAGCGCCGTCGCGCCCGGGACCGTACGGACCGACGGGGCGTCGTCCGGGTCGGCCGACGGCCACGGGGCCACGCACACCACCGTGTGCAGGGCGTCGGCGCGGGCGCCGAGGGCGGCGCGCAGCTCGGCGACCGCCATGTCCCGCTGCCAGTCGCGCTCGGCGGTCAGCACCGCGCGCAGCTCGCGGGTGAGGTCGGCGCCGTGCTGGGCCTCGTCGGCGAGCAGCGCCCCGATCCGTGCCGCGACCCGCATGGCGGCGGCCAGCTGCCGCTCGCCGGGGCCGGGGTCGCCGTCCAGCAGCCAGACGTAGCCGAGGACGACGCCCCGGTGGCGTACCGGCAGGCAGATGCGGCCCCGGTAGACGCCCGCCTCCGTGCTCGGCGGGATGCGGACCGGGCCCGTCGCGCGGGTGATGCCGAAGCCCTCGAACCAGGCGCGGACCGCGGGTGTCGAGCGGCGCGTGAGGATCGAGCGGGTGCGGACCGGGTCGAGGGCCGAGGGGTCGAGGTCGCCCTCGCTGTCGTAGGCGCCGAAGGCGATCAGCTCGAAGTCGCGGTTCTCCAGCGTCGCCGGGGCGCCGAGCAGCTCGGAGATCTCGTCCACCAGCTCCTGGTAGTCACCCCTGTGTTCGGACGTCACCCGGGCATTCTGCCGCACACCAGGGACACCTTCATACATCTGTCTGAGATCTGGGGCACGGATGCGTGACAGCTGTCGATGGCCGACGATCGGGGGGATCCTTAGGTTTCACGGTGGTTCTCCGTGCCGTATCCGGATCGTCGGGTCACGGCCTCGTGTCGGTCGTCCAGTGGAGGTGCCCCGTGCTGGGTCCCGTGATTCTCGCCGCGTCGCGCAGTGACCGGATGCGACGCCTGGTCTCGGCGGCCCCCGTGACCAAGCAGGTGGTCAACCGGTTCATCCCCGGCGAGACCGTGGACGAGGTCCTGCCGATCATCGAGGACCTCGCGGGCAGGGGCCTGGAGCTGACGATGGACGTCGTCGGCGAGGACATCACCACTCCCGCGCAGGCCGAGGCCGCCCGGGACGCCTACCTGGAGCTGATCGACCGGCTCAAGCCGCTGGAGCTCGGCCCGCGCGCCGAGATGTCGGTGAAGCTGTCGATGTTCGGGCAGGCGCTGGACGGCGGTCACGAGCTGGCGCTGAAGAACGTCCGGCCGGTGGTCGAGGCCGCCGCGGAGATCGGCACCACGGTCACCCTGGACGCCGAGGACCACACCACCCTCGACTCGATGTTCGCCATCCACGAGGAGCTGCGGAAGGACTTCCCGCAGACCGGCTGCGTCATCCAGGCGTACCTCTTCCGCACCGAGGCCGACGCCCGCCGCCTCGCCGCGAACGGCAGCCGGGTGCGGCTCGTGAAGGGCGCGTACAAGGAGCCCGCCGAAGTCGCCCACCAGCACAAGCACGAGATCGACAGGGCGTACGTCCGCATCCTCCGCACGCTGATGGAGGGCGACGGCTACCCCATGATCGGGTCGCACGACCCGCGCCTGATCTCCATCGCCCAGGAACTCGCCCGGGCCGCGGGGCGCAAACTGGACGAGTACGAGTTCCAGATGCTCTACGGCATCCGCGGCGACGAGCACCTGCGGCTGGCCGCCGAGGGTCACCGCATGCGCGTCTACACCGCCTACGGCACCGACTGGTACGGCTACTTCATGCGCCGTCTCGCGGAGAAGCCCGCCAACCTGCGGTTCTTCGTCCGCTCGATGGTCAGCAAGGGCTGAGCCCCACCCACCCGCTCAACAAGGAGTTACGGAACCCATGGACGCTGTGACCCAGGTCCCCACCCCCGTCAACGAGCCGGTGCACGGCTACGCCCCCGGCTCACCCGAGCGTGCCCGCCTGGAGGCCAGGCTCAAGGAGCTGGCCGACAACCCCAGGGAGCTGCCCTGCACCATCGGCGGCGAGAAGCGGATGGGCGGCGGCGAGCCCTTCGAGGTCGTGCAGCCGCACAACCACAAGGCCGTCCTCGGCACCTTCCGGCACGCCACCCAGCAGGACGCCCGGGACGCGATCGACGCCGCCCTGGCCGCCGCCCCGGCCTGGCGCGCGATGTCCTTCGACGACCGCGCGGCGATCATCCTGCGCGCCGCCGAACTGCTGGCGGGCCCGTGGCGCGAGACCATCGCCGCCGCCACCATGCTCGGCCAGTCCAAGACCGCCCAGCAGGCCGAGATCGACACGCCCTGCGAGCTGGTCGACTTCTGGCGGTTCAACGTCCACTACGCCCGGCAGATCCTGGCCGAGCAGCCCCCGGCGAACTCCCCGGGCGTGTGGAACCGCCTCGACCACCGCCCGCTGGAGGGCTTCGTCTACGCGATCACGCCCTTCAACTTCTCGGCGATCGCGGGCAACCTGCCCACCGCGCCCGCGCTGATGGGCAACGTCGTGGTGTGGAAGCCGTCCCCGACGCAGACCCTCGCCGCCGTGCTGCTCATGGAGCTGCTGGAGGAGGCCGGTCTGCCCAAGGGCGTCATCAACCTCGTCACCGGCGACGGCATCGAGGTCTCCGAGGTCGCCCTGGCCCACCGGGACCTCGCCGGCATCCACTTCACCGGGTCGACCAAGACCTTCCAGTACCTGTGGAAGACGGTCGGCAACAACATCGAGAAGTACCGCACCTACCCGCGCATGGTCGGCGAGACCGGCGGCAAGGACTTCCTCGTCGCCCACCCGTCCGCCGACCGCGCGATCCTGAAGACGGCGCTGACCCGCGGTGCCTTCGAGTACCAGGGCCAGAAGTGCAGCGCCACCTCCCGCGCGTACGTGCCCGCCTCGATCTGGAACTCCGGCTTCAAGGAGGAGTTCGCCGCCGAGGTCGACGGCATCACGATGGGTGACGTCACCGACCTGTCGAACTTCGTCGGCGCCGTCATCGACGAGCGTGCCTTCGCCAAGAACAAGGCCGCCATCGACCGCGCCAAGGAGGACCCCACCTGCACGATCGTCGCGGGCGGCTCCTACGACGACTCGGTGGGCTACTTCGTCCGCCCGACCGTCATCGAGTGCAGCGACCCGGACAACGAGGTGTTCCGCACCGAGTACTTCGGTCCGATCCTCGCCGTGTACGTCTACGAGGACGACAAGTACGACGAGATGCTGACGCAGATGGAGTCGGTGTCCGACTACGCCCTCACCGGCTCGGTCATCGCCAACGACCGCGCCGCGGCGGCGTACACGATGGAGAAGCTGCGCTACGCGGCGGGCAACTTCTACATCAACGACAAGTCGACCGGCGCCGTCGTCGGCCAGCAGCCCTTCGGCGGCGGCCGGGCCTCCGGCACCAACGACAAGGCCGGCGCCCCGCAGAACCTGATGCGCTGGACCCTGACCCGCGCCATCAAGGAGACGCTCGTCCCGCCGACCGACTACACCTACCCGCACATGGGCTGACGACCGGCCCGCCCGGCGGCCCCGCCCCCGGTTCCCGGCCACGGCCGGGGCCGGGGGCGTCGTCGTGCCGTCTCAGATAGTAGGAAGCCCGAGTAATTGTGGAGACAGCGGCGCGGTCCTCACCTACTTTTGTAGGAGCCGAACGTCTCGCTCGATCAAGCGAATGGCGGTCGTGAGCGCGCGCCCCGCGCAGGCAACCCCTGCGGCGCCGCTCCCCGCCCACCCGGCGTCTCGAAACCCCTTGTCTGCACTCCGTTGACTCGAAGGAGTCGATTCCCCATGGCCGAGACGACCGTCCGCCGCCGAGTCCGCCACGTGTCCCGCACGAGCGAGTCCGACCGCCAGAACGCCGCCGCCGCCCTCCAGCGCGCCCTCGACCGCAGGGACAACGGCGGCTCCACCGGGCACTGAGCCCGCCCCGGGTCCGAGCAGCCGCACCCGGCGGCGCGCCGTCAGCCGCCGCGCCGCACCTCGAAGTGGTCGATCCGCTCGCCGCCCGGCGTCAGCGCCGACACCGACAGCCGCGGTGCCGCGCCGGCCTCCGCCTCGACCCTGAGGAAGGAGAAGCCGCGGTGGCGGACCCGGGACCACTCGACCGTCTCCGGCTCGGCCTTGCGCGACTTCGTCCAGCGGAAGGTGGCGACCGACTCGCGGTCGGCGACCTCGCCCTCGTAGCTCTCCCCGACACCCGCCGGGAAGCCGTACAGGTCCTTGCCGCCGCCGCCCGCGGTGACGTACACGATCCCGTCCCGCGCCGGATCGGTCGACCCGCCGACGGGTACGGGCCTGCCGACCTCGCCGCCGCGGATGGCGTCGGTCCGCTCGTACACGTGGTTGTGGCCGTTGATGACCAGGTCCACGCGGTGCTCGGTGAACAGCGGCAGCCACGCGGCGCGCACGCCGCCGTCCGAGGCGTGCGTCGACGTGGAGTAGGCGCAGTGGTGGAAGAAGACGACGACGAAGTCGATGTCCCGCGCCGCCCGCAGCTCCTTGAGCGTGCGGGCCAGCCACGCCGTCTGCCTGCCCTCCGTGTAGCCGTGGTTGGCCGGCAGCTCGTACGACACGTCGTTCGCGTCCAGCGCCACCACGCCGACGTTGCCGTACCGGAACGCGTACACGCCCGGTGCCGTGCGCGGGTCGAAGCCGCTGTCGGGCAGGGAGAAGCGGGCCAGCTGGCCGCCGTAGCCGTCCGGTGAGTACCAGGCCTCCATGTCGTGGTTGCCGGTCGTCACCATCCACGGCACGGACTTGGCCACCGGCTCGGTCTGCTTCAGGAACCGGTCCCACTGGGAGGCGTCGAAGGTGTCGGACTGCTTGCCGCGGCCCGTCGGGTTCGCGTAGCAGATGTCGCCCGCGTGGAGGTGGAAGGCCGGGTTCTGGCGCAGCAGCAGACGGTTGTTGGCCACCGCCTCGTCGCTCACCCCCTGGTCGCCGAAGGCCGTGAACACGAAGCGCTCGGGCGGGCTCGCGGGCGCGGTGCGGAAGGACGCGATGGTCGGCCGGTTCGGCGGGGCGGCCGGGTCGAAGCCCTCGTGGCCGACGCCGTAGTAGTACGTGGTGCCGGGCCGCAGGCCGTCCAGGGCCGCGTGCAGGTAGTACTGCTCGACCGCTGGGCGGACGCCCGCCAGTTCGGGCGTGCGCAGGTCGCGCACCTCCGCCGTGATCCTCCGGCCGAGGTCGTCGGGGCGCAGGCCGATCCGGACGTAGGGCCGGCGCACCGCGAGCGGCACCTGCCAGGAGATCCGCATCTGCGTCCGCGGGTCGGCGCCGAAGGCGAGGTGCCGGCCGAAGGGGGTGATCACCGCGCCGGGCACCCCGGACGCCGTGGCGGTGGCCGGGGACGCGCCCGCCGTGGCGCCGCGCGAAGCGGACCCGCCCGAGCAGCCCGCCAGCAGGCCGCTCGCCACCGCGCCCGCCGTCACCAGCGTGCGGCGCCGGGACAGCCGCAGCCGCAGGTACTCGTGCTGCTCCGCCATGCTCATCCGGCGGGCGAGCGCGGGCGGAATGCCGAAGTCGGGGATGTCCATGGCAGAGAACTTCCCAGCGCCGGCCAACGGCCGCCCGGCACACGGGTGAACGGCGGGCGGCGCGCAGGAGGTGTCCCCCGACCGGGTGTCCGTATCGCGGACGGCCCATGTCATCCCATGGGACGAGGAGTAGGGTGCCCGCATGTCTCGCAGCATCAATCTCGCAGTGATCCCCGGTGACGGCATCGGCCAGGAGGTCGTGGCCGAAGGCCTGAAGGTCCTCTCCGCCGTCCTTCCGCAGGATGTGAAGCTGGAGACCAAGGAGTACGACTTCGGCGCCCGGCGCTACCGCGCCACCGGTGAGACCCTCACCGACGCCGACCTCGACGCCCTGAAGCAGCACGACGCCATCCTGCTCGGCGCGATCGGCGACCCGTCCGTGCCGTCCGGTGTCCTGGAGCGCGGCTTCCTGCTCAAGCTCCGCTTCGCCTTCGACCACCACGTCAACCTGCGGCCGTCCAAGCTGCTGCCGGGTGTGGACACGCCGCTGAAGGGCCAGCCGTCCATCGACTTCGTCGTGGTCCGCGAGGGCACCGAGGGCCCGTACACCGGAAACGGCGGCACCATCCGCAAGGGCACCGAGCACGAGGTCGCCACCGAGGTCTCCGTCAACACGGCCTTCGGTGTCGAGCGCGTCGTCCGCGACGCCTTCGCCCGCGCCCAGGCCCGCCCCCGCAAGAAGCTGGCGCTGATCCACAAGAACAACGTGCTGACCTTCGCGGGGCACCTGTGGACGGACGTCTTCACCAGGGTGGCCGAGGAGTTCCCCGAGGTCACCACCGAGTACATGCACGTCGACGCGGCGACCATCTACCTGGTCACCCAGCCCGAGCGGTTCGACGTGATCGTCACCGACAACCTCTTCGGCGACATCATCACCGACCTCGCCGCGGCCGTCTCCGGCGGCATCGGCGTCGCGGCCAGCGGGAACATCAACCCCAGCGGCGCGTACCCGTCCATGTTCGAGCCCGTCCACGGCTCGGCCCCGGACATCGCGGGACAGGGCAAGGCCGACCCCACCGCCACCGTGCTCTCCGTCGCCCTGCTGCTGCGCCACCTCGGCCTGGAGGCCGAGGCCGCCCGCATCGAGGACGCGGTCGCCGCCGACCTCGCGGAGCGCGTCGGGCAGCCCGCCCGCAGCACCTCCGGGATCGGTGACGCGCTCGCCGTACGCGTAGCCGGCTGATCCGGCGCGCCTCTCGACACGTCGAAGCCGCCGGGTCCTGGCACCCGGCGGCTTCCGCATGTCTGCCGCCGGGTGGGAACATCGACCCCTGGGCCGCATTCACGCCGATTTCTTCCGCGGTACCCGCTTGCGATAATCGGACGCGGAGCCGCGGAATGAGGGAATGCTCGGACGTCCTAGCACTGGCCACTGGCAGTACAGGCGTGAGCGCGGCCCGTCACTACAACCGGTGAAGGACATCAACCCATGACGACGCCCACGATCGAGCTCAAGCCCTCCGCCAGCCCGCTCTCCGACGCCGAGCGCGAGGCCATCCTGGCCAGCCCCGGCTTCGGCCGCCACTTCACCGACCACATGGTGACGATCAAGTGGACCGAGGGCCGCGGCTGGCACGACGCGCAGCTCGTCCCGTACGCGCCGATCTCCCTGGACCCGGCCACCACGGTGCTGCACTACGCGCAGGAGATCTTCGAGGGCCTGAAGGCCTACCGCAGGCCCGACGGCTCGGTCGCCACCTTCCGCCCCGAGAAGAACGCCGAGCGGTTCCAGCGCTCCGCGCGCCGCCTGGCCATGCCGGAGCTGCCGGTCGAGACGTTCATCGCCGCCTGCGACGCCCTGGTCGGGCAGGACAAGGCATGGGTGCCGGCCCACGGCGGCGAGGAGTCCCTCTACCTGCGCCCCTTCATGATCGCCACCGAGGTCGGCCTCGGCGTGAAGCCCGCGAGCGAGTACCTCTTCCTCGTCATCGCCTCGCCCGCCGGCGCCTACTTCCCCGGCGGCGTCAAGCCGGTCTCCATCTGGGTCTCCGAGGACCGCGTCCGCGCCGTCCCCGGCGGCATGGGCGACGCCAAGACCGGCGGCAACTACGCCGCGTCCCTGCTCGCCCAGGCCGAGGCCGCCCGCAAGGGCTGCGACCAGGTCTGCTACCTCGACGCCGTCGAGCACAAGTGGGTCGAGGAACTCGGCGGCATGAACCTGTACTTCGTGTACGGCGACAGGATCGTCACGCCCAGCCTCACCGGCTCCATCCTGGAGGGCGTCACCCGCGACTCCCTGCTCACCGTCGCCGGCGACCTCGGCTACCGGGCCGTGGAGGAGCGGGTCTCCGTCGACCAGTGGCAGCGCGACACCGAGAACGGCAGCCTCACCGAGGTCTTCGCCTGCGGCACGGCCGCCGTCATCACCCCGGTCGGCACGGTCAAGCGGACCGGCGCCGAGTGGCAGCAGAGCGGGGGGGAGCCCGGCCCTGTCACGCAGCGGTTGCGGGAGGCGTTGCTGGACATTCAGCGCGGCACCGCCGAGGACACGCACGGGTGGATGCGCGTGCTGGGCTGACGCGGCTTGCTCCGTCCCCGGTGTGGTGAAGGCGCCCGGCGCGGGTGCTCGCCCCGCCGGGGGCTGCCGCCCCGGACCCCCGCTCCGGCCTGGACGGCCCCGTCCTCAATCGCCGGGCCGGCCATGAGCGCTGAACCGGGCTTCCGGGACCGCCGGGACCGCGACCGCGGTCTCCCGCCTCGGCGTCAGCAGCACGTACGCCACGCCGCCCACCGCCCCCGACAGCAGGAAGCTCACGTCCACCCCGGCCGTCAGGGGCAGCAGCGGACCCTCGTACCGCGGCAGGGACACCGACAGGACGCCGACGGCCGCGCCCAGCGCCCACGACACCGTCGCCGGGACGTTCCAGCCGCGGTGGAACCAGTAGACGCCGCCCTTCGCGCGGCGGTTGAAGACCTGGAGGGCGTCCGCGTCGTAGACGCCGCCGCAACGGGCGAAACCGATCAGGGTGATCACCGCCCACGGCGTGCCGATCGCCGTCAGCAGCAGGACGAACGACGTCATCGCGTCCTGCGCCGTGGACGCGTAGTGCCCGGCGAAGACGCAGGCCGTGGCGGCGACGGCGACCGTGTACGTGGCCGTGGCGCGGGAGGCGCGCGGCACGATCGCGTCCAGGTCGAGGCCCATCGAGTACAGCATCAGACCGGCGTTGCCCACCGAGCCCGCCGTGGCCGCGAGCAGCAGCGGCACCAGGTACCAGCCGGGCGCGGCGTCGACCAGCGGCCCGGCGTAGTCCAGGGCCGCGCGGGCGGCGAACGCCGTGAACGTGCCGAACAGCTGCGGCACCAGCAGGCCCAGCAGCAGGCCGAGCCAGGTCGCGCGCAGCACCCGGCGCGAGGAGTGGCGGGCCGGTGAGATGTAGCGGGTGTAGTCGCCGAGCAGCGTGATGAAGGCGATCGGCCCGGACAGTCCCGCCGCCACCGCCGACAGCAGCCAGGTCGGCCAGAACCCGCCCAGCAGATACCCGCCCGCCTCGGGCAGCGCCCCGGTGGTGAAGTGCGGGGCGTACGCGATCACGCCGAGCACCAGCAGGGCCGTCATGCCGAAGGCCAGCACGCGCGACATCGCGAGCAGCACCCGGTAGCCGTAGACGGCGCCCGTGACCGTCGCCGCCGCGAGCAGCGCGTACACGACGCCGTACGTCGTCCCGTTCACCGGCAGTCCGGTCAGCCGGGCGAGGACGCCGAGCATCACGTCGCCGCCGATCCACACGGTCAGGGCCGTGTAGCCGAGGGCGAGCAGCAGGCCGACGACCGAGCCGACGAGCCGGCCGCGCACGCCGAACTGGGCGCCCGAGGAGGTGGACAGGTTCGTCGCGGTGCGCAGCGAGACGAGGGCCAGCGGGGCGGTGAGCGCCGTGCCCGCCACCGTGCCCGCGACGACCGAGCTGACCGAGGCCCACCAGTCGAGGCCGAACGACGGCGGCAGCCAGCCGAAGACGATCACGCCGAGGCAGAGGTTGGATCCGAGCAGGATCGTCACGAGGTCCCGTGGCCCGCTGGTGCGTTCCTCCTCGGGGACGGTGTCGACTCCGCGCTGTTCGATCGGCATGGCTGGTCTCCTTCGACGGCCGCCAGGATTAGAGTGCCGTTCAATGTGATGTTGGCTGACGTCGTACGTCAATATTTTCGTCGTGGGAATTCTCGGCTTAGAGTGTTGCTCTAAAGTGTGGGAGGCGCTGCGTGGA
The DNA here is from genome assembly GCF_040682395.1 of Streptomyces sp. NPDC051207. Lineage (NCBI taxonomy): Bacteria > Bacillati > Actinomycetota > Actinomycetes > Kitasatosporales > Streptomycetaceae > Streptomyces > Streptomyces sp. NPDC051207. The sequence goes on along the minus strand of NZ_JBFBAX010000015.1, from coordinate 74,552 downwards.
AGGCAAGGAGGTGCCCGCGTCATGAGACTGACCCCCACGGAACGTGACCGGCTGCTGCTGTTCGGGGCGGCCGAGCTGGCGCGCGCCCGCCGGGCCCGGGGCCTGAGGCTGAACGTGCCGGAGGCGACCGCCCTGGTCGCGGACGCGGTGTGCGAGGCCGCCCGGGACGGCGCCCGGCTCGCCGAGGCCGTCGCACGCGCCCGGTCGGTCCTCGGCCCCGACGACGTGCTGCCCGGCGTCGCCGACGTGGTCACCGAGGTGCACGTCGAGGCCGTCTTCGACGACGGCTCCCGGCTGGCGGTCGTCTCCGACCCGATCGGGGGCGGACTCGGCGACCGGGCGCCGGGCGCGCTGCTGCCCGGTCCGCAGCACGCCGAGCCGGAACCGGCGGTGCGGCTGACCGTCACCAACACCGCGGCCGTGCCGGTCTCCGTCACCTCCCACTTCCACTTCTTCGAGGCCAACCCGCGGCTGGACTTCGCCCGCGAGAAGGCCTACGGCATGCGGCTCGCCGTCCCCGCCGGATCGTCCGTCCGCTTCGGGCCGGGCGAGAGCGCCGAGGTCGGGCTCGTGCCCATCGGGGGCGACCGCGTCGCCATCGGCTTCGCCGGCCTGGTCGACGGGCCGCTGGACGCGCCGGGCGCCAAGGAAGAGGCCCTGCGCAGGGCCGCCGCCTGCGGATATCTGGGAGCCGCGCAGTGAACCCGTACGAGTACGCCGCCACCCACGGCCCGCGCGCCGGTGACCGCGTCCGGCTCGGCGACTCGGGTCTGGTGATCCGCGTCGAGTCCGACGCGCAGCGCCGCGGCGACGAGTTCCTTGCCGGTTTCGGCAAGACCGCCCGCGACGGACTGCACCTGAAGGCCGCCGCCGTCCGCGACACCTGCGACGTCGTGATCAGCAACGTCGTCGTGATCGACGCGGCCCAGGGCATCCGCAAGGTGTCCATCGGCATCAGGGAGGGCCGCATCTGCGCGATCGGGCGGGCCGGCAACCCCGACACCCTCGACGGCGTGGACGTCGTGGTCGGCACCGGCACGTCCATCGTGTCCGGCGAGGGCCTCATCGCCACCGCCGGGGCCGTGGACACGCACGTCCACCTGCTGTCGCCGCGCGTCATGGAGGCGTCGCTGGCCTCCGGGGTGACCACCATCGTCGGCCAGGAGTTCGGCCCCGTCTGGGGCGTGGGCGTCAACTCGCCCTGGGCGCTGCGCCACGCCTTCGGCGCGTTCGACGCCTGGCCCGTCAACATCGGCTTCCTGGCCCGTGGTTCGTCCTCCGACCCGGCGCCGCTGGTCGAGGCGCTGGCCGAGGGCGGCGCGAGCGGCTTCAAGGTGCACGAGGACATGGGCGCCCACACCCGCGCCCTGGACACCGCGCTGCGCGTCGCCGAGGAGCACGACGTCCAGGTCGCCCTGCACAGCGACGGGCTGAACGAGTGCCTGTCGGTGGAGGACACCCTGCGCGTCCTGGAGGGCCGCACCATCCACGCCTTCCACATCGAGGGCTGCGGCGGCGGACACGTCCCGAACGTGCTGAAGATGGCGGGCGTGCCGAACGTCATCGGCTCCTCCACCAACCCCACCCTGCCCTTCGGTAGGGACGCCGTCGCCGAGCACTACGGCATGATCGTCGCCGTCCACGACCTGAAGACCGACCTGCCGGGCGACGCCGCCATGGCCCGCGACCGCATCCGCGCCGGGACCATGGGCGCCGAGGACGTGCTGCACGACCTGGGCGCCATCGGCATCACCTCGTCCGACGCGCAGGGCATGGGCCGCGCGGGCGAGACCGTCCGCCGCACCTTCGCCATGGCCGGGAAGATGAAGGACCAGTTCGGCGCCCCGGAGGACCACGACAACGAGCGCGTCCTGCGCTACATCGCCAAGCTGACGATCAACCCCGCCATCGCGCACGGCCTCGCGCACGAGGTCGGCTCCCTCGAGACCGGCAAGCTCGCCGACATCGTGCTGTGGCGGCCCGAGTACTTCGGCGCCAAGCCGCAGCTCGTCCTCAAGTCCGGCTTCCCGGCCTACGGCGTGACCGGCGATCCCAACGCGGCCACCGACACCTGCGAACCCCTCGTGCTCGGGCCGCAGTTCGGCGCGCACGGCGCGACCCCGGCCGACATCTCCGTCGCCTTCGTCGCGCAGGCCGCCCTCGACCAGGGCGGCGACCGGATGCCCACCAGGCGCCGCCGGGTCGCCGTGCGCGGCACCCGCGGCATCGGCCCGGCCGACCTGCGGCTCAACTCCCGAACCGGACAGGTCGACGTCGACCAGCGCACCGGCCTGGTCACCCTCGACGGCGAACCGGTCCGCTCCGGGCCCGCCGACTCCGTCACCCTCAACCGCCTCTACTTCCTGTAAGGACCCGCCATGTCCGCAGCCGCCGACGGCTTCCGCATGCCCGCCGAGTGGGCCCCGCACGAACGCACCTGGATGGCCTGGCCCGGCGCCAACCCCACCTTCGACGGGCCCGGGGAACTGGCCGCGGCCCGCCGGGCCTGGGCGTCGGTCGCCCGCGCGGTCCGCCGGTTCGAACCGGTGACGGTGGTGTGCGGCCCCGGGCAGTCGGCCGAGGCGCGCGCCCTGCTCGGCGAGGACGTCGACACCGTCGAGCGGGACCTGGACGACGCCTGGATGCGCGACATCGGCCCGACCTTCCTGACCAGCGGCGACGGTCGGCTCGCCGCCGTGGACTGGGTGTTCAACGGCTGGGGCGCCCAGGACTGGGCCCGCTGGGAGCACGACGCGAAGATCGCCGCGTACGTCTCGGACCTCGCGGGGGCACGGACGTACCCCTCGAAGCTGGTCAACGAGGGCGGCGGCATCCACGTCGACGGCGAGGGGACCGTGCTGCTCACCGACACCGTGCAGCTCGGCCCCGAGCGCAACCCCGAGTGGACGAGGGAAGAGGTCGAGGCGGAGATCCACGCCCAGCTCGGCACCCGCAAGGCCATCTGGCTCCCGCGCGGCCTGACCGGCGACTACCCGCCGTACGGCTTCGGCACCCTCGGGCACGTCGACATCGTCGCCGCCTTCGCCGGGCCCGGCGTCGTCGTCGCCCACCACCAGCCCGACCCGGCCCACCCCGACCACGAGGTGACGAAGGAGGTCATCGGCCTGCTCAGGGCCCAGACCGACGCCCGGGGCCGCCGCCTGGAGGTCGTGGAGGTGCCCGCCCCGGCCGTCCTGGAGGCCGACGGCCACTGGGCCGACTACTCCTACATCAACCACTACGTCTGCAACGGCGGCGTCGTCCTGTGCGCCTTCGACGACCCGCGCGACGAGATCGCGGCCGGGATCTTCCGCCGCCTGTACCCGCGGCGGACGGTGACCCTCGTGGACGCGCGTACGATCTTCGCCGGTGGAGGAGGCATCCACTGCATCACCCAGCAACAGCCGAAGATCTAGGAGCCGCCGGATGGCAGGTGCGCGGAAGAACGCCCCGCCGCGGGAGCGGGTGCTCGCCGCCGCCATGGAGATGATCGCCGAACGCGGCCTGGAGAAGCTCACCATGGCCGCGCTCGGCCGCGAGGTCGGCATGAGCAGCGGCCACCTGCTCTACTACTTCCGCTCCAAGGACGAGCTGCTGCTGCAGACCCTGGAGTGGAGCGAGGGGCGGCTCGGCGCCGAGCGCGGCCGGCTGCTGACCCGGGCGGGCACCGCCCGCGAACGCCTCGACGCCTTCGTCGACCTGTACGTCCCGGACGGCCACCGCGACCCGCACTGGACGCTGTGGCTGGAGGTGTGGAACCGCTCGCAGAACGCCCCCGACGAGGCCCGCGACCGGCAGGTCGCCATCGAGGGCGCCTGGCACCGCGACCTCGTCGCGCTGCTCGCCGAGGGCATCTCGCACGGCGAGTTCCGGGCCGTCGACCCCGACCGTTTCGCGGCCCGGCTGCGCGCCCTGCTCGACGGCTTCTCCATCCACGTGGCCATCGGGCTGCGGGGCACCGACCGGGAGCACGTCCTCGGACACGTCCGCGAGTTCCTGGCGGAGAACCTGGGCACGGACCGCTGACCGCATCCTGAGACGCGTCGTGGGCGGCGGTCCCTTCTGTGCCAGACTGCCCCCGTGCTCTCGTTCGCCACGATTATTGGCAGCAGGCGCGCCGGTCCGCAGTGACCGCCCCGTACGACCAGGTACGGGCGGGCACCCTCGTCCTCGACCCGCGCGCAGACCTCTCGCACCCGCGAGAGGTTTTTCTGTTTCCTGGCCCACCCCAGCCGGGAAGGGAGCGCGAGGGATCATCGAGACGGTGGAACCGGTCATTCCGGTAGACCGAGACCCCATATCAGGAGCCTTAGACCATGACCGCATCCAGCCAGCTCGACGATTCCTTCCACGTCTTCGACACCACCCTGCGCGACGGCGCGCAGCGCGAGGGCATCAACCTCACCGTCGCGGACAAGCTGACCATCGCGCGGCACCTGGACGAATTCGGCGTGGGCTTCATCGAGGGCGGCTGGCCCGGCGCGAACCCCCGCGACACCGAGTTCTTCGCCCGCGCCCGGCAGGAGATCGAGTTCCGGCACGCCCAGCTGGTCGCGTTCGGCGCCACCCGCCGACCGGGCGCCGAGGCGAGCGAGGACCCGCAGGTCAAGGCGCTCCTGGACGCGGGCGCCGAGGTGATCACCCTGGTCGCCAAGTCGCACGACCGGCACGTCGAGCTGGCCCTGCGCACCACCCTGGACGAGAACCTCGCCATGGTCCGCGACACGGTGTCCTTCCTGCGCGAGCAGGGCCGCCGGGTGTTCGTCGACTGCGAGCACTTCTTCGACGGCTACCGCGCCAACCCCGAGTACGCCAAGGCCGTCGTCCGTGCCGCCTCCCAGGCCGGCGCCGACGTCGTCATCCTGTGCGACACCAACGGCGGCATGCTCCCGGCGCAGATCCAGGCCGTCGTCGCCACCGTCCTCGCCGACACCGGCGCCCGGCTCGGCATCCACGCCCAGGACGACACCGGCTGCGCCGTCGCCAACACCCTCGCCGCCGTCGACGCGGGCGCCACCCACGTCCAGTGCACGGCGAACGGCTACGGCGAGCGCGTCGGCAACGCCAACCTCTTCCCCGTCGTCGCCGCCCTGGAGCTGAAGTACGGCAAGCGGGTGCTGCCCGAGGGCCGGCTGCGCGAGATGACCCGCATCTCGCACGCCATCGCCGAGGTCGTCAACCTCACGCCCTCCACCCACCAGCCCTACGTCGGCGTCTCCGCCTTCGCGCACAAGGCCGGACTGCACGCCTCCGCGATCAAGGTCGACCCGGACCTGTACCAGCACATCGACCCCGAGCAGGTCGGCAACACCATGCGGATGCTGGTCTCCGACATGGCGGGCCGCGCCTCCATCGAGCTGAAGGGCAAGGAACTCGGCATCGACCTCGGCGGCGACCGCGAACTGGTCGGCCGGGTCGTCGAGCGCGTCAAGGAGCGCGAACTCAAGGGCTACACCTACGAGGCCGCCGACGCGAGCTTCGAACTGCTGCTGCGCGCCGAGGTCCAGGGCAGGCCGCTGTCGTACTTCCAGGTCGAGTCCTGGCGCGCGATCGTGGAGGACCGCCCCGACGGCACCCACGCCAACGAGGCCACCGTCAAGCTGTGGGCCAAGAGCGAGCGCATCGTCGCCACCGCCGAGGGCAACGGCCCGGTCAACGCCCTGGACCGGGCGCTGCGCGTCGCCCTGGAGAAGATCTACCCGCAGCTCGCCAAGCTGGAGCTGGTCGACTACAAGGTCCGCATCCTGGAGGGCAAGCACGGCACCCAGTCCACCACCCGCGTGCTGATCTCCACGTCCGACGGGACGGGGGAGTGGTCCACGGTCGGCGTCGCCGAGAACGTCATCGCGGCGAGCTGGCAGGCCCTGGAGGACGCGTACACGTACGGCCTGCTGCGGGCGGGCGTGGAGCCGGCCGCGTAACGCACCCGGCCGGCCACGGCGGTTGGCGGCGCCCGTGCGGTTCCAGATCTGCGCGCGGGCGCCGTTCGCCGGGGCGTGCGAGCCGTGAGTGAACGACGGCTCCGGCAGCGCGTCGAGAGGGTGCGCGTTCACGTCCCGAAGGGGCAACCGGTCCGCCCCGGCCACGAATTGGGGATGTACCGGTTCCGGTGTGAAGTCTTGACGGCAACACGCCGCACCAGTTAACTCACGCCCTGATCTAAGTCATGAGATGACTGTGGGATGACCGAGAGAGCCGAGGGAAGGTCCATGCGAAGAACCGCCCTGCTCGCATCCGCCGCGCTGCTCACCACCCTGCTCCCGCTCACCGCGGCGACGCAGGCGGCCGGCGCCGACGACCCCGCCCCCGTCCCGGTGGACCGCTTCGAGGGCGAGGTGCCGTTCGCGAGCCAGCCCGCCGAGGGCCTGTTCACCTGGGGCGGCGACAGCGACGACCCGCCCGCCCTGGAGCTGACCGCCCGCGACGACGCCCCCGAGGGCGACAAGGTGCTCACCGGCACCTACGACATCAGCGGCTACGGAGGCTTCACCCACGACTACGCCGCCGCGGGCCCCGCCCGCGACTGGTCCGCGCACCGCGGCATCCGCTTCTGGTGGGAGGGCCGCGGCAACGGCAAGAGGATCGCCTTCGAGCTGAAGGACGGCGGCGCGCACGGCGAGGCCTCCGAGCTGTGGACGACCTCCTTCACGGACGACTTCACCGGCTGGAAGCAGATCGAGATCCCCTTCTCCGACTTCACCTATCGCACGGACTACCAGCCGGTCGGCGGCATCGACCAGGTCCTCGGCCTCACCGAGATGTGGGGCTACGCCGTCACCCTCCCCACCGGAGTCAAGAGCGACTTCGCCATGGACGCCGTGGAGCTGTACGGCAGGGCCGACCAGTCGCTGCGCGCCACGGTCACCACCGACGCGGCCGTGCACCCGGTGGCCGAGGGCGGCACCGCGCGGGTGCGCGTCACCGTCGCCACCACCGGAGCCGTCCCCGTCGAGGAGCCGGTCACCGTCGCCTACGAGACCGCCGCGACGGGCACCGCCGACCCCGGCGAGGACTACACGCCGGTCACCGGCACCCTCACCTTCCCGGCGGGCACCGCCTCCGGCACCTCCCGCACCGTCGAGGTGCCCACCCTGAAGGACCGCCCGGCCGAGTCCGCCGAGACGATCCCGCTGAAGCTGACCGTGACGGGCGCCAAGGCCCCGGCCGAGACGCCGCAGATCGTCGTGGACGCGCACGGACTGCCGTACCTGGACAGCAGGTTGCCGGTGAAGAAGCGCGTGGCGGACCTCGTCTCCCGCCTGTCCCTGGAGGAGAAGGCCGGGCAGATGACCCAGGCCGAGCGCGGCGCGCTCACCGCCCCCGGCGACATCGCGGCGTACGCCCTCGGCTCGCTGCTGTCCGGCGGCGGCTCCACCCCCTCGCCCAACACCCCTGGGGCGTGGGCGAAGATGATCGACGGCTACCAGCTGCGCGCGCAGGCCACCCGCTTCCAGATCCCGCTGATCTACGGCGTGGACGCGGTGCACGGCCACAACAACCTGGTCGGCGCGACGATCATGCCGCACAACATCGGCATCGGCGCCACCCGCGACCCCGGGCTCGCCCGGCGCACCGCCGAGGTGACGGCCGCCGAGGTCCGCGCCACCGGCGTCCCGTGGGACTTCGCGCCCTGCCTGTGCGTCACCCGCGACGAACGCTGGGGCCGCTCCTACGAGGCGTTCGGCGAGGACCCGGCGCTGGTCGAGTCGATGGAGACCGTCATCCAGGGCCTGCAGGGCCGCGCCGACGGACGTGATCTGGACCGCGCCGACAAGGTGCTCGCCACCGCCAAGCACTTCGTCGGCGACGGCGGCACCGACTTCGGCTCGTCCACCACCGGCACCTACACCATCGACCAGGGCGTCACCAAGGTCACCCGGCAGGAACTGGAGGCCGTCCACCTCGCGCCCTACGACGACGCGGTCAAGCGCGGAGTGGGCACGGTCATGCCGTCGTACTCCTCCCTCGACCTGGTCGGCGACGGCAGGGGACCGGTCAAGATGCACGCCCGCGCCGACATGCTCAACGGCGTCCTCAAGGACCGCATGGGCTTCGAGGGCTTCGTCGTCAGCGACTGGCAGGCCATCGACCAGATCCCCGGCGACTACGCCTCCGACGTGCGCACCTCGGTCAACGCCGGCCTCGACATGATCATGGTCCCGTACGCCTACCGGGACTTCCGGGGCACGCTCGTGGACGAGGTGAGGGCCGGGCGCGTCAGCGAGCGGCGGATCGACGACGCCGTGGCGCGCATCCTCACGCAGAAGTTCCGCCTCGGCCTCTTCGAGAAGCCCTACGCCGACACGAGCGGCGCCGCCCGCATCGGCTCCGCCGGACACCGGGCGGTGGCCCGCGAGGCGGTCGCCGAGTCCCAGGTGCTGCTGAAGAACGAGGCGGGCCTGCTGCCGCTGAAGAAGAACCAGAAGGTGTACGTCGCCGGCTCCAACGCCGACGACATCGGCAACCAGTCCGGCGGCTGGACCGTCACCTGGCAGGGCTCCTCCGGCGACATCACCCCCGGGACGACCGTCCTGGAGGCCCTGCGCAAGCACTCCCCGGACCTCACCTGGTCCAAGGACGCCTCGGCTGCGCCCGCCGGACACGACGTCGGTGTGGTCGTCGTCGGCGAGACCCCGTACGCCGAGGGCGCCGGCGACGTCGGCAACGGGCACGACCTGGAGCTGTCCGACGCCGACCAGGCCGCCGTCGACACGGTGTGCGGCGCGATGAAGTGCGTGGTGCTGGTCGTCTCCGGCCGTCCCCAGCTGCTCGGGGGCCGGCTCGGCGACATCGACGCCCTGGTCGCGTCCTGGCTGCCGGGCACCGAGGGCGACGGCGTCGCCGACGTCCTCTACGGCAGGCGGCCCTTCACCGGGCAGCTCCCCGTCACCTGGCCCAAGTCCCAGGCACAGCTCCCCATCAACGTCGGTGACTCCAGCTACGACCCGCAGTTCCCCTACGGCTGGGGCCTGACCACCGGGGCCGAGGTGCCGCGGGGCGGGGCGGCGACGCTCAAGGCGCTGCGCGTCGCGGCGAGCGCCGTGGAACGCGCGGGCGCCGAGGCCGCGGGGCGCGCGCTGGTCACCAAGGCCCGCCTGATCGTCCAGCACAAGGCCGACGGGCACCTGTCGGCGGCCGTGGCGAAACCCTTCGCCGAGGCGGACCACCTGCTGCTGACGGGCCGGTACGGAGCGGCCGTGGAGAAGCTGACGGAGGCCTACCGGGCCGCGTGAGGCGGCACCACCGAGGGACATCGGGCCCGGCGGGGAAATCCCCACCGGGCCCGACGCCCGTTTCTCTCCCGGTTCGGGTACTTTCGAACATATGAAGGGCGCAACGACGCGTACGTTCGTACGCCTGCTGATCGTGCCGGTCGCCGCCGTCCTGGCGGTCCTGATGGCCGGTGCGCCCGGAGCGCACGCGGCCACCGACGTCTCCCGGATCGCCGCGGCACTGCGCGAGAGCCCCGTCTACGTCGACCCGGCCGCCTCGGACCTGCTGTCCGAGTCGGACGCCGAGGCGCTGGCCGACAAGATCCAGGACGCGGACAAGCCCGTCTTCGTCGCGGTCCTGCCGGACGGCTACCCGACGGCAAACCTCTTCCGGAACCTGCGCACCGAGACCGGCGTGACCGGCCTGTACGGCATCCGCCTCGGCGACCGCTTCGACGCGCGCGCCGACAGCCGCGTGCTGAGCCGCCAGGGCGTGAGCAACCTGGTCACCGCCGTCCAGGACGCGGGAGACACCAAGGCCCAGCTCAACGACTTCGTCGACAACGCGCTGCGCAGCATGGGCGGCTCCGCGCCGGGTTCGTGGAGCGAGGGCGGCGACGGCGTGCCGACGGGCGCGCTGATCACCACGGGCGCGGTGCTCGCGGCCGGCGGCGCCGGCGCGTACGCCCTCGTCCGGCGCAACCGGCGCCGCCACGAGGAGGAGCGGCGGGCGGCGCTGGAGAAGCTGCGCGTCGTCGTGGACGAGGACATCACGGCCTTCGGCGAGGAACTCGACCGGCTCGACTTCCACCCCTCCGAGCCCGGCGCCGACGACGCGATGCGGGCCGACTACGAACACGCCCTGGACGCCTACGACCGGGCCAAGTCCCTGATGGCCGCAGCCCGGCACCCGGAGGAGGTGCGGGGCGTCACCCAGACGCTGGAGGACGGCCGCTTCTCGCTGGCCCGGCTGACGGCCCGCCGCGAGGGCAGGCCCCTGCCGGAACGCCGGCCGCCGTGCTTCTTCGACCCGCGGCACGGCCCGTCGGTGGCCGACGCGACCTGGACGCCGCCGGGCGGCACGACCCGCGAGGTGCCGGTCTGCGCGGCGGACCGCACCCGGCTGGCCGAGGGCCGCGACCCGATGGTCCGCGAGGTCGACACCGCCGACGGCCGCCGCCCCTACTGGGAGGCGGGCCCGGCGTACGGCCCCTGGGCGGGCGGCTACTTCGGCGGCGGCATCCTGCCCGGCCTGCTCGTCGGCACCATGCTCGGCAGCATGATGGCCGGCCCGGCCTACGGCGCCGACTACGGCGCGGGGTACGGCGACTTCGGCGGCCACGAGGGCGGCGACGTCTCCGGCGCCGACTTCGACTCGGGTGACTTCGGCGGCGACTTCGGCAGCGGCTTCGGCGGCGGGGACTTCGGAGGCGGCGGCGGGGACTTCGGCGGAGGCTTCTGACCGCACGCCCCGGGAATCACCCGACCGGGGCCCGGCCGCCGACCGGTCGCCGCGTCACCCGGGAAGGCCATCGGAGGCTCACGATGTGAGACGACTCTCAGGGCGACGCGTTTGTGCGAGCCCTACAAGCGGCACGCCCTCTGAGCAGTCGAAACGGCTGCCCGGGGCCGCGGTTCTGTTCAGGGCTACCAGGAAAACGGTCCGGAGACTGTACGGAGTCGACGGCCCGCTTTTCTTGCCGGGCTTCGTAAGGTCACTACATGACCGTTTTGGAAGAGGCGCCGGGTGAGCCGACGGACGCGCGCGGGCGGGTGGCCGAACTGCACGACATCCGTGCGGCGGCACTGGCCGGGCCGAGTGAGAAGGCGACCGAGGCGCAGCATGCCAAGGGGAAGCTGACGGCTCGGGAGCGGATTGAGCTTCTTCTCGATCCGGGGTCCTTCCGTGAGGTGGAGCAGTTGCGCCGGCACCGGGCGACGGGGTTCGGGCTGGAGGCGAAGAAGCCGTACACGGACGGTGTGATCACCGGCTGGGGGACGGTGGAGGGCCGCACGGTCTTCGTCTACGCCCATGACTTCCGGATCTTCGGTGGCGCGCTGGGCGAGGCGCACGCCGCGAAGATCCACAAGATCATGGACATGGCCATCGCGGCGGGTGCGCCGCTGGTGTCCCTCAACGACGGCGCGGGCGCCCGTATCCAGGAGGGCGTCTCGGCGCTGGCCGGGTACGGCGGCATCTTCCAGCGCAACACCAGGGCCAGCGGTGTCATCCCGCAGATCAGCGTGATGCTGGGCCCGTGCGCGGGCGGCGCGGCCTACAGCCCCGCCCTGACGGACTTCGTGTTCATGGTCCGCGACACCTCGCAGATGTTCATCACCGGCCCGGACGTGGTCAAGGCGGTGACGGGGGAGGAGATCACGCAGAACGGCCTGGGCGGCGCGGACGTGCACGCCGAGACCTCGGGCGTGTGCCACTTCGCGTACGACGACGAGGAGACCTGCCTCGCCGAGGTGCGCTACCTGCTCTCCCTGCTCCCGCAGAACAACCGGGAGAACCCGCCGCGCCACGAGTCCACGGACGCCGCCGAGCGCCGCTCGGACGTCCTGCTCGACCTGGTCCCGGCGGACGGCAACCGGCCGTACGACATGACCAAGGTGATCGAGGAGATCGTCGACGACGGCGAGTACCTCGAGGTCCACGAGCGGTGGGCGCGGAACATCATCTGCGCGCTGGCCCGCCTGGACGGCCAGGTCGTCGGCATCGTCGCCAACCAGCCCCAGACCCTGGCCGGCGTCCTCGACATCGAGGCCAGCGAGAAGGCCGCCCGCTTCGTCCAGATGTGCGACGCCTTCAACATCCCCATCGTGACCTTCCTGGACGTCCCCGGCTTCCTCCCGGGCGTGGACCAGGAACACGGCGGCATCATCCGCCACGGCGCCAAACTCCTCTACGCCTACTGCAACGCCACCGTGCCGCGCATCTCCCTGATCCTGCGCAAGGCGTACGGCGGTGCCTACATCGTCATGGACTCCCAGTCCATCGGCGCCGACCTCACCTACGCCTGGCCCACCAACGAGATCGCCGTGATGGGCGCCGAGGGCGCGGCCAACGTCATCTTCCGCCGCCAGATCGCCGAGGCCGAAGACCCCGAGGCCATGCGGCAGAAGATGGTCAAGGAGTACAAGGCCGAGCTCATGCACCCGTACTACGCGGCCGAACGGGGCCTCGTCGACGACGTCATCGACCCCGCCGAGACCCGCGAAGTCCTCATCCGCTCCCTGGCCATGCTCCAGACCAAGCACGCCGACCTGCCCTCCCGCAAGCACGGCAACCCGCCGCAGTAACCCGGCGGACCTCTCTCACGGAGACTGACACCCATGGACACGCCTGACATCCGCGTCGAGAAGGGCCACGCCGAGCCCGAGGAAGTCGCCGCCCTGACGGCCATCCTCCTGGCGCGTGCGGCGGCCCGCCCCACCGAGACGGCCCCGGCCCACCGCGGCCGGGCCCGGGCAGGCTGGCGCCGCCTGGAACGCGAACCCGGCTTCCGAGCCCCTCACAGCTGGCGCTGACCGCACAGAACGCGAAGAGGCCCCTCCTTTTGGAGGGGCCTCTTCGCGTTCACGCCCCGCAGGGGCGCGGAGAACTGCGTGCCCAGCCACACACAACCCGCGCCCGGCATGCGACAGCCCCCGGCAGCCCAGTGGCCGCAGGGGGCGATGCGCAACCCGGCGGGTAAGGGGTGGTGCTTGCGCCCACCCGTGCCGCCTGGGAGCACCTCCCGGGCCCTCGAGGCACGGAGGGAGGTACGACTGCCCGCAGACCGCGCGGAGCGCTACCGCAGGCGCGCCATCAGCGCATGCTCCACGAGGGTGATCAGCGTCGACTTCGCATCCGCGCGATGCCGCGCATCCGTCGTGATGATCGGCGTGTCGGGCCCGATCTGCAGCGCCTCCCGCACCTCGTCGGGACTGTACGGCTGCTGCCCGTCGAAGCCGTTGAGGGCGATGACGAACGGCAGGCCGCTGTTCTCGAAGTAGTCGACAGCCGGGAAGCAGTCGGCGAGCCTCCGGGTGTCGACCAACACGACCGCGCCGATGGCGCCGCGCACGAGGTCGTCCCACATGAACCAGAAACGGTCCTGACCGGGGGTGCCGAACAGGTACAGGATCAGGTCCTGGTCCAGGGTGATACGGCCGAAGTCCATGGCCACGGTCGTCGTGGTCTTGTCCCCGGTGTGGGTGAGGTCGTCGATGCCCGCCGAAGCAGACGTCATGACGGCCTCCGTGCGCAGCGGGTTGATCTCCGAGACGGCGCCGACGAACGTGGTCTTGCCCACGCCGAAGCCACCCGCCACCACGATCTTCGCGGAGGTGGTGGAGCGGGAAGGACCGCCGCTAGAGCTTGCGAAGTCCACTGAGCACCCTTTCGAGCAGTGTCACGTCTGGCTGGCCGCCGGCGCTCTCGTCGCCGCCGGGCTGATGGATGGCGACCAGTCCCGCCTCCGCCAAGTCGGCGACGAGGATCCTGGCCACGCCGAGGGGGATCGTGAGGAGAGCCGAGACCTCGGCCACCGACTTGATCTCTCGGCAGAGGTTGCAGATCCGCTGATGCTCGGGCAGCTGGCCCTGCATCTGGTGCGGCTGCGCGGTGGTGTGCACCAGCGCCTCGATGGCGAGCTGGTAACGCGGCCTGGTGCGACCGCCCGTCATGGCGTACGGACGCACCAGAGGGTTGTGCGATGCTCCGGCGGGCGCCGGCTCGGGAGCGCGGCGCTGCGGCTGCACCGGCTGGATACGCGGCGCCTGCGGCTGGTCGTACGGCGAGGAGCCGGGGCCCTGGGGCGCGTACGGCTGCCGGTGGCTCGGCGTGGAGGGGAAGTTGTACCGGTTCTGGGAACCGTCGTGCGGGCCCTGGGCAGGGCCGTACGACCAGTTGCCCGAAGGCGAATCGCCTGGGGGTGTTGCCACTTTCTCCTCCTCCGACTGTGCCTGGCACCCATCGCTGTGGTAGCCGCGTCCCGAAACCTTACGGCCACGGGACGCCAAAACGCACCGTCCGTCTGTTAGTTGAGCAGGCTCCCCTGGAGCTCCGCGCGAAGGTCGGGAGTCAGGACCGTACCGGCGCGGTCCACCAAAAGGGCCATCTCGTACCCAATGAGGCCGATGTCCGCCTCGGGGTGTGCGAGAACGGCGAGAGACGAACCGTCGGAAATGGACATGATGAAGAGGAATCCCCGCTCCATCTCCACAACCGTCTGGTTCACGCTGCCGCCCTCGAAGATGCGGGAAGCGCCTGCCGTCAGAGACGTCAGACCGGAGGCGACGGCCGCGAGCTGGTCGGCGCGGTCGCGGGGAAAGCCTTCGGACATCGCCAGAAGGAGTCCGTCGGCGGAGACCACCACCGTGTGGGACACCCCCGGGGTGTTGTCCACGAAGTTGGTGATCAACCAGTTCAGGTTCTGTGCCGCCTGGCTCATCGGGCTCACACTAACGCTCCTGGTTGTAGGTGCTGTCAGGACCGAAGCCCTGGCCGTTCGTTTCACTGCCTGCGCTGCGGCCTCGCTGGACACCGCGGCGCAGGTTGCTCAGCCTGCCCCGGACGTCCTCCGGGGCACGGGAGACCTGCGGGCCTCCCTGGGGGGTGGAGTCGGCGGAACCCTCGACCAGGTTGGCCCTGGGCACCCGCCGCGGCAAGCCGGAGGAGGTGACCCCGCCCGCCTTGGGCTTGCGGAGCTGCGAGGCCTGCTGCCAGCGCTCGTCGTTCGCCGACCGCCAGCCGCTGTCACCGTTGCTCTCCGCGGGAGCCGGCGCCTCCTGGTCCGCCTGCCGCGCACCGCCCGTACCGTTCGTGCCGCTCGCGGTGGAGCCGCGGCGCGGAAGCCCGGCGTCGGTCAGCTCGTGGCCGGCGGAAGGGGCCGGTCCCGGACGCTCGAAGCCTACGTGGTCCTGCTCACCGGCGTCACCGGCCTGCGTGGACTCCGCCTCCGGGGCATCCGAAGGGTACTGGTTCGGATAGCCGTTCTGGTAGCCGCTCTGCTGCTGCCAGTCGTCCTGGTACGACTGCTCCTCGTAGGTCTGCTCCCCGTAGGGCTGCTGATAGGTCTCGCCGCCGGCGGCCTGGGCGCCGTCCTGGGCCGGCTCCGCGTAGCCCGTCTCCGGGTAGCCGCCGTTCGCCCCGAAGGCGTCGTGCCGCGGCAGGCCGCCGTTCGGCGCGTAGTACGTGCCGTCGTACTGCTGCGGCTGCGGCTCCTCGTACGGCGGCTGCGCGCCGTATCCGCCGGTCTGGTCCCGGTAGCCGCCGTCGTAGCCGTGCTGCTGTCCGCCGAACTCGTCGGCGTAGGAGGCCTGTTCGGCGCTCTCGTGGGCGCTGTGCGGGTCGTCCTGGCCGCGGCCCTGCTCCAGGGCGGCGCGGCGCTCCTCGCGCATCAGGGAGCGGCCGACCGGGTCGAGCTCGCGGATGTCGTCGGGGACGTCGGAGTAGCGGCTGTCGTCGAAGCCCAGCTCGGCGGCGGTCCGCACCGGCCGGCTGAAGTCCTCGCCGCCGAAGTTCTGCTCCGGGATGATCTGCGAGACGGTGAACTCGTCACCGGCCGTCTGGCCCTCGCCGCCACCGCCGTGCGTGATCGCGTCCGGCAGCATCACGAGCGAGGTCGTGCCGGCCTGCTCGCCGGAGGGGCGCAGCTGGACGCGGATGCCGTGCCGGTCTGACAGCCGGCCGACCACGAACAGGCCCATGCGCTGGGAGATCGCGGCGTCCACGGTGGGCGGGTTGGCCAGCTTGTGGTTGATGTCCGCGAAGTCCTCGGCGGTCAGGCCGATGCCCTTGTCGTGGATCTCGATCATGATGCGGCCGTCGGGCAGCCGGGTCGCGGTGACGCGGACCTTGGTCTGCGGCGAGGAGAACGTCGTGGCGTTCTCCAGCAGCTCGGCCAGCAGGTGCACGAGGTCGGTCACGGCACGGCCGTGGATCTCGGCCTCCGGGACACCGGACAGCTCGATGCGCTCGTACTGCTCCACCTCGGAGGAGGCGGCGCGCAACACGTCGACCAGCGGCACCGGCTGGTCCCAGCGGCGGCCGGGCTCCTCGCCGGCGAGGACCAGGAGGTTCTCGCCGTTGCGGCGCATACGGGTGGCGAGGTGGTCCAGCTTGAAGAGGTTCTCCAGCTGGTCCGGGTCGGCCTCGTTGTTCTCCAGATCGGTGATCAGGGTCAGCTGGCCCTCGATGAGCGACTGGTTGCGGCGCGAGAGGTTGGTGAAGATCGCGTTGATGTTGCCCCGCAGCAGGGCCTGCTCGGAGGCGAGCCGGACGGCCTCGCGGTGGACCTGGTCGAAGGCGCGGGCGACCTCGCCGATCTCGTCCGTGGAGCTGATCGGGATCGGCGCGACGCGGGTGTCGACACGGCCGGGGTCGGTGCGGGAGAGCTGGTCGACCAGCATCGGCAGGCGCTGCTCGGCGATGCCGAAGGCGGCGTTGCGCAGCTGGCGCATCGAGCGGCTCATCTGGCGGGCCACCATGCCGGCCAGGATGAACGCGGCGAGCAGGGCGATCACGACGGCGGCGCCGGTGATGTAGGTGTCGCGCCGGGCGTCGTCGGCGATCGTGGAGGCCTCGGCCACCGCGGTGTCGGCGAGGTCGGACTCGATCTGGCGGTAGGCGTCGAACTTGAGCGTGGTGACCGCCCACCAGTTCGCCGGCGAGATGCCCCGCTGGGCGAGCCGGGCGCGCGCGCTCTCGTCCGTCGTGTTCAGCCTGGCCAGCTCCCCGATCATGGTCTTCGGGTCGGCCGGCGGCGGCACGTAGTCGGGGTTCTGCCGCTTGGCCTCGGCGGCCTGCCGCGCGCCGTCCTCCCTGACCTGCTCCTCGGCCCGCTCCAGCTTGTCGGCGTCCGCCTGGGTGCCGCCGCCGAGGTACTCCTCGACGGCGATGCGCTCGAGGTAGGCGTAGGAGGAGAGGGCGACGCGCTGGCTGGCGAGCTGGCTGTCGGTGGGGCCCGGCTTTTCCAGCATGTGCATGCCGATGGAACGCTGCAGCGACAGCGCCGACTTGGTCAGCGCGATGGCGTAGACGGTGCGGCCGTACGAGGTGATGTTGCCGGTGCCCAGGCCCAGCTCGTTGGCGAACTCCATCAGGGGGTGGGCGACCTGGACGTAGCCCTCTTCGGTCTCGGCGCCCTTGAGCCTGGGGGTGTAGGCGGCGGCACGCAGCGCCTGGAGCTTCGGCTCCGCCTCGCGGAACAGCTTCAGGCGGCGTTCCAGTCCGGCCTTGTCCGGCATGCTCTGCGCGGCCCGGTCGAAGGTGTCGGCCGCCTCGTCCGTGCTCCTGCGCAGCGCTGCGACGGTCTTCTTGTCCTCGGCGGTCTGGGCGCTGCCCTTCAGCAGCGGGGCCGCCGTGGCGTCGCGCTCGATGTAGAGGGCGTTGGCGTAGGTGAGGGAGGCCCGCACCAGGCGGGCGGTGTTCTCGGCGTCCTCGGCGTCCTGCCAGGTGTCGATCGAGCTCTTGACCTGGAAGCCGCCCATGACGAGGCCGACCAGCACGGGTATCAGGAGGATGGCGTTGAGCCGGGTCGCCACGCGCCAGTTGCGCGGGGAGAGGCGGCCCCCGCTCGGCGCGGGCGCGGCCGTCGGCTCCGGACCGGGCACGGAAGCGGGCGCCGCTGTGCGCGGCGGCGGGGTGAAGTTGCCCCGGGCCGACGGCTCGGGACTGTTCTTGCTTCGCCTCACTCGACCAACAACCTCTCGGCGGTCGGCACCTCACGTTGTGCCGCAGTGTCTCAGAGCCCAGGGCGCCATCGACTGACGAGTACGTCTTTGACCATTGGGCAGTTCAGGCATTCCAGCACGGCGGCCTGCGCTCTTCCAAACATGGCAAGAAAGACATTGCCCCTGATGCGGCGCCTGTGTAAACCGGGCATAAACAGTGATGTGCGGCATAAGGCGGGCAACTTGTGAGCGCAGCGGCACCGGTCGACCGCGACGCGTGGCGGCACCACCGGATTCCTCTGCCGAAACGTTATGAACAGCGCAGCCGGCCGTGTCCAAGGACACAGCCGGCCACCGAGTGCCTGCGGCAACTGCCGTGCGGCGCTGCGTTTTTGCCCGGGGTTCTAGCGCAGCCGCGCCATGAGGGCGTGTTCCACCAGGGTGATCAGCGCGCCCTTGGCGTCGGCGCGGTGGCGGGCGTCCGTCGTGATGATCGGGGTGTCGGGGCCGATCTGCAGGGCCTCCCGCACCTCCTCGGGCGCGTACGGCTGCTGACCGTCGAACCCGTTCAGCGCGACGACGAACGGCAGGCCGCTGTTCTCGAAGTAGTCGACAGCCGGGAAGCAGTCGGCGAGCCTGCGGGTGTCGACCAGCACGACCGCGCCGATGGCGCCGCGCACCAGGTCGTCCCACATGAACCAGAAGCGGTCCTGGCCCGGCGTACCGAACAGGTACAGGATCAGGTCCTGGTCGAGCGTGATGCGGCCGAAGTCCATGGCCACCGTGGTGGTGGTCTTGTCCCCGGTGTGGGTCAGGTCGTCGATGCCCGCGCTGGCGGACGTCATGACGGCCTCCGTGCGCAACGGGTCGATCTCCGAGACGGCGCCCACGAACGTGGTCTTGCCCACGCCGAAGCCACCCGCCACCACGATCTTCGCCGAGGTGGTGGCACGGCCCCCGTCAGAGCTTGCGAAGTCCACTGAGCACCCTTTCGAGCAAAGTCACGTCCGGCGCGCCGGTGGTCTCGTCGCCGCCGGGCTGGTGGATCGCGACGAGACCGGCCTCCGCCAGGTCCGCGACGAGGATCCGGGCCACGCCCAGCGGCATGTTCAGCAGCGCGGACACCTCTGCGACCGACTTGACCTCACGGCACAGGTGGCAGATGCGCTGGTGCTCCGGGAGCAGCCCCATGAGCGCTGCCGGGTCGGCCGTCGTGCTGATCAGCGCCTCGATGGCGAGCTGATAGCGAGGCCTGGTCCGGCCGCCGGTCATCGCGTACGGACGTACCAGCGGCTGGTCGCCCTCGTCCTCGTACGGCTCCGCGTACGGATCATGAGAGGCGGTGGGCGGGGTCATGAATCCTCCGGGCGGGACAGCAGATCGGTCAGTCGTGCCGTCTGACGGGGCCGGTGGGGGGATTGTGGCGGCCGGACGGTGATTTCGTGAGACGGGTGGTGCCGGGGCGGATCAGTGAAGCAGACTTCCCTGGAGCTCGGCGCGCAGGTCCGGCGTGAGCACCGCTCCCGCGCGGTCGACCAGGAGCGCCATCTCGTAGCCGACGAGGCCGATGTCGCACTCGGGGTGCGACAGGACGGCGAGCGACGATCCGTCCGAGATGGACATCAGGAAGAGGAACCCCCGTTCCATCTCCACGACCGTCTGGGCCACCGTGCCCCCGTCGAAGATCCGGGACGCCCCGGCCGTCAGCGAGGTCAGCCCCGAGGCGACGGCCGCGAGCTGGTCGGCGCGGTCGCGCGGGAAGCCCTCCGACATCGCCAGGAGGAGACCGTCGGCCGACACGACGACGGTGTGGGACACCCCGGGGGTGTTCTCCACGAAGTTGGTGATCAACCAGTTGAGGTTCTGTGCCGCCTGGCTCATCGGGCTCAACTAACGCTCCTGCTGGTGAGAGGGCCGTGGGAAGCTGCCGGTCTGTCCTGACCCGGCCTGACGACCCTGTGCGATACCCCGACGCAGATTGGTCAGCCGTCCGCGCACGTCGTCAGGCGCGCGCGAGACCTGCGGACCGCTCTGGTGCGGTTGCTGCTGAGCCGTGCCCGGGACGAGGTTCGCCCTGGGCACCCGGCGCGGCAGGCCGGAGGTGGTGACACCACCGGCGGCCGGCTGCCGCACTCGTTCCGCCTGCCGTACGAGATCGTCGTTCGGCGAGCTGCGCCACGGGGTGACGCCGGAACGCTGCGGGCCCGTGGGGGCCTGCGGCTGCTGCGGCGCGGCCGGGGCGGCGGAGCCGCTGTTCTGCTCCCGCTCCTGCGCCTCCTGCCGGCCAGCGCCGTGGAACCAGTTGGTCTCCAGCGTGTCGTACAGCGGCGTACGGCCGTCACCGGGACCGGCCGGGGGCAGCGCCTCGGGCTCCTGGCGGGCCGGCCGCTGCTGCGGAGCCGGCGGGCGCGGGGCGCCGAAGTCGAAGCCGCCGCGGGCGCCGTTGACCGGACGCTGGAAGTCGTCCGTGTGCTGCGGGGCGTCCACCCCGTTTCCGCGGCCCGGCAGAGCGTGCCGGCCGGTGGAGGCGCTGTCCTGGCCCGGCCCGGCGAACGGGTCGCCCGAACCGGCGTCGTACGCCTGGGGAGCCGGGAACCGGCCCGGTGCGGACGCGGTGTCCCGCCCGGCCGGGGCGCCGAAGACGTCCGGACGCACGAACTGCCCGCCGCCCTGCGGGGATTCCGTGCCGGGGGCGAACCGACCCGTCTCCGGGGAGCCGTCCGCGCCCGGGAGGCCGGGGTGCGGGAAGTCGCCCGCAGGACCCGGGACCTGCTGCTCGTCGTGGCGCGGCGCCATCGGGATCTCGGCCGTCGAGCCGGGGCCCTGCCGGTCGTCGACCCGCGGCATGCGGGAGGTCCGGCCATGGTCCTGCTCGTCGTGGCCGCGCGGGGTGTCCAGCGAGGCGCGCGGCACCGGCGGCTGGGCGTTCTCGTCGCTCCAGCTCGGCCGGGACGGCTGCGGGTTGCCGCCGGGCAGCTCGGCGCGCGGACCACCGCGCGGCGGAAGCTGCGGGCGGCGGCCCTGCTCGTCGTCGCCGCGCTGCCTGCCGCCGAAGACGTCCTGGTCGCCGCCCTGCATGCCCTGCGGCCCGTGCGGACCGGCCGCCTGCATGCCCTGCGGGGCACCCGGCGCCTGGCCTGCGAAACCGGCGCCCGCGCCGGCCGGGGCCGGACGCTGCTGGGGAGCGGCGGGACCCTGCGGGCCGCGCGCGCCGCCCGGCGCACCCGGGCGACCGCCGTCCCGGCCGGTCAGCGCGGCACGCGGTCCCTGACCGGCGCCGAGCCGGCCGCCGGACGGGCCGGCGCCGAGCGCACCGCCGCCACCGGGACCGAACGCGCCGCCGCCGGGACCACCGGAGCCGAACGCGCCGCCGGGGCCGGCGTCCTGCCCGGCGGCACGCCGGGCCGCCGCCGCACCGGCGGCGGCCTGCGCGGCGGCGGGACCGCCCACGGCCGGCTGGCCCTGCTTGGGCTGGGGCTTCCTGCCGCCCTGGGCGACGTCGACGGGCAGCATGACCAGCGCGGTCGTACCACCGGAGTCGGACGGGCGCAGCTGGATGCGGATGCCGTGCCGCTGCGACAGCCGGCCGACCACGAACAGACCCATGCGGCGGGAGACGGAGACGTCCACGGTGGGCGGCGAGGCGAGCCGCTCGTTGATCGCCGCCAGGTCCTCCGGGGACAGGCCGATGCCGGTGTCGTGGATCTCGATCAGCACCCGACCGTCGGGCAGCGCGTGACCGGTGACCTTGACCTTGGTCTGCGGCGAGGAGAACGACGTCGCGTTCTCCAGCAGCTCGGCGAGCAGGTGCACGAGGTCGTTGACGACCCGGCCGGCCACTTCGGTGGTCGGTACGGCGGCCAGCTCGATGCGCTCGTACTGCTCCACCTCGGAGGCGGCGGCACGCAGCACGTCGACCAGCGGAACGGGCCGGGTCCAGCGCCGGCCGGGCTCCTCACCCGCGAGGACGAGGAGGTTCTCACCGTTACGGCGCATGCGCGTGGCGAGGTGGTCGAGCTTGAACAGCGACGACAGCTGGTCCGGGTCGGCCTCGCGGGACTCCAGCTCGGAGATCAGCGACAGCTGGCGCTGGATCAGGCCCTGGGAGCGGCGCGAGAGGTTGGTGAACATCGCGTTGACGTTGCCCCGCAGCAGGGCCTGCTCGGCGGCGAGGCGGACCGCCTCGCGGTGCACGTCGTCGAAGGCCGCGGCCACCCGGCCGATCTCGTCCCGGGAGTGCACGCCGACCGACTCCACGGAGGTGTCGACGTCCTGCGGGTCGGCCTCGGACAGCTGCTTGACCAGCTCGGGCAGACGGTCCTGGGCGACCCGGGTCGCGGTCTCCTCCAGACGGCGCAGCGAGCGGATCATGGAGCGGGCCACCACGAAGGCGCCGACCAGCGACACACCGAGCACGAGCAGGATCAGCGCACCCGAGATGATCGCCTCGCGCTCGGAGGCGCTGCGCAGCTCGCGGGCCTTCTGCTCCATGTCCTCGAGCAGCGTGTGCTCGATCTTCTTCATCTGCTCGATCTTGGTCGAGCTGTCGTCGACCCAGTCCAGGTAGGACCGCTTGTCCAGCGACTTCAGACCGCCCGCGGAGTTCAGCGCGCGGCTGGCGTAGGTGTCGGTCGACTCGATCGTCGGGTTGCCCTCGTTGATGGGCTTGAGCAGCTCCTCGGCGTTGTCGTCGCCGTAGATGCTCTTGAAGCTGCGCAGTTCCGAGGTCTGGCTCTGGAGCGCCGACTCGGCGTAGAGCCGGTCGTTCTCGGAGAGGTCGCCGAAGGTGTCGTCGTTGGCGGGCAGCGCGGCGGCGATCACGGCGCGCTGGATGGAGGCGTACTCCTTGGCGGAGGAGAACGCCGACAGCGCGCGCGTGCGCTGGATCATCTCCGGGTTGCTCGTCGCCTCCGACATGTCCTGCGAGAGGTCGAGCAGGTGGGTGATCAGACGGTGGTACGCCTCGACCGTCTGCGTGGAGTTGTCCTCGGCCTCGTACGCGTTGGCGCGGATCTTGCTGAGGGTGTTCAGGTCGGTGGCCAGGCCGACGAGGCTGTCGCGGACGCCGAGGAGGTTGCCGTCCTTGGCCGCGTTGTCGACCTCTTCGGAGCTGGTGAGGAAGTTGTCCAGGGCGCGGTCGGTCTTGTCGCGGTAGCCCTTGACGGTGAAGCCGGTGGCCTTCGAGCCGTGGGCCAGCGGGCCCGCCGACTGGTCGCGCTCCTCCTGGAGCGCGGCGGCCAGCTCGGTGGCCTGCTTCGTCATGTCCGTCAGCAGCTTCATGTTGTCGAGCTGCTGGATGTCGTCCATCGACTGGTTGATGCGCAGCGCACCCAGGGAGGTGGCCGCGACCACGGGCAGGGCGAGCAGCGACACCAGGCGCGTCGAGATGCGCCAGTTGCGCAGGGCCAGGCGGGAACCGGGGCCCACGGGGCCCTTGGCGGGCGCCGGAGCCGACGCGGCGCCGGAGGCGGACGCCCCGGGGCGTCCGGAGCGGTCACCGCTGTCGCCGGACTGGCCCGGGTTCTGGGCGTGCTGGGGCGAGGAGCTGCCGGCCATCGGGCCAGTCCCGCCGTGCGGCTCCGGCTCCGCCGAAGCGCTGCCATCCCTCTTGAAACGTCCCTGCACTAGCGTCGCAACCTCTGGACCAGGCGTCTCGCCGCGTGAACGGCGAAGACGGTGTCGGCGTCGTGGGGGCGCCCTGAAAACGTCCCCGTGGTGGTCGTGAGTGACCGGCGCTGGTTCCCCCTTCTCACCGCCACTCGGCGCGTCTGTGTGCGCCCCCTGTGCGCCGGTTCGATCCTGCGGCGGTCCGTGGAATTCCAGCACAGTGCAGGATCTCCAACAAGGCCCGTGGGCGAGCCCATGACGACCGTGACACGGTGTGAGCGCCGGGTCACCGCATGTGGAAAGAGATCCCCGGCAAAGCGGACCAAAGGCCGCGAGTCGCCTGGGCGGGTCCGGTGTCCCAGTCGCCATGATCAGGAGCGGAATGAGGGCTTCAGGGATGCAATGTCCGTTTCGGTAAGGCGATATGACGGCCCGGTATGACCGAATTGCCCGCTCGCTCGTGAGCAAACTCACATATCGATCATGGGGTCTTCACCACATCCGGGGGAAGTTGAATGTTTAGCCTGACGCTTTACAGGGATGGCACATCCGACAACCCGCGCCCGAGCGGCGTCCGCTGACGCTCCCCGGGCGCCCGGACGACAGGGTCTCGTACAACCGTGAAGACGACGATGATGTTCCAGAGGATCGCCAATCCGCAACGCACGACGCTGGCCCACCTGAAGGACGCCGACGAACTGCAGAAGCCGGAGCAGTTGGAGCACGGCGTCGAGCTTCCCACCCAGACCGCGAACCCCCGGCGCACCGTCCTGGACAAGATCCCGTCCGCCGTCTCCGCCGGCCAGTAGCCGCAGCGCACCCGAGGGCGCCCGTCTGTGAGGGGCGCCCTTCGCCGTGCCGCGGCGCATTGCCGCGCGAGGGCCACGGGCCGCACCGCGCGAGGGCCGCGGGCGTATCGCGCGAGGCACGGGCCCGTTGCCGCGTTAGCCTGGAGCGTCAGACTCCAGCCGCTTCAGTCAAGGGGCCCAGCATCCCGTGCGCATCGCCAGATTCTCCATCGACGGGAACGTAGCCTTCGGAGCCGTCGAGGGCGACAAGCCCGACGAGCTCGTCCTCGACATCATCAAGGGCATCCCGTTCGCCGACTTCGAGCTCTCCGGCACCAAGGTCCCGGTGCGCAAGGTACGGCTGCTGCCGCCGGTGCTCCCCAACAAGGTCGTCGCCTTCGGCCGCAACTACGCCGAACACGCGCGGGAACTCGGCAACGACGTCCCCGACGCCCCGTTCGCCTTCTTCAAGCCGTCGACCTCCGTGATCGGGCCCGGTGACGAGATCCAGTACCCGTCGTTCTCCGAGGAACTGCACCACGAGGCCGAGCTGGCCGTCGTCATCGGCCGCATGTGCCGAGAGGTGCCGCGCGAGCGCGTCAAGGACGTCGTCTTCGGCTACACCTGCGCCAACGACGTCACCGCCCGCGACGTCCAGAAGCGCGAGAAGCAGTGGGCCCGCGCCAAGGGCTTCGACACCGCGTGCCCGCTCGGCCCCTGGGTGGAGACCGAGCTGGACCCGAGCGACCTGACCATCCAGCTCACGGTCGACGGACAGCAGCGCCAGCTCGGCCGCACCAGCGAGATGATCCACTCCATCGAGGACCTGATCGTCAACATCTCCGAGGCCATGACGCTGCTGCCCGGCGACGTGATCCTCACCGGCACCCCGGCAGGGGTCGGCCCCCTCAACGTCGGCGACGAGGTCGCCGTCACCATCGAAGGCATCGGCACTCTCACCAACAAGGTTGTCAAGCGTGGCTAGCGCATCAGGCTCCCCGTCCCCCAAGTCCTCGACCCCGCTCGGACAGGGGGCACCCCCGCGCGTCCGTTTCTGCCCCTCGCCCACCGGCAACCCCCACGTGGGCCTGGTCCGCACCGCCCTGTTCAACTGGGCGTTCGCCCGGCACCACGGCGGCACCCTGGTCTTCCGCATCGAGGACACCGACGCGGCCCGCGACTCCGAGGAGTCCTACGAGCAGCTCCTCGACTCGATGCGCTGGCTCGGCTTCGACTGGGACGAGGGCCCCGAGGTCGGCGGCCCGCACGCGCCGTACCGCCAGTCGCAGCGCATGGACATCTACCGCGACGTCGCCCAGAAACTGCTCGACGCCGGCCACGCCTACCGCTGCTACTGCTCCCAGCAGGAGCTGGACACCCGCCGCGAGGCCGCCCGCGCCGCCGGCAGGCCCTCCGGCTACGACGGCCACTGCCGCGAGCTGACCGCCGCGCAGGTCGAGGAGTACCAGGCCCAGGGCCGCGAGCCGATCGTCCGCTTCCGCATGCCCGACGAGACGATCACCTTCACCGACCTGGTCCGCGGCGAGCTGACCTTCACCCCGGAGAACGTCCCGGACTACGGCATCGTCCGCGCCAACGGCGCCCCGCTCTACACCCTGGTCAACCCGGTCGACGACGCCCTGATGGAGATCACCCACGTGCTGCGCGGCGAGGACCTGCTGTCCTCCACCCCGCGGCAGATCGCCCTCTACAAGGCGCTGATCGAGCTGGGCGTCGCCAAGGACGTCCCGCAGTTCGGCCACCTGCCGTACGTGATGGGCGAGGGCAACAAGAAGCTCTCCAAGCGCGACCCGCAGTCCAGCCTGAACCTCTACCGGGACCGCGGCTTCCTCCCCGAGGGCCTGCTCAACTACCTCTCCCTGCTCGGCTGGTCCCTCTCCGCCGACCGTGACGTCTTCACGACGGACGAGATGGTCGCCGCGTTCGACGTCGCCGACGTGAACCCCAACCCGGCCCGCTTCGACCTGAAGAAGTGCGAGGCGATCAACGGCGACCACATCCGCATGCTCGACGTGAAGGACTTCACCGAGCGCTGCCGCCCGTGGCTGCGGGCCCCGTTCGCCCCGTGGGCCCCGGAGGCCTTCGACGAGGCCAAGTGGCAGGCGATCGCGCCGCACGCGCAGACCCGCCTGAAGGTCCTCTCCGAGATCACCGACAACGTCGACTTCCTGTTCCTGCCGGAGCCGGTCGAGGACGAGGCGAGCTGGACGAAGGCCATGAAGGAAGGCTCGGACGCCCTCCTGCGCACGGCCCGCGAGAAGCTGGAGGCCGCCGACTGGACCTCCGCCGAGTCCCTGAAGGAGGCCGTCCTGGCCGCCGGTGAGGCCCACGGCCTCAAGCTCGGCAAGGCCCAGGCCCCGGTCCGCGTCGCCGTCACCGGCCGCACGGTCGGCCTGCCCCTGTTCGAGTCCCTGGAGATCCTGGGCAAGGAGACGACGCTGGCCCGCATCGACGCGGCGCTCGCCAAGCTCGCCGCGTGAGCGACTGACACCACCACGCCCCGCAGGGCGGCAGCCGGCCCGGCTGCCGCCCTGTCCCGCTCCGCGACGGAGCAGGCCCGCACCCGGACACCGCCCGGCACGCACGGCGGCGCGGGCGTTACCGTCGGTGCCATGAGCGTCAGAGCCGTGGTGTGGGACGTCGACGACACCCTCTTCGACTACACGTCCGCCGACCGCGCCGGCATGCGCGGCCACCTCGCCGCCGAGGGCCTCCTCGCGGCGTACGAGGGCGTCGAGCAGGCCCTCGACCGCTGGCGGGAGATCACCGACCGCCAGTGGGCACGGTTCGCGGCGGGGGAGGTGTCGTTCGAGGACCAACGGCGCGACCGCGTCCGCGCCTTCATCGACCGCGACCTCACCGACGCCGAGGCCGACGCCTGGTTCCAGCGCTACATCGCGCACTACGAGGCCGCCTGGGCGCTCTTCCCGGACGTCCTGCCCGTCCTGGACGCCCTCGCGGGCAGCCACCGGCACGCCGTGCTGTCCAACTCCAGCCTGCACGTCCAGGACCGCAAGCTGCGCCTGCTCGGCGTCCACGACCGCTTCGAGGCCATCCTGTGCGCTGCCGAACTGGGCGTCTCCAAGCCCGCGCCGGCGGCCTTCCGGGCGGCCTGCGACGCCCTGGGCCTCGCCCCGCACCAGGTGGCGTACGTCGGCGACCACCCGGAGATCGACGGGCGCGGCGCCGCCGAGGCGGGCCTGCTGTCGGTGTGGATCGACCGCGGCGGCGCGTACGCCACGCTGGAACCCCCGCGGGGCCCGCACCGCATCGCGTCGCTCGCCGAACTCCCCGCGATCCTCGGCGCCGATACTCGTTTTGGAGCCCCGTCCACCTTCGGGTAATGTTCTTCCTGCGCCGCGGGACGCGGGCCGCAAGGCCGGACACCCGAAGCGCAGAACTAGAACAAGATCCCCTCTGGGGCTTGCGTTCCAGTGGCCTATGGTGTAATTGGCAGCACGACTGATTCTGGTTCAGTTAGTCTTGGTTCGAGTCCAGGTAGGCCAGCTCGCAGAGCTCATCTGCACACCGCGGATCACATCCGCAAGCCCCCGTTGTGTAGCGGCCTAGCACGCTGCCCTCTCAAGGCAGTAGCGCCGGTTCGAATCCGGTCGGGGGTACGGATCCTTCGAGATCAGGGCCCCCGTTGTGTAGCGGCCTAGCACGCCGCCCTCTCAAGGCGGTAGCGCCGGTTCGAATCCGGTCGGGGGTACTCAGAGGTCTAAACCACCTTTGGTCTATGGTGTAATTGGCAGCACGACTGATTCTGGTTCAGTTAGTCTTGGTTCGAGTCCAGGTAGACCAGCTCGGACCTGCGGAAACGCACGGTCCACGCCCCCGTTGTGTAGCGGCCTAGCACGCCGCCCTCTCAAGGCGGTAGCGCCGGTTCGAATCCGGTCGGGGGTACGAGACGATGGCTCTTCGCCTCAGCGGTTGCGCTGAGGCGGGGGGCCGTTTTCGCGTGTCGGCGAGCGCGGGTCGTCCTGGGCCGGTCGCGCGGTTCCGCGTCCCTTCGGGGCGCGCGCTGCCTGGGCCTGCCGCGGCGTTGAGGCGGCCCGGGCAAGGGGACGGCGTTCAGCTGGAGCGGCGCAGTGCCTCCGAGAGGCGGCCGGCGGCGTCGATGACCGCCTGGGCGTGCATCCGGCCCGGGTGACGCGTCAGGCGCTCGATCGGACCGGAGACCGACACCGCCGCCACGACACGGTTGGAGGGGCCGCGCACGGGCGCCGAGACCGACGCCACACCGGGCTCCCGCTCGCCGATGGACTGGGCCCAGCCGCGGCGCCTGACACCCGACAGGGCCGTCGCCGTGAAACGGGCGCCCTGCAGACCCCGGTGCAGCCGCTCGGGCTCCTCCCAGGCCATCAGGATCTGCGCCGAGGAACCGGCCTTCATCGTGAGCGTGGAACCGACCGGGACGGTGTCCCTGAGGCCCGACAGCCGCTCCGCCGCGGCGACGCAGATGCGCATGTCGCCCTGGCGCCGGTACAGCTGCGCGCTCTCTCCCGTGACGTCACGGAGGTGGGTGAGGACCGGTCCGGCCGTCGCCAGCAGGCGGTCCTCGCCCGCGGCCGCGGCCAGCTCTGCCAGGCGGGGGCCGAGGATGAAGCGCCCCTGCATGTCACGCGCCACCATGCGGTGGTGTTCCAGAGCCACGGCCAGGCGGTGGGCCGTGGGTCGTGCCAGTCCGGTCGCCGCGACCAGACCCGCGAGGGTGGCCGGACCGGACTCCAGAGCGCTCAGGACGAGGGCCGCCTTGTCCAGAACGCCGACGCCGCTACTGTTGTCCATGCAACGATACTTGCGTCTCACTCTGTGAAACGCAAGTTCCATTTTCCGTGGAACACGCCACTCTGGACACCACGAAGTTTCACAGCGGCCCGTGACCAGGGCCTGGCGGCGGACGCCCGGAGACAGGGGCGCGGGCGCCGTCTCCTCAAGATCTCTAGTTGGGCCGGCGCACTCCTTGCCGGCCGGAGGGAAAGCGATGGGTAGGACACTCGCGGAGAAGGTCTGGGACGACCACGTCGTCCGGCGCGCAGAGGGCGAGCCCGACCTCCTCTACATCGATCTGCACCTGCTGCACGAGGTGACCAGCCCGCAGGCCTTCGACGGTCTCCGCAAGAGCGGGCGCAGGGTGCGCCGGCTCGACCTGACCATCGCCACCGAGGACCACAACACCCCCACCCTCGACATCGACAAGCCCATCGCCGACCCGGTCTCCCGGGTCCAGCTGGAGACGCTGCGCGCGAACTGCGCCGAGTTCGGCGTCCGGCTGCACCCGCTGGGCGACGTCGAGCAGGGCGTCGTGCACGTCGTCGGCCCGCAGCTGGGCCTGACCCAGCCCGGCACCACGGTCGTCTGCGGCGACTCGCACACCTCCACGCACGGCGCCTTCGGCGCGCTGGCCTTCGGTATCGGAACCTCCCAGGTCGAGCACGTACTGGCCACCCAGACGCTGCCGATGTCCCGCCCGAAGACCATGGCGATCACCATCGACGGCGAACTGCCCGACGGTGTCACCGCCAAGGATCTCATCCTGGCGATCATCGCCAGGATCGGCACGGGCGGCGGCCAGGGCTACGTCCTGGAGTACCGCGGCGAGGCCATCGAGAAGCTCTCGATGGAGGCCCGGATGACCATCTGCAACATGTCGATCGAGGCCGGCGCCCGCGCCGGCATGATCGCCCCCGACGAGACGACCTTCGAGTACCTCAAGGGCCGCCCGCACGCCCCGCAGGGCGCCGAGTGGGACGCGGCGGTGGAGTACTGGAAGACGCTGCGCACCGACGACGACGCCGAGTTCGACGCCGAGGTCGTCATCGAGGCCGCCGAGCTGTCGCCGTTCGTCACCTGGGGCACCAACCCGGGCCAGGGCGCCCCGCTTTCCGCGGCCGTCCCCGATCCCGCTTCGTACGAAGACGCTTCGGAGCGCCTCGCCGCCGAAAAGGCCCTGGAGTACATGGGGTTGGAGGCCGGGCAGCCGCTGCGCTCCATCACGGTGGACACCGTCTTCGTAGGTTCCTGCACCAACGGCCGCATCGAGGACCTGCGCAACGCCGCCGAGATCCTCAAGGGCCGCAAAGTCGCCGACGGCGTACGGATGCTGGTCGTGCCCGGCTCCGCGCGGGTCGGTCTGCAGGCCGTCTCCGAGGGCCTGGACGTGGTCTTCAAGGAGGCCGGCGCCGAATGGCGGCACGCGGGCTGCTCGATGTGCCTGGGCATGAACCCCGACCAGCTCGCCCCCGGTGAGCGCTCCGCGTCCACCTCCAACCGCAACTTCGAG
This sequence comes from Streptomyces sp. NPDC051207, assembly GCF_040682395.1. Taxonomy (NCBI): domain Bacteria; kingdom Bacillati; phylum Actinomycetota; class Actinomycetes; order Kitasatosporales; family Streptomycetaceae; genus Streptomyces; species Streptomyces sp. NPDC051207. The sequence goes on along the minus strand of NZ_JBFBAX010000015.1, from coordinate 43,974 downwards.
GGCCGGCAGGGCAAGGGCGGCCGTACGCATCTGGTGTCGCCGCAGGTCGCGGCGGCCACGGCGGTCCTGGGCCACCTGGCATCGCCGGCCGACCTGTCCGACGCCGACGTCCGTACGCCCGCTGGAGTCTGAGAGTCATGGAAGCATTCACCACCCACACCGGCCGGGCCGTCCCGCTGCGCCGCAGCAACGTCGACACGGACCAGATCATCCCCGCCCACTGGCTCAAGAAGGTGACGCGGGACGGGTTCGAGGACGGGCTGTTCGAGGCCTGGCGCAAGGACCCGGAGTTCGTCCTCAACCGCCCCGAGCGGCAGGGCGCCACGGTGCTGGTCGCCGGACCCGACTTCGGCACCGGCTCCTCCCGTGAGCACGCCGTCTGGGCGCTGCAGAACTACGGCTTCAAGGCCGTGATCTCCTCCCGCTTCGCCGACATCTTCCGCGGCAACTCGCTCAAGAACGGCCTGCTCACGGTGGTTCTGGAGCAGAAGATCGTGGACTTTCTGTGGGAGCTCACCGAGCAGGACCCGACCGCCGAGGTGACCGTCGACCTGGAGCGCCGCGAGGTGCGCGCCGAGGGCGTCACCGCCTCCTTCGAGCTGGACGAGAACTCCCGCTGGCGGCTGCTGAACGGCCTGGACGACATCTCGATCACGCTGCAGAACGAGGCGGACATCGCCACGTACGAGGCGAAGCGCCCGGCGTTCAAGCCGAGCACCGTCCAGGTCTGACTCGCCCGAGGCGCCTGACGCGTCCGACACCAGCGCCTGGGGGAGGTCGAGTTTCGGCCACCGCGACACCCCCGCCGTACCCCCGATCAGCCCGATCGGGGGTACGGCCGTTTCTGTACCCGAACGGCCCCGCTCGGCCCGACCGGTAATGCCAACTTCCCACGTTAGAGGGGTGGTTGCCGGGGTACGCGGGGTTCGTGGCCGCGGCGACCGCACGGGCCAGGAAGGCCGTTCGCGGCGGCAGTTGCCCCCTGGGCAGGCGACAACTCGCCCCAGATGGCACAATCTGTGCATGGAACACGACGGCCAACTCCAGCTCTATGCGGCGGTCGCGGTCCGGCTCAAGGAAGCGCACGCACGAGTGCGCGCACTGCAAGTCCCGGAGGGCGTACGGATGGCGCTGACCCGGAAGCTGCTGGTCATTACGGCCGTGGCCAAGCACGATCTCGCCGACGCGGCAAGGCGTCTGGAGCGGTTCACGACGGACCTCGACGAGGGTCGGTTCCCCGAAGAGGAACGCTGAACAGCCCGGGGCGGCCGAGTCCGCTGCGGCACAAGGGTGATAAGCCCGTTTCGTGTTTGATTTGCGGTATATATCTGCCTAACGTGCGAAAAGCTTGAACACTTTCGTTCTGGCGATGTCTCCGAAGGGGAAGACGTGAACAAGGCGCAGCTCGTAGAAACGATTGCCGACAAGATGGGTGGCCGCCAGCAGGCCGCCGATGCTGTCGACGCGGTCCTGGACGCCATCGTCCGCGCGGTCGTCGCGGGTGACCGGGTCTCGGTCACCGGCTTCGGCTCCTTCGAGAAGGTGGACCGTCCCGCCCGGTACGCCCGCAACCCCCAGACGGGCGAGCGGGTTCGGGTCAAGAAGACCTCGGTGCCCCGCTTCCGCGCGGGCCAGGGCTTCAAGGACCTGGTGAGCGGCTCGAAGAAGCTCCCGAAGAACGACGTCGCCGTGAAGAAGGCACCCAAGGGCAGCCTGACCGGCGGATCTTCCGCCACGGTCAAGAAGGCCGCCGCGAAGAAGGCCACCACCACCAGGGCGGCCGCGGCGAAGAAGACCACCGCGAAGAAGACCACGGCCAAGAAGACGACGGCCGCGGCCAAGAAGACCACGGCGAAGCAGGCCCCCGCCAAGAAGACCACGGCGACCGCCAAGACCACCGCCGCGAAGAAGACCACCGCGAAGACAGCGGCCAAGAACGCCCCGGCGAAGAAGGCGACGGCCAAGAAGGCCCCCGCCAAGAAGTCGAGCGCCCGCTCCACCGCCAAGAAGACCACCGCCCGCAAGAAGTAAGCGGCACAGGGGTACTCACGCGCCGGGCCGGACTCCGCGTCGGAGTCCGGCCCGCGGTGTGTCAGAAGGTCTGCAGCGTCACCAGCGTGATCCGCCGGGCCTCGCCCTCGCCGTCGGTCTCGACGCGCACCCGCTGCCCGGGCCGCAGCAGCCTCAGGCCCCCCGCGTCGAACGCCGCCGCGTCGAAGGGCACCGGCGTGCCGTCGTCCAGCAGCACCTGCCCGCTGCGGCTTTCCGGGTCGTACGTGTATGCGGTCGCCTGCATGACGGCAGCCTACTGCCCCGGTATCAGCAACCGCGCGGCGACCGCGGCCGTGTGGGAGCCCACGCCCAGCGCGAGCGCCGCGCGCAGGTCGTCCCCGGTGTCCACGTCCTGGCGTACCGAGTCGACCGCGTCCAGCGGCAGTTCCACGGCGCCGGACGCGCGGTGGCGGGAGCGGGAGTCCGTGCCGAAGGCCGGCCGCAATTCCCGGCCCTGGGCCGCGGTCAGCAGAGTCGTGCCCATTGCGGCCGCATCGGGGAGAAAAGCACGCGGGAATTCCGCGGCCGCTTCCAGCACCCGCGCCAATTCCGCCGGGCGGAGCGCGGGAAGATCCGCGTTCAGAGCCGCCAGGGGGCTTTCCCGGCGCGTTGCCCGCACGACCGCCGCCGCATGTGCGAGAGCCGCGTTGAGTCCCGTTCCCGGCTCGTCGGCGACGATCCGGGCACCCAGTGCGGAAAGCTCCCGGCCGGCCCGCGCGTCGTCCGTGACGACTGCCACATCCCGCACCGCGGGGCAGGCCAGCGCGGCGGCCACCGTGTCCTGCGCGAACGCCAGCGCCAGCCCGGGCCGCAGTCCCTCGCCCGCGGTGTCCGAGAGCCTGCTCTTGGCGTGCGCCAAGGACTTCAGGGGTATGACCAGGGTCCACTGCATCCGGCGTTCCGTCCCTCCCTTGTCGCGGCCATTGTCACCCGGGCCAACCGGCGGCGCCGTCACCGGGCGTACGGTGTTCTCGACAGACCGACGGCCCGGGGCGACACTTGTGCGGCCCCCCAGGCCCTAGAGGAAGGTGTACGCGTGCCCCGCCGCAGAATCGGCTTCTGGTACCGCTTCGCCGCGGTGATCTGCAAACCGCCGCTGGTGGTTCTGCTCAAGCGGGACTGGCGTGGAATGGAGAACATTCCGGCCGAGGGTGGATTCATCACCGTCGTGAATCACAATTCACACATCGATCCCTTCGGTTACGCGCACTTCCAGTACAACACCGGACGGGTTCCGCGTTTCCTGGCGAAGAGCGGCCTTTTCCGGAAAGGATTTGTCGGCGCCGCGATGCGCGGCACCGGGCAGATTCCCGTCTACCGCGAGACCTCGGACGCCCTCAGCGCCTTCCGCGCCGCCATCGACGCCGTGCAGCGCGGCGAGTGCGTCGCCTTCTACCCCGAGGGCACCCTCACCCGCGACCCGGACGGCTGGCCCATGACCGGCAAGACCGGCGCCGCGCGGGTCGCCCTGCAGACCAAGTGCCCGGTCGTCCCGGTCGCCCAGTGGGGCTGCAACGCACTCCTGCCGCCCTACGCCAAGAAGCCGAACCTCTTCCCCCGCAAGACCCACCACGTGCTGGCCGGCCCGCCGGTGGACCTCTCGCGGTTCTACGACCAGGAGATGACCGCCGAACTGCTGAAGGAGGCGACCGAGGTCATCATGGGGGCGATCACCCGCCAGCTGGAGGAGATCCGCGGCGAGAAGGCCCCCAGCACGCCCTACGACCCGCGCGAGGAGCGGATCGAGCAGCGGCACAGGACCGCGGCGCAGTCGCGGCGCAGAGCAGGACAGGAAGAAGGGCTGGGCAAGTGAGCAAGCCGGTCAGGGCCGCCGTCTTCGGCACCGGATCGTGGGGCACGGCGTTCGCCATGGTGCTCGCCGACGCGGGCTGCGACGTCGTGCTGTGGGGGCGCCGCCCCGAAGTCGCCGAGGCGGTCAACTCCACGCGCACCAACCCGGACTACCTCCCGGGCATCGAACTCCCCGGGAACGTGCGCGCCACCACGGACGCCGCCGAGGCCGCGCACGGCGCCGACTTCACCGTCCTCGCGATCCCCTCGCAGACCCTGCGCGGCAACCTCGCCGCGTGGACGCCGCTGCTCGCCCCCGGCACCGTCCTGGTCTCGCTGATGAAGGGCGTCGAACTCGGCTCCGCGATGCGGATGAGCGAGGTCATGGACGACGTGGCGAAGGTCGGCCCGGACCGCATCGCCGTCGTCACCGGGCCCAACCTGGCCCGGGAGATCGCCGCCCGGATGCCCGCCGCCTCCGTGGTCGCCTGCGCCGACGAGGCCGTCGCCCGGCGGCTCCAGGCCGCCTGCCACACCCCGTACTTCAGGCCGTACACCAACACCGACGTCGTCGGCTGCGAACTCGGCGGCGCCGTGAAGAACGTGATCGGGCTGGCCGTCGGCATCGCGGACGGCATGGGCCTCGGCGACAACGCCAAGGGCTCGCTCATCACCCGCGGCCTCGCCGAGACCACCCGGCTCGGAGTCGCCCTCGGCGCCGACCCGCTCACCTTCTCCGGGCTCGCGGGCCTCGGCGACCTGGTGGCGACCTGCTCGTCGCCGCTGTCCCGCAACCACACCTTCGGCACCAACCTCGGCAAGGGCATGACCCTGCAGGAGACCATCGCCGTCACCAAGCAGACCGCCGAGGGCGTCAAGTCCTGCCAGTCGGTGCTGGATCTGGCCCGTCGGCACGGCGTCGACATGCCCCTCACCGAGACGGTCGTCGGCATCGTCCACGAGGGCAAGCCGCCGGTCGTCGCCCTCAAGGAACTCATGTCGCGCAGCGCGAAGCCCGAACGACGCTGAGCGACCGTCCGTGGGACGCGCCGCCGCGACGGCCCGGCGGGCGCTGACGCGGGGGGTACCAGCGGGTACCCTCAACGCGATATGAGCACCCAGAACCTCCCCCAGAGCCCCGACCAGCCGCCTCGCAAGCCGCGTGTGGCCGTCGTGTTCGGCGGGCGCAGTTCCGAGCACGGGATCTCCGTGGTCACGGCCGGAGCCGTCCTGCGCGCCATCGACCGGACGAAGTACGACGTCCTGCCGATCGGCATCACCCGGGACGGCCGCTGGGCGCTCACCGCCGACGAGCCCGACCGCATGGCGATCACCGACCGCCGCACGCCCAGCGTGGACGAGCTCGCCGAGTCCGGCGAGGGCGGCGTGGTGCTCCCCGTCGACCCCGCCAGCCGCGAAGTCGTCTACAGCGAGCCCGGATCGGTGCCGAAGGTGCTCGGCGACGTCGACGTGGTCTTCCCGGTCCTGCACGGCCCGTACGGCGAGGACGGCACCCTCCAGGGCCTCCTGGAGCTGTCCGGGGTGCCGTACGTCGGCTCCGGGGTGCTCGCCTCGGCCGTCGGCCAGGACAAGGAGTACATGAAGCGGGTGTTCACCTCCTTCGGGCTCACGGTGGGCCCGTACCTGGTGATCCGGCCCCGCGAGTGGCAGCGGGACGAGCCGGCCGCGCGCAAGAGGATCGTGGAGTTCGCCGGCGAGCACGGCTGGCCGCTGTTCGTGAAGCCCGCGCGCGCGGGTTCGTCCATCGGCATCACCAAGGTCGACGACCTGTCCGGCCTGGACGAGGCGATCGCCGAGGCGCAGCGGCACGACCCGAAGATCCTGGTCGAGGCGGCGCTGCGGGGGCGCGAGATCGAGTGCGGGGTGCTGGAGTTCGAGGACGGGCCGCGCGCCTCCGTGCCGGCCGAGATCCCGCCGCCGGACACGCACGCGTACTACGACTTCGACGCCAAGTACATCGACTCCACGCCCGGCGTCGTGCCCGCCCCGCTCACCGAGGAGGAGACCGCCGAGGTGCGGCGGCAAGCGGTGGCGGCGTTCGACGCGGCGTCCTGCGAGGGGCTGGTCCGCGCTGACTTCTTCCTCACCGAGGACGGCGAGTTCGTCATCAACGAGATCAACACGATGCCCGGCTTCACGCCGATCTCGATGTACCCGCAGATGTGGCAGGCCACCGGCATCGGCTACTCCGAGCTGGTGGACCTGCTGCTGCGGGCGGCGCTGCGGCGCTCCACCGGGCTGCGCTGAACCGGCCCGCCCGCCCGGCGCACGGAGGCGATCCCCCCGGGGGGTCGCCTTCTTGCTGAGCCCCGCGGTCCCGTCTCGGCGGGTCCTTTCCAGGCGCGGCGCAGTATGATCGCCGGGCTTCCCCGGTCCGGTGTGCCGGTGACGGAAAAAGAGCACACCGGCCGAGGGCGGACGGGGGACTACAGATGGACGACCGGGCAGGTCAGGGTACGGGTGATGCCGTCCACTTGCTGGACCTTGGCGACCACCATGCGACCGAGGTCGTCGACGGTGTCGGCCTGGGCACGCACGATCACGTCATACGGTCCTGTCACGTCCTCGGCCTGGACGACTCCAGGGATCTTGCTGATCGTCTCGGCGACGGTCGACGCTTTGCCGACCTCCGTCTGGATCAGGATGTACGCCTGTACCACGGAACCTCCAGGGCGGCCACGAGGATCATGTGGGGAAAAGGAACGCCACGGTATCGCGTCGCCGCTCACCACGGGGAGACCCGCGGGAACCGGCGTTCCCGTGCCGCGGTGCAGGCGCGAAGGAAATGGACGGTCCCTACGACCGTAACGACGACACACACGGCCCGCGACCGGGAACGGACAGGGACAGAAGGGGAGAAAGGGCAATGAAGGGCACTGTTGGTGAGCTCGGGGAGTTCGGGCTCATCAGGGAGCTCACCTCCCGTCTCACCACGACCCCGGCGGTCCGGGTCGGCCCCGGCGACGACGCCGCGGTGGTCGCCGCGCCCGACCGCAGGGTCGTGGCCAGCACGGACATCCTGCTGGAGGGCCGGCACTTCCGCCGCGACTGGTCGACCGCGTACGACGTGGGCCGCAAGGCGGCGGCGCAGAACCTCGCCGACATCGCCGCCATGGGCGCCGTGCCGACCGCGTTGCTGCTCGGCCTGGTCGTGCCCGCCGAACTGCCGGTGACCTGGCCGACCGAGCTGATGGACGGCCTGCGCGACGAGTGCCAGGTCGCGGGCGCCTCCGTGGTCGGCGGGGACGTCGTGCGCGGCGACCAGATCATGATCTCGATCACCGCGCTCGGCGACCTGCGCAACCAGGAGCCCGTCACGCGGGCCGGCGCGCAGCCCGGCGATCTCGTGGCCGTCACCGGCTGGCTGGGCTGGTCCGCCGCCGGTTACGCGGTCCTGTCCCGCGGCTTCCGCTCGCCCCGCGCCTTCGTGGAGGCCCACCGCCGCCCCGAGCCGCCCTACCACGCCGGTCCCGCGGCGGCCGGCCTCGGCGCGACCGCGATGTGCGACGTGAGCGACGGGCTGATCGCCGACCTCGGGCACATCGCCGAGGCCAGCAAGGTGCGCATCGACGTCCGGTCCGGCGCGATCGACATCCCGTCCCAGATGAACGACATCGGGCAGGCCGTCGGCGTCGACCCGATGCAGTGGGTGCTGACCGGGGGAGAGGACCACGCGATCGTGGCGACCTTCCCGCCGGACGTGAAGCTGCCCGCCCGCTGGAAGGTGATCGGCGAGGTCCTCAACCCGTCGGCGCTGCCCCAGGTGACGGTCGACGGGGCGCCCTGGACGACGCAGGGCGGCTGGGACCACTTCGGGGACATCGAGTCATGAGCGCGCCGCCCAGGGTCCTGACGGTCGCCGGCTCCGACTCCGGCGGCGGCGCGGGCGTGCAGGCCGACCTGAAGACGATGCTCGCGCTCGGCGTGCACGGCATGAGCGTGATCACGGCCGTGACCGCGCAGAACTCCCTCGGCGTCCAGGGTGCCTGGGAGCTGCCCGTGGAGGCGGTGCGGGCCCAGTACCGCAGCGTCGTGGACGACATCGGCGTACAGGCCGTGAAGACCGGCATGCTGGCGTCCGCCGAACTCGTCGAGGCGGTGGCCGGCCTGATCGCCGGGACGGACGCGCCGGCCGTGATCGACCCGGTGGGGGTGTCCAAGCACGGGGACCCGCTGCTGGCCGAGTCCGCCCTGGACTCGGTACGCACCCGGCTGCTGCCCGCCGCGACGGTCGCCACGCCCAACCTGGACGAGGTGGCCCAGCTCACGGGGGTGCGCGTCGAGTCGCGGGACGGGATGCGGGAGGCCGCGGACGCCGTCCTGGCGTACGGGCCGAAGTGGGTGGTGATCAAGGGCGGTCACCTGTCCGGGGACGCGGTGGACCTGCTCACCGACGGCTCGGAGGAGCACTGGCTGCGGGCGCCCCGGCACGACAACCGGCACACCCACGGCACGGGCTGCACGCTCGCCTCCGCGATCGCCGCACAGCTCGCCAAGGGGCAGGCGGTGACGGAGGCGGTCGTGGCGGCCAAGGAGTACGTCACCGGGGCGATCGCCGCCGGGTTCGCGCTGGGGGGCGGAATCGGGCCGGTGGACCACGGGTGGCGGTTCAAGGGCTGAACCCGGGTGCCGTCCGGGCAGTCAGTGCCCGCGGACAGCAAAAAGCCGGTCCACCCGAGGTGGACCGGCTCAGTGCAAGCAACCAGCAGTGGCCGCGCGCTCAGCAGTGCGTCAGCGCGAAACCTTGCCGGCCTTGATGCACGAGGTGCAAGCGTTCACGCGCTTCGGCGTCCCGCCGACCACGGTACGTACGCGCTGGATGTTCGGGTTCCAGCGACGGGGCGTACGGCGGTGCGAGTGCGAGATGTTGTTGCCGAAGCCCGGCCCCTTGCCGCAGACGTCGCAGTTGGCAGCCACGGGTCACTCCAAAGACTTCAGATGCACTTACGGTTGATCCCGGCATGCCGGGATCAAGATCTTGGGGCTCTTACGAGCGGTCCGGATCCGGGTGGCGCTGCCAGGGGGAATGGCCCGATCAGGATCGGGCAACCGGAGCAGCATACAACGACTGCGCCCGTACAGCGAAACTACCATGGCAGCTCAGGGCCCCGCCCGGCCCACTTCCGGAGGCCACCGCTCCGGGGTCTACGCTGCGTCCCACGTCCGTCAGCTCAAGGAGGCGCAGGTGGCGCAGGTGCCGCAGACGTTCTTCGATGCTCTCGCGGTGCGCACCTGGTGCGGCCTCGCGCTCCGGGCGCTGGGGCGGGCGCGTGAGGAGATCGACGCCATCAATGTCTATCCGGTCGCGGACGGTGACACCGGTACGAACCTGTATCTGACGGTCGAGTCGGCGGTGACGGCGGTCGAGGCGGTGTTCGCGGCGCATGAGCTGGGCCGCGGGGGCTCTCGCGGCCAGGGCGGCTCCGCGGCGGGGCCGGGTGGTCCGGCCGGGGCCGGCGACACGGCAGGGACCGGCGGTACGGCGGCCGGGCCCGCGCTCGCCGACGCCGCGCGGGCCATGGCGCACGGGGCGCTGATCGGTGCCCGCGGGAACTCCGGGACGATCCTGGCGCAGCTGCTGCGCGGCATGGCGCAGGTGCTCGCGGCCGACGACGGCTCCGGGCGCGCCGACGGCGAGGGCCTGCGGCTCGCACTGCGGCACGCCGCCGATTCCGCGCGCCAGGCCGTCGCCCGTCCCGTGGAGGGCACGGTCCTCACCGTCGCCTCGGCCGCCGCCGACGCGGCCGGGCGGGCCGAGGGCGACTGCGGGACCGTCGCGCGCGCGGCCTACGAGGGAGCCCTCGTCGCCCTCGCCGACACCCCGGCCCAGCTGCCCGTGCTGCGCAGGGCCGGTGTGGTGGACGCCGGCGGACGTGGCCTGGTGACGGTGCTCGCGGCACTGGTGGAGGCGCTGACGGGGGAGGGGCCGGGGCCGGGCGGGGGCGCACGCGCGCGTGCGGGAGCCGGCGCGGGCGGCGGTTCGCCGCAGGCGCGGGTGGGGTCCGGCGAGAAGGCCGACGCGGGCGTGGCCCCCGGGCGGGCCGAGGGCGTGCACGCGCGCGTGGCGAGCGGAGACGGCGGCGCGCACGCGCGTGCGCAGGCCGGTCCGGCTGAAGGGCCGGAGGCCGACGTCTCCGGGCACGGCGCCGGCGAGGAGCCCGGAGAGTGCGCCCTGGAGTCATGCGCCCCCGGCGCAGCCGCGCCCCAGGCCGGCGGGCCCGCCTTCGAGGTGATCTATCTGCTGGAGGCCGACGACGCGGCCGTGGCGCGGCTGCGGGAGCGGCTGGACGCCCTCGGGGACTCGCTCGTCGTGGTCGGCGGCGACGGGCTGTGGAACGTGCACGTGCACGTGGACGACGCCGGCGCCGCCGTCGAGGCGGGCGTCGAGGCCGGACGGCCGTACCGCATCCGGATCACGCACTTCGGCGCGGGCGACGTGCACACCACCGGCGCCGAGCGTGCCCCGCGCGCCCAGCGCGCCGTGGTGGCCGTCGTACCGGGCGAGGGCCTGGCCGGGCTCTACACGGAGGCCGGCGCGACCGCCGTGCTCGCGCGCCCCGGGGAGCCGCCCGCCAGCGGAGAGCTCGTGCAGGCGCTGCGGCGGGCGCACGCGCGCGAGGTCGTCCTGCTGCCCAACGACGCCGAACTGCGGCACACCGCGGCGGCGGCGGCCGAGCAGGCCCGCACGGAGGGCATCCGGGTGGCGCTGATCCCCACCCGCTCCGCCGTGCAGGGCATCGCGGCGCTCGCCGTGCACGAGCCGGACCGCCGCTTCGACGAGGACGTCGTGTCGATGACCTCGGCGGCCGGTGCCACCCGTTACGCCGAGGTCACCGTCGCCGAGCGGCAGTCCTGGACCACGGCCGGCATCTGCCAGGCCGGCGACGTCCTCGGCCTCATCGACGGCGACGTGGCCGTGATCGGCCCGGACGTCGCGGACGTCGCCGGGACCGTTCTCGACCGGATGCTCGCCGCCGGCGGCGAACTGGTCACGCTCGTCCTCGGCGACGAGGCACCCGAGCCCGTCGCCGAGCACCTGGAGGCACACGTGCGGGAGGCCCATCTCGCCGTCGACACCGTGGTGTACCGGGGCGGACGGCAGGGCGCGCTGCTGCTGATCGGCGTCGAGTAGACCCCGGCAGACCCCGGCCGACCGGGACTCACCCGGCACCCCCAACCGACCCCGATCCGCCCGGCACCCGCAGCCGGTCGGCGTCGAGTGGACCCCGGATGACCCCGATCCGCCCGGCACCCGCGGCCGGTCGGCGTCGTTCAGTCGGCGTCGTTCTCCATGAGCCGCAGCATCTGCTCCGCCTCCGCGCGCCGGGTCCCCGCCGGACCGTCGTCCTCGTCGCCCTCCGCGCCGTCGTACGCCGCCAGCACCGCACGCGCGCGTGCCACCGCCGCGGCCGGGCGGCCGAGGTCGGCCTCCAGCCAGCCCGCGGCAAGCTCCGCACCGGTCCGCTCGTGCAGCGCGCCGTCGCCGAGGGAGGCGAACCCCCGGGCCGCGGCGGCCACCTGGACCAGTGCCTCCTCGAACGCCTCCTGGATCACGTCCTCCTCGGTGGCCTCGCCCGCGGACCGGGCCAGCAGGTCGCCGAACTGCCGGTGGGTGTGGGCGAGTTCGGCGGTGATCCGCAGCCGGGCGGCGTCGTCGCCGACCGCCTCCCGCGCCGCCTCGCACTCCCGCACGGCGCTCGCCATCAGCTCCCGCGCGGCCTGCGCGCCCCCGGCCGGGCCCAGCGCCAGCCACGCGCGTGCGCGCAGGGAGCGGACCAGGCCGTGGACGTCGCCGAGCCCGCGCCACAGCTCACCCGCGCGCGCGTACGCCCGGTCCGCCTCGGCGGGCAGCCCGGCCTGCCCGAGCGACTCGGCCGCCAGGTGCGCCAGCGTCGCGTGGTCCTGCTGCTCGGGCCAGTGCTGGGCGATCTCGGCGGCCTGCAGGCGCCGTTCGGCGGCCGTGCGGTGCTCGCCGAGCTCGCCCAGGCAGTCGCCGAGCCACCACAGGGTCTGCACGACCGTGCCCTCGCCGTGCGTCTCGGCCGTCAGGTCCGGCAGCGCCGACTCCAGCACCTCGGCGGCCTCGGCACAGCGGCCCTGCCGCAGCAGCAGCCCGCCGAGCTGGTGGCGCGCCCAGGCGCCCAGCGCGGGCCCCCCGCCCGCCTCGTCGGCCCAGTGCGCCGCCTCCAGCGCCTCGTCCGCCGCCTCCCCGAACCGGCCCGAGCCGCCCAGCACCTCGGTGAGCTGCAGATGCAGCTGGGCACGGCCGGCCGGCTCCAGATGAGGCCCGCCGTGCTCCAGGGCGGCGCGCAGCGCCCGCTCCGCCCCCGCCGGGTCACCGCGGTGGTGCGCCAGCTGCGCGAGCCGCGCCTCGTACTCCACCGCGAACCACGGCAGCCCGGCCCCGACGTACTCCGCCGCGGCCCGCGCGAACAGCTCCGCCGCCCGCTCCGGGTCCCCGCGCCGCTCCGCCAGCTCCGCGAGCATCGCCCGGGACTCGGCGGCCCGCGACGCCAGCCGCACGTCCCCGTCCGCGTGCTCCTCGACGAGCGCCAGCACCTCCCGTACGGCCTCCTCCGCGTCCGCCAGTACGGCGTCCGCCACGGGCCCGTCCGTCTCCTGCACGCGCCGCATCAGGATCCGCGTCCGCGCCATCACCACGGACGCCGCCTGCCGCACCCCCGTACCGCCCCCGGCGTACAGTGCGCGCGCCGTGTCGTACGGCTCGGCCACCGCCGTCAGCGCCGCGTCCACGTCACCCGCCAGAGCCCGTACGTACGCCGCACGCGCGCGTGCCGCCAGGGACTCGCCCGGGTCGCCCGCCTCCGCGTACAGGGCGGCGGCCCGCTCGAACAGCTCGACCCCGTCCGGGCCGAGGCCCATCGCCCGGTGGTCGGCGATCTCCGCGCGGTCGAGGGCGTCCAGCTCGACGCCCTCCGCGGCCCGCTCGACCGCCGCCCACGCCTCGACGGCGCTCGGCTCCAGCGCCTCGGACAGCCGCCGCGCCTCGGCGAGCAGCGCGGGCAGCTCGGGCTCGGCGCCGTCCGGCACGACCGGCCGGGGCGCCGGGGCGACCGGTACCGACCGGGGCGTCGCCCGCACGCCCAGCGGCAGCCGCTCCACCCGTGGCCGTTGGCCCATGCGCGCACGTGCCTGCTCACTGACATGGCCCGTGCCGTTGCGCAGGTCGAACCGCGCCGCCAGCTCCAGGGCCTCCGCACGCGCGTGAGCGGCGAGTTCCCGCGCGGTCCACGCCCGGCCGGCCGGACCCGGCACCCGCTGACCGCCCAGGCCCAGCTCCGTCAGCCGGTCCATGAGCAGTGCCACCACGGCCATGAAGTCCAGCTTGCTGCGCGGATGCCCGTCGTCCGTGAAGTACGCCGGCCGCTCCGCGAGGAGCTCCAGGCCGCGCGCCTCGTTGCCGGACAGCGCGCAGAACTCCACGTGGTCCGCGTACGCGGAGCGCATGCTCTCCATGGGGCGCACCAGCCGGAAGCCCCGCAGATGGTTGGCGCGCGCCTCCTCCGGGCGGCCCAGCCGCAGCAGCGGCGCCAGGGACGACGCCAGCACGGTGTGCGGCTCGTGGGCGCAGCTGAACTCGCCCTCCAGCACCGGCTGCCACAGCCGCAGCGCCTCCTCGTCCCGGCCGCGCTCCGCCTGCCACCAGCCCTGCTCGTGCAGCTCGCACGCGTGGCAGTCGGCCATCCGGTCCCGGTCGGCGGCCAGCCACGCCTCGTACGCCCGCTCCGCGCGCGCCACGTCCCCGATGTGCGCGGCGACACTGAACTCCGCGCCCCGCACGGCCCGTTCGGTGTGTCCGGCGAGCCGGTAGCGGTGCTCCATCTCGGCGAGCCACTTCTCGATGGAGGCCAACGGGATGTGCGGCTGGTCGAGCATCCCCGACGACACCCACTTGAAGACCCAGTGCAGCTGATGGGCCTCGTACTCGTCGAAGTCCTCCGGCCGTTCGTCCCACATGCGCAGCAGCCGCGAGAACGGGACGAACATCTTGTCCTTCTCGGAGCTGTAGTTGTAGACCTTCAGCTGGTGCCCGAGCGCCTCGATCACCGCGAGCGGGATGTTCAGCTTCTCCGCCTCGGCGAGCAGTTGCTCCGCGCGCGCGTTGCGGGCCGGACCCTCGGGCTGCTCGGAGTTCTCCGCCATCGCCCGGCGCAGCGCGTCGAAGTTGGTGATCTCCGTCATCAGTGACCGTCCTCCCCGTGGGTGGCCCACTCCAGCAGACCGATGAACGCCCGGTTCAGCAGCGCCGAGTCCGCCGGCCGCAGCGGGCGCTGCGCCATCAGCAGCGCCTGCCCGTACAGGGACTCCGTCGCCGTGCCGATCAGCTCCGGATCGCGCAGCGAGCTGATCCTGCGGACCAGCGGATTGAGGTGGTTGAGCACCAGACGCGCCCGGGGCGCACTCCCGCGCAGGGAGCCGAGGATGCCCGCCCACAGCTCGTCCGCCTGCTCCTCGGCCTCCGCGCGGGCCTGCTCGTGCCGCGCCTCCCGGTCGTCCAGGTGCAACGCGGGCACCGACAGCGGGTGGAAGGCCCGCAGCACCACGTCACAGCCCAGCGGGTCGAGCTTCGCCCGCGCGGCGGCCAGGAAGCCCGACAGGGCCAGCTCCTCCGCCGGGTCCACGGCGTCCAGGTGCGCGGTCACCGTGTCGGCGTCCAGCTCGGCGACCGCCGTGCCGGGCCGCACCGACGGCAGCGCCTCGACGAGCTCGCTGTCGTACGTGTAGCCGCCGTTGACGACACCGATGCCCTGCGCCGCCGCGATCGGCGCGACCTGCCGGAACTCCTCGACCGTCCGCGTGAAGTGCACCACCGGGTGGCGCTGCGCGAACTCCTCCAGCGACAGCCGCCCGTCGGTCGTCTCGAAGGGCAGCCACGGCAGCATCGTGCGCAGCATCTCGTGGTCGTGCCGCGCGAGGGACTTCACGCCCAGGTGGTGCACCGCCAGGAAGGCCGACAGCCGCTCCGGGTCCCCGGTGGCGAGCTGCGTCAGCCAGGAGCGGATCCGCTCGCCCAGCGCGTCGCGCACCGCGGCCAGTGTCTCGTCCTCGTACAGCGACTCGCGCGAGGCCGTGGGCCGCAGGCTGTCGGTGTCCAGGACGCAGCGCACAAAGAACGCCCAGTCGGGCAGCAGCTGTTCGGCCCGCTCGGTCAGCAGCATGCCCTTCAGGTGCACCCGGTGACCCGCGCGCTGCGCCGGGCTGATCGCCGACGGCAGGACGTGCGCCACGCCCCGGATGCCGGCCAGCGGCACGTCCAGGTCTATCGAGTCCAGCGGCGTGAACCCGAACAGCTCGTGGCAGTGCCGGGCGAGGGCCACCCGCCGGGCCGCCGGGCTCGGGTACGCCCGGTCCCACGGCGCCGGCAGGTCGGTGACCGCCTCGTCGCCCACCCGCACGTCGTACGGCAGCAGCGAGCCGAAGTCCCGCGCCAGCTCCAGCACCCGCTTGCCGGCCAGCCACTCGGCGGCCCCCGCCCGAGCGCTCAGGTGCACGGTGGTGCCCGGCTCGGGCCTGGCCTCGTCCGGCAGGGTCCGCACGGTGTACGACCCGTCGTCGCTCGCCGTCCACTCCACGGGCGGCGCGTCGGGCGTGCGGGCGCTGCGGCTGACCACGCGTATCCGGTCGGCGACCACGAAGCAGGCCAGCAGGCCTATCCCGAACTGCCCGAGGAAGTCCGAGCGGGCCTCCTGAAGGCCGTCGGCGCGCTTGGAACTGCGCCCGATCGTCGCCAGCAGGCTGTGCACGTCCGCCTCGGTGAGCCCCACGCCGGTGTCCTCGACGCGCAGCGCACTGTCCGGACCGCAGTCGGCGTACAGCCGTACGCGGGCCGGGGCGTCGGGCTGTTCCGCGCGGCGGGCGGTGATGGCGTCCACGGCGTTCTGCAGCAGCTCGCGCAGGTACACCTTGGGGCTGGAGTAGAGGTGATGGGACAGCAGGTCCACCAGGCCGCGCAGGTCGACCTGGAAGGTGTGAGGAGTCTGGACCCCTTGTGGTGCAAGGGAACCCGAAGACTGCCGGGGTGTCTGGGGTGACTGAGAGATCTGGGAGTCCATCATCACGGCGCCGGTGGGGAGAGGCGACGGCGCGGGGTCGGGCGGTCCCTGTGAGGCGGTGACCGCGGGATGGCGGGAGCGCGCCATCCTAAGGCCGGACGGAGCCGCCTGACCAGGACTTTCCGGGGATGTATACGGCGATGTCAGTGACGTGGTGTGCAATGGATCTCGTGCCCGCGCTGAAAGAACCACTGGACCAGCCGCTGAAATCAGTGCTCGGCCCCGCCACCGCGAAGGTGATGGCCGAGCACCTCGGCCTGCACACGGTCGGCGACCTCCTCCACCACTACCCGCGCAGATACGAGGAGCGCGGCCGGCTCACCCACCTCGCCGACCTGCCGATGGACGAGCACGTCACGGTGGTCGCCCAGGTCGCCGACGCCCGCCTGCACACGTTCGCCTCGTCCAGGGCCCCGCGGGGCAAGGGCCAGCGCCTGGAGGTCACCATCACGGACGGCAGCGGCCGGCTCCAGCTGGTCTTCTTCGGCAACGGCGTCCACAAGCCGCACAAGGAGCTGCTGCCGGGCACCCGCGCCCTGTTCGCGGGCAAGGTCTCCGTCTTCAACCGCCGGCTGCAACTGGCACATCCGGCGTACGAGTTGCTGCACGGGGAGGGCGCCGAGGAGACCGCCGAAACCTGGGCGGGCGCCCTCATCCCGATCTACCCGGCCACCGCCAAGATGGAGTCCTGGAAGATCGGCAAGGCGATCCAGACCGTGCTGCCCAGCGCGCGGGAGGCGCTCGACCCGCTCCCGGAGAGCCTCCGCGCCGGCCGCGGTCTGATCCCGCTGCCCGAGGCCCTGCTGAAGATCCACCGCCCGCACACCCAGGCGGACATCGCCGACGCCCGCGCCCGCCTGAAGTGGGACGAGGCGTTCGTCCTCCAGGTCGCCCTGGCCCGCCGCCGCCACGCCGAGACCCAGCTCCCGGCCGTCCCCCGCACACCGAAGCCGGCCGGACTGCTCACCGCCTTCGACGCCCGCCTCCCCTTCACTCTCACCGAGGGCCAGCGCCGCGTCTCGAAGGAGATCTTCGACGACCTCGCCACGGACCACCCGATGCACCGCCTGCTCCAGGGAGAGGTGGGCAGCGGCAAGACGATGGTCGCGCTGCGCGCCATGCTCGCCGTGGTCGACGCGGGCGGGCAGGCCGCGATGCTCGCACCCACCGAGGTGCTCGCCCAGCAGCACCACCGCTCGATCGTGGAGATGATGGGCGAGCTCGCCGAGGGCGGAATGCTGGGCGGCGCCGAGCACGCCACCAAGGTCGTGCTGCTCACCGGCTCGACGGGCACCGCCGCCCGGCGCCAGGCACTGCTCGACCTGGCCACCGGCGAGGCCGGCATCGTGATCGGCACGCACGCGCTGATCGAGGACAAGGTGCAGTTCCACGACCTCGGCCTGGTCGTCGTGGACGAGCAGCACCGCTTCGGCGTCGAGCAGCGCGACGCCCTGCGCGGCAAGGGCAAGCAGCCGCCGCACCTGCTCGTGATGACCGCGACCCCCATTCCGCGCACGGTCGCCATGACCGTCTTCGGCGACCTGGAGACCTCCGTCCTGGACCAGCTCCCGGCCGGCCGCTCCCCGATCGCCAGCCATGTCGTCCCCGTCGCCGACAAGCCGCATTTCCTCGCCCGCGCCTGGGAGCGCGTGCGCGAGGAGGTCGCGGGCGGCCACCAGGCGTACGTCGTCTGCCCCCGCATCGGCGACGACGCCGACGAACCCGCCGGCCCCAAGAAGGCGACCAAGAAGAAGCCCTCCGAGGACGAGGACGGCAAACGCCCGCCGCTCGCCGTCCTCGACGTCGCCGAACAGCTCACCAAGGGCCCCCTCCAGGGCCTGCGCGTCGAGGTCCTGCACGGCCGTATGCACCCCGACGACAAGGACGCGGTCATGCGCCGCTTCGCCGCCGGCGAGACCGACGTCCTGGTCGCCACGACGGTCATCGAGGTCGGGGTCAACGTCCCGAACGCCACCGCCATGGTGATCATGGACGCCGACCGCTTCGGCGTCTCCCAGCTCCACCAGCTCCGCGGGCGCGTCGGCCGCGGCTCGGCCCCCGGCCTGTGCCTGCTCGTCACCGAGATGCCGGAGGCGAGCCCGGCCCGGCAGCGCCTGGCCGCCGTCGCCGCCACCCTGGACGGCTTCGAACTCTCCCGCATCGACCTCGAACAGCGCCGCGAGGGCGACGTCCTCGGCCAGGCGCAGTCCGGCACCCGCTCCAGCCTGCGCATGCTCGCGGTCATCGAGGACGAGGACGTCATCGCCGAGGCCCGCGAGGAAGCGACGGCGGTCGTGGCGGCCGACCCGGACCTCACCCGCCTGCCGGCCCTGCGCACGGCCCTGGACGCCCTCCTGGACGAGGAGAGGGAGCAGTACCTGGAGAAGGGCTGAGCATTCGCTGCCACACTGGCATCCGTAACCACCCCGACGAAGGAACCCAGATGACCCGCGTGATCGCCGGCGCAGCCGGTGGACGCCGCCTGCGCGTCCCCCCGGGAACCGGCACGCGCCCCACCTCCGACCGCGCACGCGAAGGCCTGCTGTCCACCTGGCAGTCCCTCCTCGGCGGCCCCCTGGACGGCGAGCGCGTCCTCGACCTGTACGCCGGCTCGGGCGCGGTCGGCCTGGAGGCCCTGTCCCGCGGCGCGAGCCACACCCTGCTGGTCGAGGCCGACGCGCGAGCGGCCCGCACCCTGAGGGAGAACGTGACGTCGCTCGGCCTGCCCGGCGCCGAGGTCAGGGCGGGCAGAGCCGAACAGGTCATCCGTACGGCGCCGCCGGAGCAGCCGTACGACATCGTGTTCCTGGACCCGCCGTACGCCGTGTCGGACGACGATCTCCGCGAGATTCTGCTCACACTACGCACGGAGGGCTGGCTCGCGGAGGATGCGCTGGTCACCGTGGAGCGCAGCACCAGGGGCGGCGAATTCCGGTGGCCGGAGGGCTTCGAGGCGCTCCGGGCCCGTCGCTACGGCGAGGGAACGTTTTGGTACGGTCGCGCCGCCGCTACGTGCGAAGACGCACGATGACCGGACCGGAGAGCGAGGGATCACAAGTGCGCCGCGCCGTCTGTCCCGGGTCGTTCGACCCGATCACCAACGGACATCTCGACATCATTGCCCGCGCCTCCCGCCTGTACGACGAGGTCTACGTCGCGGTGATGATCAACAAGTCCAAGAAGGGCCTGTTCGAGATCGACGAGCGGATCGACCTGATCCGCCGGGTCACCGCCGAGTACGCCAACGTCCGGGTCGAGGCCTTCCACGGCCTCCTCGTCGACTTCTGCAAGGAGCGCGACATCCCGGCCATCGTGAAGGGCCTGCGGGCCGTCAGCGACTTCGACTACGAGCTGCAGATGGCCCAGATGAACAATGGCCTGACCGGCGTCGAGACGCTGTTCGTGCCCACCAACCCCACCTACAGCTTCCTGTCGTCCTCCCTGGTCAAGGAGGTCGCGGCCTGGGGCGGCGACGTCTCCCACCTGGTGCCCCCGGAGGTGCTGGCGGCGCTCGGCGAGCGGCTGCGGCGCGACTGACCGGCTGACGGGCCGTCACGCGCTGTCACCCGGCAGCCCCGTGGCCGTACAGTCGTCCCGTCCGTCTCCAACACAGCTGTAGAGAGTGGCGAGCACACGGTGGACGTGCAGAAGAAGCTCGACGAGATCGTCGCCTCGGTCTCCAGTGCCCGGTCGATGCCCATGTCGGCCTCGTGCGTGGTCAACCGCGCCGAACTGCTCTCGATGCTCGAAGAACTGCGCGCGGCCCTGCCCGGCTCCCTCGCCCAGGCCCAGGAGCTGATCGGCGACCGCGAGCAGATGGTCGCCCGGGCCCGCCAGGAGGCCGAGCGGATCATCGAGGGCGCGCACGCCGAACGCAGCTCCCTGGTCTCCGGCACCGAGATCGCCCGCCGCGCGCAGGCCGAGGCGGACCGGATCCTCGCCGAGGCCCGCAAGGAGGCCGAGGAGATCCGCGCCGAGGCCGACGACTACGTCGACTCCAAGCTCGCCAACTTCGAGGTCGTCCTCACCAAGACGCTCGGCTCCGTCGGCCGCGGCCGGGAGAAGCTGCTCGGCACCGGCCCCGGACTCGACGAGCGGGGCTACGAGGACGAGGACGCCCCCGAGCGCAGCCACGACCCTCAGACCCTGCGCCGCACCGCCGACGAGTACGTCGACGTCAAGCTCGGCGCCTTCGAGGCGGTCCTCGCCAAGACCCTGGAAGCCGTCGGGCGCGGCCGGCAGAAGCTGCACGGCCGGATCGCCAGCGACGACCTCGGCGCCCTCGCCGACGACACCAGCACCGTCCAGCACACCAGCGACGCCGACTACCTCGCCGACCTCGCGGCCGTCGCCGAGCCGATCGCGGCCCAGGAGCCCCGCCGGCAGCCCGGCCATCCGGCACCGCAGCCGGCGTACGGCTACCAGCAGCCCGCACAGCCGGACCCGTACGGCGGCGGCTACCCGCAGCAGTACGACGGCGCACAGCAGGGCGTGTACGGCTACCAGCAGGACGGCTACCAGCAGGCCGACGCCTACGGCTACCAGGGCTACGAAGCCCAGCAGGGCGGCTACGACCCGAACGGCACCGCGCAGGCCCACACCACCGTCCCGCCGCAGCCGCCGCAGGCCCTCGACGAGACCAGCCTGTTCGACACCAGCATGATCAGCGCCGAGCAGTTGCGAGCCTACGAGCAGGGCCGCGGCAACGGCTGAGGCCCCGCGACGGCCGGTGCGTGCCCCACCGGGCACACCGGATTGGGCCGAGAGCGAAAGGTCCAGTATCCTGGCTCTTCGGTCGCGTGTACGTCCGCGATCAACGCTGCCCGGACAGACCGAAGGGGCGGCGTCCCGAGAGCTCGGAAGATCGAAAGCAGGAATGGCCCTGAACGCCCGCCTCGACCACCGCAACCCCCTCGTGTTCGACACACACGAGCTGGGCCGGCGGCCCGGTGCGCTGCAGCGCCTGTCCCGCACGGTCGACGCTCCCCAGGACCTCGGTCTGAAGGACGTCATCGGAGTGCCGGAAGGCGCCCCGGTGGAGCTCGACCTCCGCCTGGAGTCCGTCATGGAAGGGGTGCTCGTCACAGGCACCGCCCGTGCACGGGCCGAGGGGGAGTGCGTAAGGTGTCTGGAGCCGCTCGGGCAGCAGCTCGAAGCGGACTTCCAGGAGATGTTCTCGTACCCTGACGCCGACGACCGGGGCCGCCCCAGGGCGGAGCCGGCCGACGACGCCGAGGAAGACGAGGACAGGCTCTTCATCGAGGACGGCCTGTTCGACCTCGAGCCCGTGCTGCGCGATGCGGTGGTGCTCGCACTGCCGATGCAGCCGGTGTGCCAGGAAGACTGCCCAGGTCTGTGCGCCGAGTGCGGCGCGCGCCTCGCGGACGACCCGGACCACCACCATGACGCCGTCGACATCCGTTGGGCGGCATTGCAGGGACTCGCCGGCACCATGAAGGACGGCGAGAAGGACGAGATGAGCGGCGGCGCGCCTCAGTCAGCACGCGCCGACGAGAAGCAGGAGAAGTAGCCGTGGCTGTTCCGAAGCGGAAGATGTCGCGCAGCAACACGCGCCACCGCCGGTCGCAGTGGAAGGCTGCGGTCCCCACCCTGGTTGCGTGCGAGCG
Source organism: Streptomyces sp. NPDC051207 (assembly GCF_040682395.1). Classification (NCBI taxonomy): domain Bacteria; kingdom Bacillati; phylum Actinomycetota; class Actinomycetes; order Kitasatosporales; family Streptomycetaceae; genus Streptomyces; species Streptomyces sp. NPDC051207. Next base: position 22,409 of record NZ_JBFBAX010000015.1, on the reverse strand, counting down.
CTGCCACGAGCCCAAGCAGCAGCACATCGCGTGCCCGTCTTGCGGCACCTACAACAAGCGCCAGGTCCTCGAGGTCTGAGCGGCTGGTGAGAGGCACTGTGTCCACGCCCAAGAAGCAGCAGGCGGACAACCAGGCCTCGTCCCACACGCTTCTGGAAGGGCGGCTCGGCTACCAGGTCGAGTCCGCCCTTCTGGTGCGAGCACTGACCCACCGTTCGTACGCGTACGAGAACGGCGGTCTGCCCACGAACGAGCGTCTGGAGTTCCTCGGGGACTCCGTGCTCGGCCTCGTGGTCACGGACACGCTGTATCGCACCCACCCCGACCTGCCCGAGGGCCAGCTGGCCAAGCTGCGGGCCGCGGTGGTCAATTCGCGTGCGCTGGCGGAGGTCGGTCGCGGCCTCGACCTGGGCTCCTTCATCCGCCTCGGCCGCGGTGAAGAGGGCACGGGCGGCCGGGACAAGGCATCCATCCTCGCCGACACCCTGGAAGCGGTGATCGGCGCGGTCTACCTCGACCAGGGGCTGGAATCGGCGGCGGAGCTGGTGCACCGCCTGTTCGACCCGCTGATCGAGAAGTCCTCGAACCTCGGAGCCGGCCTGGACTGGAAGACCAGTCTCCAGGAGCTCACCGCGACCGAAGGGCTCGGCGTGCCCGAGTACCTGGTCACGGAGACCGGCCCCGACCACGAGAAGACCTTCACTGCTGCCGCCCGCGTCGGAGGCGTCTCGTACGGCACCGGCACCGGCCGCAGCAAGAAGGAGGCGGAGCAGCAGGCCGCCGAGTCCGCGTGGCGGTCCATCCGGGCCGCGGCGGACGAGCGCGCCAAGGCAGCGGCCGAGGCCGCCGCAGAGGCTGCCGAGGCTCCTGAGAACGCGGCAGGGGTGGCCGGGGGCGCGGAAAGCGCCGCTGAGGCCGCCGGGGATCCGGTCAGCGCCGACGGAGCCGCCGGGGCCCCCGTGGGCGCCGACAAGGCGGCCGGGGATGCGGAAAGCGCCGGCGGAGCCGCCAAGCCTCCCGTGAGCGCGGGCGAGGCGGTCGGGGGTGCGGAGAGCGTCGGCGAAGTCGCCGGGGCCTTCGTGAGGGCCCCCGAGGCTGCCGGAACTCCTGAGAACGCCGACGCCCCGTCGGCCTCCGCCTGACCGACAGGCAGCATCCGAGCGCCCGCCCCGCGAGACCGGGGCGGGCGCTCGGCTCGTTCCTCTTCGATCCCACGGCCGTACGGGGGAGTCCATGCCCGAGTTGCCCGAGGTGGAGGTCGTCCGGCGCGGCCTCGAACGGTGGGTCGCCCACCGGACCGTCGCCGACGTCGAGGTCCTGCACCCGCGCGCGGTACGCCGCCATCCCGCGGGCGCCGAGGACTTCGCGCACCGTCTCGAGGGGCACCGCATCGGCATGCCCAGCAGGCGCGGCAAGTACCTGTGGCTGCCGCTGGAGGGCACCGGGGTCACCGGGCAGGCGATCCTCGCCCACCTCGGCATGAGCGGCCAGCTGCTGGTCCAGCCGCGGTCGGCGCCCGACGAGAAGCACCTGCGCATCCGGATCCGCTTCGCCGACGCCATGGCACCGGCCGCCGCCGAGGCCACCGAACTCCGCTTCGTCGACCAGCGCACCTTCGGCGGCCTGTCGCTGCACGAGACCACCCCCGAGGGCCTGCCCGACGTCATCGGGCACATCGCCCGCGACCCCCTCGACCCGCGCTTCGACGACGAGGCGTTCCACCAGGCGCTGCGCCGCCGCCGGTCCACGATCAAACGGGCCCTGCTCGACCAGTCGCTGATCAGCGGAGTCGGCAACATCTACGCCGACGAGGCGCTGTGGCGCTCCCGCCTGCACTACGAGCGCCCCACGTCGGCCTTCACACGCCCCCGCACGCTCCAGCTCCTCGGCCATGTCCGGGACGTGATGAACGCGGCCCTCGCCGTGGGCGGCACCTCCTTCGACAGCCTGTACGTCAACGTCAACGGCGAGTCGGGCTACTTCGACCGGTCCCTGGACGCCTACGGCCGGGAGGGCGAGCCGTGCCGCCGGTGCGGTACGCCGATGCGCCGGCGCCCGTGGATGAACCGGTCCAGCTACTTCTGCCCGAGGTGTCAGCGCCCGCCGCGCGCCGCGTCGTAGCGCTCACGGGCGGCCAGGACCTCGTCCATGCTGCCCTCCAGGAAGTGGATCAGGGACAGCAGGCGCGCGGCGACCTCGCGGCCGAGCGGGGTGCGTTCGTAGTCCACGCGGGGCGGGTTGACCGGCTGCGCCTCGCGGTGCACCAGGCCGTCGCGCTCCAGGGCGTGCAGCGCTGGGAGAGCATCTTCTCGCTGACGCCGTCGACCCGGCGGCGCAGCGCGTTGAAGCGGAGGGACCCCTCGGACAGGGCACCCAGGGTGAGCGCACCCCAGCGCACCGTGATGTGCTCCAGCGTGCCCGCGGGGGACACCGCTTGGACCCGGCGTAGGCGACCACAGCGCTGCCCTGCGGACGGCGCTCACCGGGGGGCAGCGCTCGGGGGCGGGTCAGGAGGGGGCGGCCGGTCGGGTCAGTAGCCGAAGTTCTGCGTCCACCAAGGGCCGCCCTCGGCGATGTGCACGCCGACGCCCAGGGTCGTGAAGTCGCAGTTCAGTATGTTGGCGCGGTGGCCGGGACTGTCCATCCAGGCCTTCATGACGGTCTCGGCGTCGGCCTGGCCGCGGGCGATGTTCTCGCCGCCGAGGTTGTCGATGCCGGCCTTCTCCGCACGGTCCCACGGCGTGGCGCCGCTGGGGTCGGTGTGGTCGAAGAAGCCGCGCTCGGCCATGTCCTCGCTGAAGTCCGCGGCCAGCTCGCTCAGCGCGCTGTTCGCGGCGACGGGGCTGCAGCCGGCCTGGGTCCGCTCGTCGTTGACGAGCTTGAGCACCTGGGCAGCGGCGGCGGCCTCCTCGGACACCGTGACCGGCGCGGTGGGGCGATCCGGCGTCTTCGTGGCCTGCCGGGTGGGCGTCTGCCGGGGCTTCTCGCTCGGCGTGGTCTCCGGCTTCTTCGACGGGGCCCCGGTCGTCGGCGCGGACGGCGACGGGGACACCGACACCGACGGGGACGTGGAGCGCTCGGTGCCGCGGCTCGGGGCGGTGCCGTCGCGGTTCTCGACGGAGCCGGAGGTGCCGCCCTGCTCGCTCGGCGTGCTCGTCGGCGAGTCGGCGGCCCGCACCTTGTCGCCGGCGCCGAAGCCGCCGCCCAGGCGGTAGTGGTCCAGGCCCGGGACCGCACCGGTGGACACGGCGACCGTGCCGAGCGCGACGGCGGCCGAGACGCCCAGCAGCCCGGTGCGGACCGGCGCGGCCTTCTTCCCGCGCCGCCGCCGGTGGCCCCCGGAGCGCGCGGGGCCGCCGTCGGGCCGGTAGCCGTCACCGGTGTGGCCCTCGGCCGGGAAGGCGCGGGTGCCCGAGGCCGGGGTGTAGTCGTCGTCCGTGGCGTAGAGGAACGCCTCGGCCCTGGCGTAGGTCTCGGCGTACGCCTCGGGGTTCAGGTACGGGGCGATCCCCATAGCCGGGCGGTCGTCCCCGTACGAGCCCGGCGGCTCGCGGTGTCCTTCCGGCTGCGTGCCCCCCGCGGCGCGGCCCGTGGCGGCGCGGCCGGCGGCGGAGCGTCGGTGGCGTCCCATGTCCTGGCCTTCCTCGTTCTCGCGGTCGACTCGTCCTCGCGATCAACACGAAACTCACACGAACGGGTGAGTTTCGTTTGGGTGGGGACGGTACCGCATGCCGCCCGGTGAGGAAGTGCCGCACGAGACATTCGCCGGTTAGGTTGCACCCATGAGCGAGGATGCACGGCTGGTCGCCTGGGTGCGCGGACGCGTCCAGGGTGTGGGTTTCCGCTGGTTCACGCGGGCCAAGGCCCTGGAGCTCGGCGGCTTGAGTGGTTTTGCTCTCAATTTGCCGGACGGACGGGTCCAGGTGGTCGCGGAGGGTCCCCGCAAGGCGTGCGAGGCGCTGCTCGACTGGCTCCGCGGTGACGACACGCCCGGCCGCGTGGACGGAGTGACAGAGATCTGGGACACACCGCGCGGCGGCTACGACGGCTTCGCCATCCGCTGACCGCGCCTCCCGGCACCGCCCGCCCGGCGCCGGACGAGCCCGCCGCCGGGGCCCGCCGGGGGAAGAAATGGCTGGTGGTTGCCAACAGGGGCTTGCCGTGGCAGGCTCCACCGGCAAGGATGATCGCCACGCCCCGAGGGCCCCGCAGGAGTCGCCGCGCCGCCGCTTCAGGCCGCGCGCCCTCGGGTTGCCGCCAATACGGGGCGTGATCGTGTTGACCGTCAAACTTTTTGGTGAGACGCTGAAAGCCCCGCGCACCTCAGCTGTTTGGCATGGGAGAACGGCACCACCACTCCACCATTGCCAAGCACCGCGGGTGCGAATCCCTCACGACCCACACCGCTTCGGTCGGTCACTCATTGTGGAGGACCATCCATCATGGCAAAGGCGCTTCTCGGTTACGTCGGCGGTTCCGACCCGCGACTCCTCGCCGAGATGCGACGGCTGCAGCAGCGCGTCCAGGACCTCGAATCCGAGCTCGTACGGATCCAGGCCGAGAAGGACGCACTGTCGGCTGCCGCTTCTCACGACAGGATCACGGAGAGCGTTGACGCACACCAGGCGGAGCCTGCGCTGACCTGATCGCTGCACCGCTCCACACCAGCGCAGCAGTGGTTGGGCCGCCCGTCACAGCCGCTGATTCTCAGAGTTGCAAGGGACGCTTCGGCGTCCCTTCTTTCTTGCCTCCGCCGGCGCCGACGGCCTTCGGGTGACCTTCCGGTGGCTTTCCTTGCCCCCGCGCATCCTTTCACCATCTTCAACGTCTGGTGTGCCCTGCGTGTCCACCGGCGAAACCGCCGGTTCATGGAGTGAGACAACCCCGGCGGGTAAAGTCCACCGGCGTGCACCTCAAGGCCCTGACCCTCCGCGGGTTCAAGTCGTTCGCCTCGGCGACCACGCTCCGCTTCGAACCGGGCATCACGTGCGTCGTCGGCCCGAACGGCTCGGGCAAGTCCAACGTCGTGGACGCGCTCAGCTGGGTCATGGGCGAGCAGGGCGCCAAGTCGCTGCGCGGCGGCAAGATGGAGGACGTCATCTTCGCCGGCACCACCGGCCGCCCGCCGCTCGGCCGTGCCGAGGTGTCGCTGACCATCGACAACTCCGACGGCGCGCTGCCCATCGAGTACGCCGAGGTCACCATCACGCGGATCATGTTCCGCAACGGGGGCAGCGAGTACCAGATCAACGGCGACACCTGCCGCCTGCTCGACATCCAGGAACTGCTGTCCGACTCCGGCATCGGCCGCGAGATGCACGTCATCGTCGGCCAGGGCCAGCTCGACTCCGTCCTGCACGCCGACCCCATGGGCCGCCGTGCCTTCATCGAGGAGGCAGCCGGCGTCCTCAAGCACCGCAAGCGCAAGGAGAAGGCGCTCAGGAAGCTGGACGCGATGCAGGCCAACCTCGCGCGCGTACAGGACCTCACGGACGAACTGCGGCGCCAGCTCAAGCCCCTCGGACGCCAGGCAGCCGTCGCCCGGCGGGCCGCCGTCATCCAGGCCGACCTGCGCGACGCCCGGCTGCGCCTGCTCGCCGACGACCTCGTACGGCTGCGGGAGGCGCTCCAGGCCGAGGTCGCCGACGAGGCCGCCCTCAAGGAGCTCAAGGAGGCCGCCGAGCAGGAGCTGAGGAAGGCCCTCCAGCGCGAGGCCCTGCTCGAGGACGAGGTGCGGCAGCTCACCCCCCGCCTCCAGCGCGCCCAGCAGACCTGGTACGAGCTGTCCCAGCTCGCCGAGCGGGTGCGCGGCACGGTCTCGCTCGCCGACGCGCGCGTGAAGAGCGCCACCTCCGCCCCGCCCGAGGAACGGCGTGGCCGCGACCCGGAGGACATGGAGCGCGAGGCCGCCCGCATCCGCGAGCAGGAGGCCGAGCTGGAGGCGGCCCTGGAGGCGGCCCAGCGCGCCCTGGAGGACACCGTCGCCCACCGGGCCGAGCTGGAACGCGCACTGGCCGCCGAGGAACGCCGGCTGAAGGACGTGGCCCGCGCCATCGCCGACCGCCGCGAGGGACTGGCCCGGCTGCGGGGACAGGTGGGCGCCGCCCGGTCCCGCGCGGCAGCCGCCCAGGCCGAGATCGAGCGGCTGGCCGCCGCCCGCGACGAGGCCCGGGAGCGGGCCGCCGCCGCCCAGGAGGAGTACGAGACCCTGCGGGCCGAGGTCGACGGCCTGGACGCGGGCGACCGGGAACTCGCCGAGCGGCACGACGCCGCCAAGGCGCGGCTCGCCGAGGCGGAGGCCGCCCACACCGCCGCCCGCGAGGCCGTCACCGCCGCCGAACGCAAACGCGCCGCGACACAGGCCCGCCACGACGCCCTCGCCATGGGCCTGCGCCGCAAGGACGGCACCGGGGCCCTGCTCGGGGCGCGCGACCGGCTCACCGGACTGCTCGGCCCGGCGGCGGAGCTGCTGACGGTGACGCCCGGCTACGAGGTCCCGCTGGCGGCGGCCTTCGGCGCGGCGGCGGACGCGCTGGCGGTGACGTCGCCGTCCGCGGCGGCCGACGCGATCCGCCTGCTGCGCAAGCAGGACGCGGGACGGGCGTCGCTGCTGCTGGCGGGAGCCCCGGACGCCGTCCCCGGGGACGGGACGAGCCCCGCGGACGACCGGCCGCCCGGCGCGGCACTTCCCGCCGCCGACCTGGTCCGCGGCCCCGCCGACCTGATGTCCGCCGTACGGCGCCTGCTGCGCGGCATCGTCGTCGTGAGCACCCTGGAGGACGCCGAGGACCTCGTGTACGCCCGCCCCGACCTCACCGCCGTGACCGCCGAGGGCGATCTGCTTGGCGCGCACTTCGCGCACGGCGGGTCCGCCGGGGCGCCGAGCCTGCTGGAGGTGCAGGCCTCCGTCGACGAGGCCGCCGCCGAGCTGGAGGAGCTGGAGGTCAGGTGCCGGGAGCTGGCCGAGGCGCAGCACGCGGCGGCCGGGCGGCGCGAGGAGTGGGCGGCGCGCGTCGAGGAGCTGGGGGAGCGGCGCCGGGCCGCCGACCGGGAGAAGTCGTCCGTGGCCCAGCAGCTCGGGCGGCTCGCCGGGCAGGCCCGGGGCGCGGCCGGTGAGGCCGAGCGGTCCACGGCCGCCGCGGCACGCGCGCAGGAGGCGCTGGACAAGGCCCTCCAGGACGCCGAGGAGCTGGCCGAGCGGCTCGCCGTCGCCGAGGAGATGCCGATCGAGGACGAGCCGGACACCTCCGTGCGCGACCGGCTCGCCGCCGACGGGGCCAACGCCCGGCAGACCGAGATGGAGGCCCGCCTCCAGGTCCGTACGCACGAGGAGCGGGTGAAGGGGCTCGCGGGGCGGGCCGATTCGCTCGACCGGGCCGCCCGCGCCGAACGCGAGGCACGCGCGCGTGCCGAGCAGCGCCGGGCCCGGCTGCGCCACGAGGCCGCCGTCGCCGGGGCCGTCGCCTCCGGCGCCCGGCAACTCCTCGCACACGTCGAGGTGTCCCTCGCCCGCGCCGAGCAGGAACGTACCGCCGCCGAGGCCGCCAAGGCGCACCGCGAGCAGGAACTCGGCCACGCCCGCGCCCGGGGACGCGATCTGAAGGCGGAACTCGACAAGCTGACGGACTCGGTCCACCGCGGGGAGGTGCTCGGCGCCGAGAAGCGGCTGCGGATCGAGCAGCTGGAGGCCAAGGCGCTGGAGGAACTGGGCGTCGAGCCGGCGGGACTGGTGGCGGAGTACGGCCCGCACCAGCCGGTGCCGCCCTCGCCCCCGGCCGAGGGCGAGGAACTGCCGGACGACCCGGAGCATCCCCGCAACCTTCCCAGGCCCTTCGTGCGGGCCGAGCAGGAGAAGCGGCTGAAGGCCGCCGAGCGGGCCTACCAGCAGCTCGGCAAGGTGAACCCGCTGGCCCTGGAGGAGTTCGCGGCGCTGGAGGAACGGCACAAGTTCCTCAGTGAGCAGCTGGAGGACCTGAAGAAGACGCGGGCCGACCTGCTCCAGGTGGTGAAGGAGGTCGACGAGCGCGTCGAGCAGGTCTTCACCGAGGCCTTCCGGGACACCGCCCGCGAGTTCGAGGGCGTCTTCTCCCGGCTCTTCCCGGGCGGCGAGGGGCGCCTGGTGCTGACCGATCCCGACAACATGCTCACCACGGGCGTGGACGTCGAGGCCCGCCCGCCGGGCAAGAAGGTCAAGCGGCTGTCCCTGCTGTCCGGCGGCGAGCGGTCGCTGACGGCGGTCGCCATGCTGGTGTCGATCTTCAAGGCGCGGCCCAGCCCGTTCTACGTCATGGACGAGGTCGAGGCCGCGCTCGACGACACCAACCTCCAGCGGCTCATCCGGATCATGCAGGAGCTGCAGGAGACCTCGCAGCTCATCGTGATCACGCACCAGAAGCGCACGATGGAGGTCGCCGACGCGCTGTACGGCGTCTCCATGCAGGGCGACGGCGTGTCCAAGGTCATCAGCCAGCGCCTGCGCTGAGGACTTCTCCGCCCGTTCAGAACTTCTTCAGGAAGTGAACACATCTCGGTCACCGCTGCCGTGAACGTCACAGCTCTGTCCCTATTGACTTCGATACTTGAAGGAATAGTCTCGGCAACGTTGCTTTCACCTTCAGGTACCTCAGGTGGCACCTGGAAGGGCTGACCCCCCACCCGGCGACGCTGCCGGGGCCCGAGGAGTACACGTGACCAGCACAGCGCAGGCACCCGCGTCAGGAGCCGGGACGGCTCACCCCGAACATCTCGGGCACGTCATCTTCATCGCGGCGGCGGCCGCGATGGGCGGTTTCCTCTTCGGCTACGACAGTTCCGTGATCAACGGCGCCGTCGAGGCCGTCCGGGACCGCTACGACATCGGCTCCGCGGCGCTGGCCCAGGTCATCGCCGTCGCCCTGATCGGATGTGCCGTCGGCGCCGCCACCGCCGGCCGCACGGCCGACCGCATCGGCCGGATCCGGAGCATGCAGATCGCCGCGGTCCTGTTCACCGTCAGCGCCGTCGGCTCGGCCCTGCCCTTCACGTTGTGGGACCTCGCTTTCTGGCGGGTCGTCGGCGGCTTCGCCATCGGCATGGCCTCCGTGATCGGCCCGGCCTACATCGCCGAGGTCGCCCCGCCCGCCTACCGCGGCCGGCTCGGCTCCTTCCAGCAGGCCGCGATCGTCGTCGGCATCGCCGTCTCCCAGCTCGTCAACTGGGGCCTGCTCCACGCCGCCGACGGCGACCAGCGCGGTGAGCTGATGGGCCTGGAGGCCTGGCAGGTCATGCTCGGCGTCATGGTCGTCCCGGCCGTCCTCTACGGCCTGCTCTCCTTCGTCATACCCGAGTCCCCCCGCTTCCTGATCTCCGTGGGCGAGCACGAGCGCGCCCGCGAGATCCTCGGCGAGGTCGAGGGCACGGCGATCGACCTCGACGCGCGCGTCGCCGAGATCGAGAACGCCATGCAGAGCGAGCACAAGTCGTCCTTCAAGGACCTGCTCGGCGGCAGCTTCCTCTTCAAGCCGATCGTCTGGGTCGGCATCGGCCTGTCGGTCTTCCAGCAGTTCGTGGGCATCAACGTCGCGTTCTACTACTCCTCGACGCTGTGGCAGTCGGTCGGCGTCGACCCGACGGACTCGTTCTTCTACTCCTTCACCACGTCGATCATCAACATCGTCGGCACCGTCATCGCCATGATCTTCGTGGACCGCCTCGGCCGCCGCCCGCTCGCGATCATCGGCTCCGTCGGCATGGTGATCGGCCTCGCCCTGGAGGCGTGGGCGTTCTCCTTCGACCTGGTCGACGGCAGGCTGCCGGAAACGCAGGGCTGGGTCGCCCTGATCGCCGCCCACGTGTTCGTGCTGTTCTTCGCCCTGTCGTGGGGTGTGGTCGTCTGGGTCATGCTCGGCGAGATGTTCCCGAACCGGATCCGCGCCGCCGCCCTCGGAGTGGCCGCCGCCGCGCAGTGGATCGCCAACTGGGCCATCACCGCGAGCTTCCCGTCGCTGGCCGACTGGAACCTGTCCGTCACGTACGTCATCTACACCGTCTTCGCCGCGCTGTCCGTCCCGTTCGTCCTGAAGTTCGTCAAGGAGACGAAGGGCAAGACCCTGGAGGAGATGGGCTGAGCCCCACCTCGCCCGCGCGGCACGGCACGCGCGGGCGAGGTGCCCGGCGGTGCCCATGACTGATACTGGACGGGTTATGGAAATCGTCATCCTTGCTGTAGTCATCGCCGTGGTCGTGCTCGGCGCGCTCGGCGGGCTCGTCGTCGGCAGCCGCCGGAAGAAGACGCTGCCCCCGCCGCCGCCCGCCGCCCCCGACATCACCGCCCCTCCGGCCGAACCGCACGTCGGCGACGAGGCCGAGACGCCGCGCGACGAACCGCGCCGGACCATAGAGGAGGTGGACCTGCCGGGCGGCGGCTCGACGATCGCCGTCGGGGAACCACCCGTCGAAGAACTCCCGGCCCTCGAGATCGAGGTCCCGGAGCCCACCGCGGGGCGCCTGGTGCGCCTGCGCGCCCGGTTGTCCCGCTCGCAGAACGCCCTCGGCAAGGGACTGCTCACGCTGCTGTCCCGCGAGCACCTCGACGAGGACACCTGGGAGGAGATCGAGGACACGCTGCTCACCGCCGACGTCGGCGTGCAGCCCACCCAGGAACTGGTCGAGCGGCTGCGCGAGCGGGTCAAGGTGCTCGGCACCCGCACCCCGCAGGAGCTGCGCGCCCTGCTGCGTGAGGAACTGCTCACGCTGGTCGGCCCCGACATGGACCGCGCGGTCAAGACCGAGCCCGCCACCGGCGGACCCGGCGTCGTGATGGTCGTCGGCGTCAACGGCACCGGCAAGACCACCACCACCGGCAAGCTCGCCCGCGTCCTGGTGGCCGACGGGCGCAGTGTCGTCCTCGGCGCCGCCGACACCTTCCGCGCCGCCGCCGCCGACCAGCTGCAGACCTGGGGCGAGCGGGTCGGTGCCCACACCGTGCGCGGCCCGGAGGCCGGTGACCCCGCCTCCGTCGCCTTCGACGCGGTCAAGGAGGGCAAGGAGTTCGGCGCGGACGTCGTCCTCATCGACACCGCCGGCCGGCTCCACACCAAGACCGGACTCATGGACGAGCTCGGCAAGGTCAAGCGCGTCGTGGAGAAGCAGGCCCCGCTGGACGAGGTGCTGCTCGTGCTGGACGCGACCACCGGCCAGAACGGCCTGGTCCAGGCCCGTGTCTTCGCCGAGGTCGTGGACATCACCGGCATCGTGCTCACCAAGCTGGACGGCACCGCCAAGGGCGGCATCGTCGTCGCCGTGCAGCGCGAGCTGGGCGTCCCGGTCAAGCTCGTGGGTCTCGGCGAGGGCGCCGACGACCTCGCGCCGTTCGAGCCGGAGGCGTTCGTCGACGCGCTCATCGGAGAATGAGCCACCCCCGCACCACCGTGGACGACGACAGGCGCCCGCCCCCGAGAGCACCTTCGGGGACGGGCGCTTCGCCGTCGGCGCCGCGGACGCGCCGCGGGTGTTACGCCCGCGACCGGTGCGCCACGTACGCCAGCGTGCCCAGCAGCAGCCGGGCCGCCGGCGGCTTCGACGCCGAGTCCAGGGCGGGGGAGCGCAGCCAGCGCACCGGCCCGCGCCCCCCGCGGTCCGACGGCGGGGCCGTGACGTACGTACCGGCGCCGAGGCCGCGCAGGTCGAGGGCGGCCGGGTCGTCCCAGCCCATGCGGTAGAGCAGCTCGGGCAGTCGGGCGGCGGCGCCGGGGGCGACGAAGAAGTGGGCGCGGCCCTCGGGGGTGGCGATGACCGGGCCCAGCGGCAGGCCCATGCGCTCCAGCCGGGCCAGCGCGCGGCGCCCGGCGGCCTCGGCGACCTCGATCACGTCGAAGGTCCGGCCGACCGGCAGCAGCACCGAGGCGCCGGGGAAGGCCGACCAGGCCCGGGTCACCTCGTCCAGCGTGGCACCCGCGGGCACTTCCGGCGCGAAGTCCAGCGGGTGCGCGCCCGGTGCCCGGCAGTCGTCCCGGCCGCAGGAGCAGGCGCCCGCGGCGGCCCGGGCGCCGGGCACCACGTCCCAGCCCCACAGCCCGGTGAACTCGGCCACGGCGGTGCACTCCGAGGAGCGGCCGCGGCGGCGTGTGCCGGACCGGATGTCACGGATGCCCCGGCTGCTGCCGATCGTGAAGCCCATACCCCCTCCAACGGGTCCGGCGCACCGATGGTTACGAGTCGGATGCGGAACGTGACTGCCTGTCCTCAAACTCCCCGTTGTCGCCTCGTTGTCGCGCGACACGGGTGGCGCCTTGGGGTGTTCGGGGTGGCACGTTCGGCCGCGCGCGCCCCTCGGTGCACCGTTCCCTCTACTTCTGACTGTCCGGTGTCAAGTCAATCGGATGCGGGCGGGGGTGAGTTCATTCGAAGGGGTGGCGAATGGTGGCGTTTCCGGGTTCGCCGTGGCTGAGTGCGTGATCGTAGGATTACTTTTAGTGCACGAGGCCTGGGGGCACATGCCTTTCCGGGTATGCCGGAGGCAAGGCGACCGTCCGTTCGAAGGGTGACAACCGGCGGACGGGAAGACCCGGTCACCGGCATTCTGATAGGGCTTGGCGCACTCGACGGCACAGTGGTCTCAGGGATGGGGGCGTTCCAGTGAGCGGCAACGGCGGTAACGCGACGAACGCGGACAAGCGCCCCAATGAGCTGCTCACCTCGTGGTTCGTCCGCAGCGGCTGGTCCAAGGGCGAGCTCGCCCGCCAAGTCAACCGCCGCGCACGCCAGATGGGCGCCAACCACATCTCCACCGACACCTCACGGGTGCGCCGCTGGCTGGACGGCGAGAACCCCCGCGAGCCCATCCCCAGGATCCTGTCCGAGCTGTTCTCCGAGCGCTTCGGCGTCGTGGTCTCCGTCGAGGACCTCGGACTGCGCAGCACTCGCAGGCCGCCCTCCGTGACCGGCGTCGACCTGCCCTGGACGGCCCCGCAGACCGTGGCCCACCTCAGCGAGTTCTCGCGCAGCGACCTGATGCTGGCGCGGCGCGGCTTCCTCGGGAGCTCGCTGGCCCTGTCCGCGGGGCCGTCCCTCATCGAGCCCATGCAGCGCTGGCTCGTGCCCGCGCCGTCCGGCCCGGCGCGCGAGCCCCGGTCGGAGCCCACCACCCGCTCCCGCGGCCGGCTCTCCAGGCCCGAGCTGGACCTGCTGGAGACCACCACGGTGATGTTCCGGCAGTGGGACGCCCAGTGCGGCGGAGGGCTGCGCCGCAAGGCGGTCGTCGGCCAGCTGCACGAGGTGACCGACCTGCTCCAGGAGCCCCAGCCCGAGGAGACCGCCCGCAAACTGTTCAAGGTCGCCGCCGAACTGGCCGAACTGGCCGGCTGGATGTCGTACGACATCGGGCTCCAGCCCACCGCGCAGAAGTACTTCGTCCTCGCGCTGCACGCCGCGAAGGAGGCGGGCGACCGGCCGCTCGGCTCGTACATCCTCTCCAGCATGAGCCGCCAGATGATCCATCTCGGGCGGCCCGACGACGCCCTGGAGCTGATCCACCTCGCGCAGTACGGCAGCCGGGACTGCGCGAGCCCGCGCACCCAGTCGATGCTGTATGCGATGGAGGCCCGCGCCTACGCCAACATGGGCCAGCCCGGCAAGTGCAAGCGGGCGGTCCGGATGGCCGAGGACATCTTCTCCGAGGCCGACGAGTGGGACGAGCCGGACCCCGACTGGATCCGCTTCTTCTCCGAGGCCGAGCTGCACGGCGAGAACTCCCACTCGTTCCGCGACCTCGCCTACGTCGCGGGCCGCAGCCCCACCTACGCGTCCCTGGCCGAGCCGCTGATGCGGCGGGCCGTGGAGCTGTTCGCGCAGGACGGCGAGCACCAGCGGTCCTACGCGCTGAACCTCATCGGCATGGCCACCGTGCACCTCCTCCAGCGCGAGCCCGAGCAGAGCGCGATCCTCGCCCAACAGGCCATGGAAGTGGCCAAAAAGGTCCGCTCCGAGCGCGTCAACACTCGTATCCGAAAGACGGTCGACACGGCCGTACGCGACTTCGGCGACCTCGCCGACGTCGTGGACCTCACCCAGCGGCTCGCCGCGGAGCTGCCGGAGACCGCCGAAGCGGTCTGACCACCCCGAACCCCGGCCGCGGCCGGCCCTCCCGAACTGCCCGACTCGGCTCCCCCACGCCAAGTCGTCGGAAGGCCGACCGCGGCCGGTTCGCATCCCCCGTGGTGCCCCTTCGCTGGGAAGGTTGCGCCACGATAACGATCCGGCGACCCGGGATCAGGCAGTTCACCGAGGCGTAACACTCGCACCGCCTTCGTCACGGCGGCGAAACAACGAGGGGCTTCCACCGAAACGGCGCTGCGCCAATCTCATGGCGCATAACCGGCCCACCCCTCAATCCGCTCAGGCTTCGCCCGCACGGGGCCGTACCAATGACGAGGAGACGCCGATGGCATCAGCCGCCATCACGCTTGCGGCGGACGCACCCACGCTGTCGTCCGCCAACACAGGCTTCATGCTCATCTGTTCCGCCCTGGTGATGCTCATGACCCCGGGCCTGGCCTTCTTCTACGGAGGCATGGTCCGCGTCAAAAGCACCCTGAACATGCTGATGATGAGCTTCATCAGCCTGGGCATCGTCACCGTCCTGTGGGTGCTCTACGGCTTCTCCATGGCCTTCGGCACGGACTCCGGCAGCATCGTCGGCTGGAATTCCGACTGGGTGGGCCTGAGCAACATCGGCCTGACGCAGCTGTGGGACGGATACACCATCCCCGTCTTCGTCTTCCTGGTCTTCCAGCTGATGTTCGCGATCATCACCCCGGCCCTGATCAGCGGCGCCCTCGCGGACCGCGTCAAGTTCACCGCCTGGGCGCTGTTCGTCGCCCTGTGGGCCACCGTCGTCTACTTCCCGGTCGCCCACTGGGTGTGGGGCGCCGGAGGCTGGGCCTTCGAGCTGGGCGTCATCGACTTCGCCGGCGGTACGGCCGTCCACATCAACGCCGGTGCCGCCGCCCTCGGTGTCATCCTGGTGATCGGCAAGCGCGTCGGCTTCAAGAAGGACCCGATGCGCCCGCACAGCCTGCCGCTGGTCATGCTCGGCGCCGGTCTGCTGTGGTTCGGCTGGTTCGGCTTCAACGCCGGCTCCTGGCTCGGCAACGACGACGGCGTCGGCGCGCTGATGTTCGTCAACACGCAGGTCGCCACCGCCGCCGCCGTCCTCGGCTGGCTCGCCTACGAGAAGATCCGCCACGGCGCGTTCACCACGCTGGGCGCCGCCTCCGGTGCCGTCGCCGGCCTGGTCGCCATCACCCCGGCGGGCGGCGCGGTCTCCCCGCTCGGCGCCATCGCGGTCGGCGTCGTCGCCGGTGTGCTGTGCGCCATGGCGGTCGGTCTGAAGTACCGGTTCGGCTACGACGACTCCCTCGACGTCGTCGGCGTCCACCTCGTCGGCGGCATCCTCGGCTCCCTGCTCGTCGGCTTCTTCGCCACCGGCAAGGGCCAGTCCGACGTCGCGGGCCTCTTCTACGGCGGCGGCCTGGACCAGTTCTGGAAGCAGTGCGCCGGTGTCTTCGGCGTCCTCGCCTACTCGCTGGTCGTCTCCGCGATCCTCGCCTTCCTCCTCGACAAGACCATCGGCATGCGGGTCACCGAGGACGAGGAGATCGCCGGCATCGACCAGGCCGAGCACGCCGAGACCGCATACGACTTCAGCGGCGCCGGCGGAGGTACCGCCGCCCGGACCGCCGCCCCCGCCCCCGTCGCCGGTGCCGAGAGCAAGAAGGTGGACGCATGAAGCTCATCACCGCCGTCGTCAAGCCGCACCGGCTCGACGAGATCAAGGAAGCCCTCCAGGCCTTCGGGGTCCACGGCCTGACGGTCACCGAGGCCAGCGGCTACGGCCGGCAGCGGGGACACACCGAGGTCTACCGCGGCGCCGAGTACACCGTCGACCTGGTCCCCAAGATCCGCATCGAGGTGCTGGTCGAGGACGACGACGCCGAGCAGCTGATCGACGTCGTCGTCAAGGCGGCCCGTACCGGCAAGATCGGTGACGGCAAGGTCTGGTCCGTCCCCGTCGACACGGCCGTACGGGTCCGGACCGGCGAGCGCGGCCCGGACGCGCTGTAGGACAGACGCGCTGCAGGACAACGGAACAGGAGTCGCCGGGTGACGAGCACGGACGTGCACAACGAAGCAGAGGAACCGGGACCCGGCGGCTACGCGGCGGCCCGGCTGCGCCTCCTCACCGAGGAGGCGCGGTCCGGGCCGCCGCGCCGCGCGGCCCTGTCCGAACTGACCGACGGCTGGCTGGGCGGCCTGTTCGCCGCCGCCGGGCCACTGCCCGGCGCCAGCCTGGTCGCCGTCGGCGGATACGGCCGCGGCGAGCTGTCCCCGCGCAGCGACCTGGACCTGCTCCTGCTGCACGACGGCAGCGACCCCAAGGCCGTCGCCGCCCTCGCCGACCGCCTCTGGTACCCCGTGTGGGACCTCGGCCTCGACCTCGACCACTCCGTGCGGACCCCCGCCGAGGCCCGCAGGACGGCCGGCGAGGACCTCAAGGCCCAGCTCGGCCTGCTGGACGCCCGGCACCTCGCCGGCGACCTCGGCCTCACCGCCGCCCTGCGCACCGCGGTCCTCGCCGACTGGCGCAACCAGGCCCCCAAACGCCTGCCCGAACTGCAGGAACTGTGCGCCGGACGCGCCGAACGCCAGGGCGAACTCCAGTACCTCCTGGAACCCGACCTGAAGGAGGCCCGCGGCGGCCTGCGCGACGCCACCGCCCTGCGCGCCGTCGCCGCGTCCTGGCTCGCCGACGCCCCGCGCGAGGGCCTCGCCGACGCCCGGCGCCGCCTCCTCGACGTCCGCGACGCGCTGCACCTGACCACCGGGCGCGCCACCGACCGGCTCGCGCTCCAGGAACAGGACCAGGTGGCCGCCGAACTCGGCCTCCTCGACGCCGACGCCCTGCTGCGGCAGGTGTACGAGGCAGCACGCGTCATCTCGTACGCCAGCGACGTCACCTGGCGCGAGGTCGGGCGCGTGCTGCGGGCGCGGTCCGTGCGGCCGAGGCTGCGCAAACTGACGAGGGAGCGCGGCGACTTCCTCCGACGGGTGGTGACGGGCGACGGGAGGGCACCCGGCGCCGGCAAGCCCGCCACCGAGCGCTCCCCGCTCGCCGAGGGCGTCGTGGAACAGGACGGCGAAGTGGTGCTCGCCCGCGCCGCACGCCCCGAACGCGACCCCGTGCTCCCCCTGCGTGCCGCAGCCGCCGCCGCGCAGGCCGGGCTGCCGCTCTCCCTGCACGCCGTGCGCCGCATGGCGGCCACCGTGCGCCCGCTGCCGACGCCCTGGCCCGCCGAGGCCCGCGAGCAGCTGGTCACCCTGCTCGGCTCCGGGCGCCCGACCGTCGAGGTGTGGGAAGCCCTGGAGGCCGAGGGTGTGATCACCCGCCTGCTGCCCGACTGGGAGCGGGTCCGCTGCCGCCCGCAGCGCAACGCCGTGCACGTGTGGACCGTCGACCGGCACCTCATCGAGACGGCCGTGCGCGCCTCCGAGTTCACCCGCCGCGTCAGCCGCCCCGACCTGCTGCTCGTCGCCGCGCTGCTGCACGACATCGGCAAGGGCTGGCCCGGCGACCACTCCGTCGCCGGGGAGATCATCGCCCGGGACGTCGCCGCGCGCATCGGCTTCGACCGCGCGGACGTCGCCGTGCTCGCCGCCCTCGTACGCCACCACCTCCTGCTCGTGGAGACCGCCACCCGGCGCGACCTGGAGGACCCGGCCACCGTCCGCGCGGTCGCCGACGCCGTCGGCTCGCAGAGCACCCTGGAACTGCTGCACGCCCTCACCGAGGCGGACGCCCTGGCCACCGGCCCGGCCGCCTGGTCGTCCTGGCGCGGCTCCCTCGTCACCGACCTGGTCAAACGGGTCTCCGCGGTGCTCGCCGGCGACGTTTCCCCCGAGCCGGAGAGCGCCGCGCCGACCGCCGAGCAGGAACGCCTCGCCCTGGAGGCCGCCGCCACCGGCAGCCCCGTCCTGTCCCTGCGGGCCCAGACCGAACCGCCCGCCGAGCCCGCCCCGGGCCAGGAGCGGTCCGGGGACCCGGAGCCGCTCGGCGTCGAACTGCTCATCGCCGTGCCCGACCAGCCGGGCGTGCTGCCCGCGGTCGCCGGCGTGCTCGCCCTGCACCGGCTGACCGTACGGACCGCCGAGCTGCGGGCCGTGGACCTGCCCGACGGCGTGGACGGCTCGGTCGTCCTGCTGGACTGGCGGGTCGCCGCCGAGTACGGCTCCCTGCCGCAGGCCGCCCGGCTGCGCGCCGACCTGGTCCGCGCCCTGGACGGCTCCCTGGACATCGCGGGCCGCCTCGCCGAACGCGACGCCGCCTACCCGCGCCGCCGGGGCGTCGTCGCGCCGCCGCCCCGCGTCACCGTCCACCCGGCCGCCTCCCGGCTGGCCACGGTCATCGAGGTCCGCGCCCAGGACGCGCCGGGGCTGCTGTTCCGCATCGGCCGCGCCCTGGAGGACGCCGACGTGCGGATGCGCAGCGCGCACGTGTCCACCCTCGGCGCCAACGCCGTGGACGCCTTCTACGTCACCGGGGCCGAGGGCGCCCCCCTGCCCGCGGAGGAGGCGTCGGCGGTGGCCCGGAAACTGGAGGAGACCCTGCGAGGATGAGCCGGACCCGGTGACTTGCCCGGCGGGATACCCTGGAGGGCGATTCATTCGCCTGTCACCGACCCCGAGGACCGCGAGCGCCGTGTTCGATACTCTTTCCGATCGCCTTTCAGCGACTTTCAGGAACCTGCGCGGCAAGGGACGGCTGTCCGAAGCGGACATCGACGCCACTGCGCGCGACATCCGCATCGCGCTCCTCGAAGCGGACGTGGCGCTGCCCGTCGTGCGCTCCTTCATCAAGAGCGTGAAGGAACGCGCCCTCGGGTCGGAAGTCTCCAAGGCCCTCAACCCGGCCCAGCAGTTCATCAAGATCGTCAATGACGAGCTGGTGACCATCCTCGGCGGCGAGACGCGCCGGCTGCGCTTCGCCAAGCAGCCGCCGACCGTCATCATGCTGGCCGGTCTCCAGGGTGCCGGTAAGACCACCCTCGCGGGCAAGCTCGGCCGCTGGCTGAAGGAGCAGGGCCACTCCCCGCTGCTGGTCGCCTGCGACCTCCAGCGCCCCAACGCCGTCAACCAGCTCAGCGTCGTGGCCGAGCGCGCCGGCGTGGCCGTCTACGCGCCCGAGCCGGGCAACGGCGTGGGCGACCCGGTGAAGGTCGCCAAGGACTCCATCGAGCACGCGAAGTCCAAGGTCCACGACATCGTCATCGTGGACACCGCCGGCCGCCTCGGCATCGACCAGGAGATGATGCGGCAGGCCGCGGACATCCGCGACGCGGTCTCCCCGGACGAGATCCTGTTCGTCGTCGACGCGATGATCGGCCAGGACGCGGTCAACACCGCCGAGTCCTTCCGCGACGGCGTCGGCTTCGACGGCGTGGTGCTGTCCAAGCTGGACGGCGACGCCCGCGGCGGTGCCGCCCTGTCGATCGCCTCGGTGACCGGCAAGCCGATCATGTTCGCGTCGAACGGCGAGAAGCTCGAGGACTTCGACGCCTTCCACCCGGACCGGATGGCCTCCCGCATCCTCGACATGGGTGACCTGCTCACCCTGATCGAGCAGGCGGAGAAGACGTTCAGCCAGGAAGAGGCCGAGAAAATGGCCTCCAAGCTGGCGTCCAAGAAGGGCCAGGAATTCACCCTGGACGACTTCCTGGCCCAGATGGAGCAGGTCAGGAAGATGGGCTCCATCTCGAAGCTCCTCGGGATGCTGCCCGGCATGGGCCAGATCAAGGACCAGATCCAGAACCTGGACGAGCGGGACGTCGACCGCACGGCCGCGATCATCAAGTCGATGACGCCGGCCGAGCGCCAGGACCCCACGATCATCAACGGCTCGCGGCGCGCCCGTATCGCCAAGGGCTCCGGCGTCGAGGTGGGCGCCGTGAAGAACCTGGTCGAGCGGTTCTTCGAGGCCCGCAAGATGATGTCCCGCATGGCCCAGGGTGGCGGCATGCCCGGGATGCCCGGGGTGCCGGGCATGGGCGGCGGCCCCGGCCGCTCCAAGAAGCAGCCGAAGAAGGCCAAGGGCAAGCAGCGCTCCGGCAACCCGATGAAGCGCAAGCAGCAGGAGCAGGAGGAGGCCGCCCGCCGGGCCGCCGCCGCGCAGGGCGGCAACGCCTTCGGGCTGCCGCAGCAGGCCGCCCAGGACTTCGAGCTGCCGGACGAGTTCAAGAAGTTCATGGGCTGACCGCCCGCGTGTCACGCCACTGGGGGCGCCCTCGTCGTGAGGGGCGCCCCCAGCGGCGTACGGGCCGGAAGCCGTCCGGCCGGCCGGTGGGTCAGGGTGTGCGGGCGATGAGGTAGCGGAACACGTTCGGCATCCACACCGTGCCGTCCGCCCGCCGGTACGCGTGCAGCGCCTCCGACAGCTCCTTGTCCACCTGCTCCCGGTCGGTCGCCACGATCGCCGCGTCGAACAGCCCCGTCGACAGCAGCCCCCGCATCGCGCTGTCCACGTCGGCGTACCCGAAGGGGCAGGACACCCGGCCGGAACCGTCCGGCCGCAGGCCCGCCCGCTGCGCGACCTCCTCCAGGTCGTCCCGCAGCGCCGGGCGCCAGCTGCCCGCGCTGCGCAGCGGGTCCGCCAGCTTCGTCGCCACCCGGAACACGGTGGACGTGGCGCAGCGCTCCGGCGGGCCCCAGCCCGCCAGCACCACGGGCGCACCGCGCGCGACCAGCGGCGTCGCCTCCTCGATCAGCTCGCCGAGCCCTTCCGAGTCGCCCGCCAGGCAGCCGATCGGCTCGAAGGCCGTCACCAGCGTGTACGCGGGCATCCGCGCGTCGGCCGTGTCCCCGGGGGTGCCGTCGACGACCCGGGTCGCGGCACGCGCGCGCGTGTCCCGTGCCTGCGGCTGCAGCCGCTCCCGGGCCAGGTCGAGCCGTTCGGGGGAGGATGAGTCCACGCCGGTGACCGCGGCGCCGCGGGTGGCCGCCATGAGGAGGGCGAGCCCGGAACCGCAGCCGAGGCCGAGGAGCCGCGTGTCCGAGCCCACGTCGAGTCTCTGGTAGACGGCCTCGTAGAGCGGCACCAGCATCCGTTCCTGGATTTCCGACCAGTCACGCGCGCGTGCACGCCGGTCCACGCCGGGTACCGGCCCTGCGTGTCGCGGATGCTGCCGCACGAGCGTACGTGTCATGAAAGCGCCCCAATCCGCCGAGAGTTGCCGTTGTGCCCTGTACCGGCCCCCGTGCCATGCGCTCGCCCCCCGTAAGCCAGGAAACTCCGAGCGCGACCCCGCGTCCAGTGGAAGGGGGTGCCGGCTTGCTGAATCCGTGGGAAAGCGGCGAGATTTCACATTCCGGCAACCTGGACGGTTCCGGCCAACCTCCCGCGGGCGGGCCGGTTCGGGGAACCGGTGACGTACCGGGTAACGTCGCAGTTGTCGCGTGCGCTGGGTGAGAAGAGGCCGTTCCGGTGCCAGAGCGACCGAATCGCCTCTTGCGCAGGCGTGGAGCGCAGTCGCCCCGGTGCGCGGACCGACGGCTACGCGCCGGGTCGTATGTTGAACTACGTACCGTCTTGTGGTGAGCTGCGAGGCTTCTCCGCAGATCAGCGCACCCGCCCTCGTCGCTACGCATCAGTCGCAACTGACGGGTACGTGCAAATTATTTGAGATGCCCCGGAATAGGAACACGGGGGCACCCCGGCTCGTTGTCATTACGTGAGCACGACACAGACACCACCTGTACTCGCCGCAGAGCTGGCACAGGCGTGGGCCGACATCCAGCGGTACCACCCCGAGTTGCCGGATCTAGCCGCGCCAGAGTCCCTGATCGGGGAGTCGTCGTCCGCCTGCGGTCACGAGCTCTCCTTCGAGCGGCTGCTGCACGAAGCAGTCCACGGCATCGCCGCCGCCCGCGGAGTGCGCGACACGTCCCGGGCCGGCCGCTACCACAACCGCCGCTTCCTCTCGATCGCCGAGGAACTGGGCCTGGACCATCCCGAGGAGCCGCATCCCAGCAGCGGCTTCTCCCTGGTCTCGCTCACGCCCGAGGCGAAGCGCCGTTACCGGCCGACGATCGAGCGCCTCCAGCGGGCCCTGAAGGCCCACACGGCGGCGACGGCGTCCGACACCGCCCGCAGCTTCCGCGGCCCCGCCGCCCGGCACGGCTCCTCCGGCGGAGGTGTCCGCGTCAAGGCGGTCTGCGACTGCGGGCGCAACGTCCGGGTCGTTCCCTCGGTCCTGGCACAGGCCCCCATCGTGTGCGGCGGCTGCGCGGCCGTACGCCCGCGTTCCTCAGGCCCCGGACGAGGGCCGGGGACGTCTCGCGGGAGACGTCGGCCAGCGCCAGCAGGCCCGCGAACTCCAGGT
>NZ_JBFBAX010000014.1:0-162381 GCF_040682395.1 Streptomyces sp. NPDC051207 | reverse complement strand
ACGAGCTGGATGGAGCCGACCCGGTCGACGGCTTGGCGGTGCCCGTCGCGGCCTTCTCTCCCGGGCCGGCCGGCCACTCACGTATCACCGCCTGCGCGGAGCGCCGAGGTCCGCTTTTGCGTGGCATGAACCGGCCGCTCTTGCATGTTCCTGCACGAACCAGATTTGGCTGGAAATTGTCAGACTGTTCTCGTGCGGCGTCCGGAAGCTGCCGCCGTTCGTTGCCGGAAAAAGTCCCGAGTGGGCATCGGCACGACTCGAAACCCGCTCGACTCCTGCCGGAACAGGTCACCCTTTGTGTCCCCTTACGCGTCATTCCCCTGGCAGTGCCGGGGAATTCCCTGCCTACCCGGTGGGATCATCGGTGCGTGCCGGTCACCGTCGGCCAACTGAGTCAAAAAGTGCGGTAGTTGATCGTCCGGTTGCTCTCCACAAACGGAATCACCGGACGAAACAGCAGACTTGGGGTGCCCAATCGAATCCGGCCATGCCATCGCTTGACGGCTTTTCCACGATCGGGTGACACTACTGATGTTTTTCGACGTCCTCGGTGCGTCGTTGTAAAAAGGGGAGAGGTCATGTCGTTGGAGCAACCAGCGGTCCCGACATTGCGAAGCGCAACCGAGGTTTCCCAAAGCGAACTACCCGCCGTTCTCGGCGGGTTCGATCTGAGCGACCAGGATCGGTTCGGCGACGGGTTCCCGCACGAGGTCTTCGCCCGACTCCGCAAGGAAGCGCCCGTCCTGCTGCACCCGCCCGGCCGCACCCGCGACGGCGAGAACTTCTGGGTCCTCTCCCGCTACGCCGACGTGGTCGAGGCCGCGGCCCATCCGCTGCTGTCCTCCCAGGGCGGCGGCGGCCGCGAGGGCGGCGGCACCCACCTCGACGATCTGCCCGCCGGCACCTACTCCGGCGCGATGCTCAACATGATGGACGACCCCCGGCACAAGCTGCTGCGCGACCTGGTGACCCCCTCGGTCACCGGCCCGGTGCTGGAGGCGCTGACTGCGACCATCACCGAACGGGCCGAGGCGATCGTCTCCGAGGTCGTGGAGCGGGGCTCCTGCGACTTCCAGAACGAGGTCGCGGGCCGGTTCTCCGTCGAGATCATGGCCGCGCTGATGGGCGTGCCGCGCGCGGACTGGCCGCAGTTCGTCGACTGGACCGAAGTGGTGATGGGCTACGAGGACCGCGAGTCCGGCGAATCCTCCTCCCGCAGCCAGGAAGCGCTGCTGGCCATGTACCAGTACGGCGTGAAGCTGCTCGCCGAGAAGCGGGCCGACCCGGCGCGGGACTTCCTGTCCGTCATCGCCTCCAGCGACCTGCCGGAGGGCCACGGCGAACCCCCGCTGCGCGACTACGAGCGCGAGGTGTTCGTCAACCTGCTGTCCCTGGCCGGCAGCGAACCGACCCGCAACGTCATCGCGGTGGGCCTGCTCGCCCTGGCCGAACGGCCGGACCAGTGGCAGGCACTGCGCGCCGACCGCGCCCTGCTGGACAGCGCGATCGAGGAGATGATGCGCTGGTCCACTCCGACGCCGTACAACCGGCGCACCGCCACCGAGGACTTCACGTTCCAGGGCACGCAGATCCGCCGCGGCGACAAGGTGACGCTGTGGTGGGCGTCGGCCAACCGGGACGAGAGCGTCTTCGCCGACGCCATGTCCTTCGACGTGCGCCGCAACCCCAACCCGCACCTCGCCTTCGGCTGGGGACCGCACAGCTGTCTCGCGGTGGATCTGGCCCGCATCGAACTGCGCACGCTGTTCAGCGTGCTGCTCGACCGGGTCGCCGAGGTGCGGCTGACCGGGCCGGTGCCCTGGGCCAACAACAGCAAGCACACGGTGGCGTTGAAGGTGCCGGTGGAGTTCGTCCGGGCCTGAGCGGGCCGGTCGGGCCACGGTTCGCGGCAGGTGCCGCGAACACGACCGCCGCGGGGGCCCGAAGGGCGGCGGTCGCAGGGGGACGGTGGTCGCACGGGGCAGCGACCACGGCAGATCGCAGGGCACGGGTGCCGGTGCGCGGATCCGTGACCGGTCCGGAAGCCGGTGCGTTCTGTGGGGTCCGGGGGGTCTGCTCCGTCGGCTGAAGACGCCGGATGTCCGAGACGAGGCATCCGGCGCCGTGCCCGCATTGGCGCGCAACAGTCCGTCCGGGATGCCGGCCGGGCAGACCTGACGTGCCCTCAGCAGTGAGGCGACGTGGAGGGGGAGACCCGAATGGGTAACGCTGCTCACCAAGAGCCGGTCGCGGTCGTCGGCCTGGCCTGCCGGCTGCCGGGGGCGGCGAACCCCGCCGCCTTCTGGCAGTTGCTCCGCGACGGGCGGGACGCGCTGGGCGAACCCGGCCCGCGGCGCTGCCACCCCGAAGGCCCCGCCGTGCCCGTGCTGCCCTCGGGCGAGCCCGTGCGGGCGGGCTTCCTCGACCAGGTCGACTCGTTCGACGCCGGGTTCTTCGGCGTATCGCCGGGTGAGGCCGCGGTGCTGGACCCGCAGCAGCGGCTGGTGCTCGAGCTGGCCTGGGAGGCGTTCGAGGACGCCGGGATCCTCCCGGGAGACGGCGAGGACGGCACCGTACCCGGCACCGGGGTGTACGTCGGCGCCACCTACGACGACTACGCCACGCTGCGCGGCACACGGCTGAGCCCGCACACCGCCACCGGCCGCAACCGCGCCATGATCGCCAACCGGGTGTCCTACACGCTGGGACTGCGCGGGCCGAGCCTCGTGGTGGACAGCGCCCAGTCCTCCGGGCTGGTCGCGGTGCACCTGGCCTGCCAGGCGCTGGCGGCGGGCGAGTGCACGGTGGCGCTGGCCGGCGGCGTCAACCTGAACCTCGTCCAGGACGGCTACGACGTCACCCGGGCGCTGGGCGCGACCTCCCCGGACGGCCGCTGCTACACCTTCGACGAACGGGCCAACGGGTTCGTGCGCGGCGAGGGCGGCGCGGTGCTGGTGCTCAAGCCGCTGTCGGCGGCGCTCGCCGACGGGGACACGGTGCACGCCGTGATCCGCGGCAGCGCGGCCAACAACGACGGCGGCGGCGACTCGCTGACCGCACCCCGGCAGGAGGCGCAGCAGGACGTGCTGCGGATGGCCTGCGCGGCGGCCGGAGTGTCCCCGGCCGACTTGAGCTACGTGGAACTGCACGGCACCGGAACGCCGTTGGGCGACCCCGTCGAGGCGGCGGCGCTGGGCGCGGTGGCGCGGCGCGAACGGCCGCTGCTGGTCGGCTCGGTGAAGACGAACATCGGGCACCTGGAGGGCGCGGCCGGGATCGCCGGCCTGCTCAAGACGGTGCTGTGCCTGTCGCGCCGGGAACTGGTGCCCAGCCTGAACTTCGCCACCCCCAACCCGCGGATCCCGCAGGACGAGCTGGGGCTGCGGGTCGTCACCGAGGCCGGGCCGTGGCCCGCCGCCGGCGGCCCGCTGCTCGCCGGGGTGAGTTCCTTCGGCATGGGCGGGGCCAACTGCCACGTCGTGCTCGCCGAGCCGCCCGCCCCCGGCGCGGCGGCTGACCGCGACGCCGGGCAGCACGACGGGCCGGTGCTGGTGCCGCTGTCCGCGCGCGCCCCGAAGGCGCTGACCGAGCTGGCCGGCCTGCTGGGCGAGCAGACGGCGAACCCGGTGGACCTGGCCTACTCGCTGGCCACCACACGCAGCCACCTGGAACAGCGGGCGGTGCTGGTCGCCGAGTCCGCCGAAGAGGTCCCGGGCCTGCTCGGGGCGCTGGCCGGGAACACCGCCAACGCGCGGGTGGTGCGCGGGACGGCCGTGGCGGGGCAGACGGTGTTCCTGTTCGCCGGCCAGGGCAACCAGCGCCCCGGCATGGGCCGGGAGATCTACCGGCGTTACCCCGTGTTCGCCGCGGCGGTGGACGAGATCGGCGAGCAGATGCGCGCGTACCTGCCGCGCCCGCTGCTGGAGGTGATGTTCGCCGAGGAGGGCTCGGCGGACGCGGCCCTGCTGGACGACTCGGCCTACCTGCAGCCCGCGCTGTTCGCCGTCCACGTCGGGCTGTTCCGGCTGGTGGAGAGCTGGGGGATCACCCCGGACGCGGTGCTCGGCCACTCCTTGGGCGAGCTGGCCGCCCTGCACGTCGCCGGGGCGATGTCCCTGGCCGACGCCTGCGCGCTGGTGGCCACCCGCGGCCGGCTGATGGGCGACCTCCCGCCCGGTGGCGCGATGGTGGCCGTGGAGGCGTCCGAGGCGGAACTGCTGCCGGACGTCGAGGCGTCCGGCGGGCTGGTGTCGATCGCCGCGCTCAACGGCCCGGCCGCCACCGTGCTGTCCGGGGACGAGGACACCACGCTGGAGATCGCCGCCCGCTGGGCCGGACAGGGCCGGCGCACCCGGCGGATCCAGATCCCGCTCGCCGCGCACTCGCCGTCCGTGGACGGCATCCTGGACGGGATGCGCGCGGCAGCCGCCCGCATCGACTGGCAGGCGCCCCACCTGCCGGTCCTGACCTCGCTGACCGGCGCCGAACTGGACGTCACCGGCCTGGACTGGCCGGAGTTCTGGGCGCGGCACACGCGCGAGCCGGTGCGGTTCGCCGACGCGATCGCCACGGCCTGCGCGCGCGGCGCACGGACGTTCCTGGAACTCGGACCGGACGGGACGCTGTGCGCGATGGGCCCGGGCAGCGCGCCGCAGGACGTGGCGTTCGTCCCCGCGATGGCCGGCCGGGAGCGCCCCGACCTGAGGTCGCTGCTCACCGCGGTGGCCCGGGTGCACGTGCGGGGCGTGCCGGTGGACTGGGCACGCTTCTACGCCGGATCCGGGGCGCGGCGCATCCCCTTGCCGACCTACCCGTTCCAGCGGCGGCGGCACTGGATCGCCGGGGTGACCGCCTCCGGCGGCGCGACGCCCGCCGTGGTCGACGCGCCCGCGGGCGAGACGCCGGCGGTGCCGCGGCCGGCCGGGCTGCCCGCGGCCGAGCGGGAGCAGACGGTGCGCGCGCTGGTGCGCGCCGAGGTGGCCGCGGCGCTGCAGCTGGACTCGCCCGAGGAGCTGGACGCGCGCCGCTCGTTCCGGGACCTGGGCTTCGGCTCGCTGATGGCGGTGGAGCTGGGGCAGCGGCTGGCCGAGGTGACCGGGCTGCGACTGCCCGCCACGGTCGTGCTGGACCACCCGACCCCGGAGCGGATCACCGAGCACCTGCTCGCCCGGCTGGCCACCGGCACGCCGACGGACTCCCCGGCCGCGGCGGCGGGGCCCGCTGACGAACCGATCGCCATCGTCGGCATGGCCTGCCGGTTCCCGGGCGGCGTCGGCTCGCCGGAGGACCTGTGGAACCTGGTGGCCTCCGGCGGCGACGCGATCGGCGACTTCCCCACCGACCGCGGCTGGGACCTGGACAGACTGTTCGACGCGGACCCGGACCGGCCGGGCCGCAGCTATGCGCGTACCGGCGGATTCCTGTACGGGGCCGCGGAGTTCGACGCCGGGCTGTTCGGTATCTCGCCGCGTGAGGCGACCGCCATGGACCCGCAGCAGCGGCTGCTGCTGGAGACCTCCTGGGAGGCGCTGGAGCGGGCCGGAATCGACCCGCTGTCGCTGCGGGACACCCGGACCGGGGTGTTCGCCGGGGTGATGGCGCAGGACTACGGTCCGCGCATGCACGAGGGCGCCGACGGCCTCGACGGCTACGTACTCACCGGCACCACCGCGAGCGTCGCCTCGGGCCGGATCGCTTACAGCCTGGGACTGCGCGGCCCCGCCGTCACCGTGGACACGGCGTGTTCCTCGTCGCTGGTGGCGCTGCACCTGGCGGCGCAGGCACTGCGCGCGGGGGAGTGCTCGCTGGCCCTGGCCGGCGGAGTGACGGTGATGTCCACGCCGGGCATCTTCGTGGAATTCTCCCGGCAGCGCGGGCTGTCGCCGGACGGGCGGTGCAAGTCGTTCGCGGCGGCGGCCGACGGCACCGGCTGGGCGGAGGGCGCCGCACAGCTCGTACTGGAGCGGCTGTCCGACGCGCAGGCCAACGGCCACCCGGTACTGGCGGTGCTGCGCGGCTCGGCCGTGAACCAGGACGGCGCGTCCAACGGGCTGACCGCGCCGAACGGCCCCGCGCAGGAAGAGGTGATCCGTTCCGCGCTGACCGCCGCCGGCCTGTCGCCCTCGGACGTGGACCTCGTGGAGGCGCACGGCACCGGCACCACCCTGGGCGACCCCATCGAGGCCGAGGCCCTGCTGTCCACCTACGGCCGGGACCGCGCCGGTGAGCCGCTGTGGCTGGGATCGCTGAAGTCCAACATCGGCCACACCCAGGCGGCGGCCGGCGTGGCCGGCGTGATCAAGGTCGTGCAGGCGCTGCGGCACGGGACGCTGCCGCGCACCCTGCACGTGGACGAGCCCTCCCCCTACGTGGACTGGTCGGCGGGCGGCGTACGGCTGCTGAGCGAGGCACGGCCCTGGCCGGACACCGGCCGCCCGCGCCGCGCCGGGGTGTCCTCCTTCGGCATCAGCGGCACCAACGCGCACGTGGTCGTCGAGCAGGCACCCGAGCCGTCCGAGACAGCGGCGGAACCGGAGTCCGTGCCCGGTGCGGCGCTGCGGTCGGGTCCGGTGCCGGTGGTGGTGTCCGGGCACTCCCCGGCCGCGCTGCGCGCACAGGCCGAGCGCCTGGCCGCGCACCTGGACCGGCACCCCGCTGCACCCCTCGCGGACATCGCCCGCGCGGCGTCCACCGCCCGGGCCGCACTGGAGCACCGCGCCGTACTCACCGCCACCGACCAGGCCGACCTCGTACGCGGCCTGCGCACCCTGGCCGCCGACGGCGAAGCGCCCGGCCTGGTGCGCGGGGTGGCCGACGTGGACGGCCGCACGGTGTTCGTGTTTCCGGGGCAGGGGGCGCAGTGGGCCGGGATGGCGGTGGGGCTGCTGGAGTCGTCGTCGGTGTTCGCGGCGCGGATGGGGGAGTGTGCGGCGGCGCTGGACGAGTTCGTGGACTGGTCGTTGCTCGGTGTGTCGCGGGGTGAGGCGGGTCAGCCGTCGCTGGACCGGGTGGATGTGGTGCAGCCGGTGTCGTTCGCGGTGATGGTGTCGCTGGCGGCGCTGTGGCGGTCCTTCGGGGTGGAGCCGGACGCGGTGGTCGGTCACTCGCAGGGCGAGATCGCCGCCGCGTGCGTGGCGGGGGCCCTGTCCCTGCGCGACGCGGCGAAGGTGAGCGCGCTGCGCAGCGCCGCGATCGGCGCGCTGTCCGGCACCGGCGGAATGATGTCCGTGGCCCTGCCGGTCGCCGAACTGGAGCCACGGCTGGCGGCCTGGGCCGACCGGGTGTCGGTGGCCGCCGTCAACGGGCCCGCCGCGGTCGTCCTTTCCGGCGAACCCGGCCCCCTGCGGGAACTGGCCGACGAACTGACCGCCGACGGCATACGGGCCCGGCTGGTGCCCGTGGACTACGCCTCGCACTCCGCGCAGGTGGAACGCATCCGCGCGGACCTGCTGGACCGGCTGGCAGGGCTGGAGCCGCGCGGCGCCGACATCCCGTTCTACTCCACGGTGACCGGCGAGCGGCTGGACACCGCGGTCATGGACGCCGAGTACTGGTACCGGAACCTGCGGCAGACCGTCCGGTTCGAGGAGACGATCCGCGCGCTGGACGGCGCCGGGCACCGGGTGTTCGTGGAGGCGAGCCCGCACCCGATCCTGACCGCCGCCGTCCAGGACACCGTCGAGTCGGCCGGCAGCACGGCCGTGGTGGTCGGCTCGCTCCGCCGCGACCAGGGCGGCCCCGACCGGTTCCTGCTGTCGCTGGCCGAGGCCCACGTGCGGGGGGTCGCGGTGGACTGGACCGCCGCGTTCGGCGCCACCGGCCCGAGGGCGGAGCTGCCCACCTACGCCTTCCAGCGCGAGCGCTACTGGCTGTCCACCCCGGAAGGCGGCTCCGACCCGGCCGGCTTCGGGCTGGACGCCACCGCGCACCCGCTGCTGGGCGCCGCCGCGCCCGTGGCCTCCACCGGCGAACTGCTGCTCACCGGTGAGCTGTCCCGCCGGCGCCAGCCCTGGCTCGCCGACCACGCCGTGTTCGGCACCGCCGTACTGCCCGGCGCCGCCTTCGTCGAGCTGGCCGTGCGCGCCGGGGACGAGGCGGGCTGCGGGGTCCTGGAGGAACTGACCCTGCACGCGCCGCTGCCGCTGCCCGAACGCGGCGGCGTGTGGGTGCAGGTGGTGCTCGGCGCCCCCGGCGAGGACGGTGGCCGCGCCGTGGACGTGTACTCCCGGCAGGGCGGCACCCCCGACTGGACGCACCACGCCACGGGCAGGCTCGGCGCCGCCGAGGTGCCCGCCCCCGCGACCGGCACCTGGCTGCCGCAGGGCGCCGTACCGGTCGAACCCGCCGACCGCTACCCGGAGCTGGCCCGGCTCGGCTACGGCTACGGGCCGGTCTTCCAGGGTCTGCGCCGGATGTGGCGGCACGGTGACGAGATCTTCGCCGAAGTCGCCCTGCCCGAACCGGCGACGGAGGAAGCCGGGGCCTTCGGCCTGCATCCCGCGCTGCTGGACGCCGCGCTGCACGCGGCCCTCCCCGCCGACAGCGCCGCCGACCCGGCCTCGGCGACCCTGCTGCCGTTCGCCTTCGGTGGGGTCCGGCTGTACCGGTCCGGCGCCGCCGCTGCGCGGGTGCGGCTGCGCCCCGCGGCAGGCGGAGCCGTGTCCATCACCATGACCGACACCGAGGACCAGCCCGTCCTGGTCGTCGACTCGCTGGCCTTCCGCCCCGTGACCGCCGATCAACTCGCCGCGGGCCGCCGCGACCACCTGTACCGCACCGACTGGACACCGTCGGCGGCCCCCGCGCAGGACGGCGCGTGGACGCTGCTGCCGGACCCGGCCGGGCTGGACGGGCTGGGCGATCAGGTGCCCGCCGCGGTGGGCGTCCCGGTCACCGGCGTGTTCGACGCCCTGGCGGTGGCGCAACGCTGGCTGGCCGAGGAGCGGTTCGCCGCGTCCACCCTGGTGCTGCTCACCCGCAACGCCGTCGCCACCGGGCCGCAGGACGCGCCCGTGGACCCGGACGCCGCCGCGGTGTGGGGCCTGCTGCGCAGCGCCCAGACGGAGAACCCGGACCGTTTCGTCCTCGCGGACACCGACGGGCACGCCGCGTCCGACGCGCTGCTGCCACGCCTGGCCGGGGCCGCGGAGCCGCAGCTTGCGGTGCGTGCGGGGCGGGTGCTGGTGCCGCGGCTCGCGCGGGTGGTGGAGGCGGTGGGTGAGGTGCCCTGGTCGGTCGGTGACCGGGTGCTGATCACCGGGGCGAGCGGCACGCTGGGGCAGTTGGTGGCGCGGCATCTGGTGGAGCGTCACGGGGTGGGTGCTGTGGTGCTGGCGTCCCGGCGCGGTGAGGAGGCGCCCGGTGTGGCCGCGCTGGTGGGGGAGCTGCGTGAGCGGGGTGCCGAGGTGGCGGTGGTCGCGTGTGACGTGGCTGAGCGGGAGGCGGTGGCCGCGCTGCTGGCCGCGCACCCCGTGACCGCGGTCGTGCACGCGGCCGGCGTCCTCGACGACGGCGTGCTCGCCGCGCTCACCCCGCAGCGCATCGCCGAGGTGTTCCGCGCGAAAGTGGACGGCGCACGCCACCTCGCCGAGCTGACCGGCCCCGACCTCACCGCGTTCGTGCTCTTCTCCTCGGTCGCCGGGACACTCGGCAACGCCGGGCAGGCCGCCTACGCGGCAGCCAACGCCGCGCTGGACGGACTGGCCGCGCGGCGCCGCGCCGCCGGGCTGCCCGCCACCGCGGTCGCCTGGGGACTGTGGGCCGAGAGCAGCGGCATGACCGGGCAGATGGCCGACACCGACCGGGCACGCCTGGCCCGCGCGGGGGTGCTGCCGCTGGACACCGCCACCGGGCTCGACCTGTTCGACGCCGCCACCGCCCTGGACGACCCCACACCGCTCGCCGCCCGCCTGGACCCGGCGGCGCTGCGCGAACGCGCGGCCGAGGGAACGCTGTCCCCGGTGCTGCGCGCCCTGGTGCCGGTGGTGCGCCGCGCCGCCGCCACCGACACCGCCGCGGCGGACGGCGCCGACGGACTGCGCCGGCGCCTCACCGAGCAGGACCCCCTGCGGGTGCTCGAAGACCTGGTGCTCGCCCAGGCGGCCGTCGTGCTCGGCCACTCCGACCCCGGTCGGCTGTCACCGAACCGGCCGTTCAAGGACATCGGCTTCGACTCGCTGACCGCCGTGGAACTGCGCAACCGGCTCGGCCGCGCGACCGGGGTACGCCTGCCCGCGACGCTCGTGTTCGACCACCCCACCCCGGCCGGGCTGGCCCGGTACCTGCGCGGCGAACTGGTCGGCGACAACACCACCCCGGACACCACCGCCGCGACCGCCTCCGCCGCGGCCGCCGCGACCGGAGACGAACCGATCGCCATCGTCGGCATGGCCTGCCGCTTCCCGGGCGGGATCACCTCACCGGAGGACCTGTGGGACCTGGTGGCCTCCGGCGGCGACGCCATCGGGGGGTTCCCCACCGACCGCGGCTGGGACGTGGCCGGGCTGTACGACCCGGACCCGGACCGGGCGGGCCACTCCTACACCCGGCACGGCGGCTTCCTCTACGACGCCGGCCGGTTCGACGCCGGACTGTTCGGCATCTCCCCGCGGGAGGCGCTGGCCATGGACCCCCAGCAGCGGCTGCTGCTCGAAATCGCCTGGGAGACCCTGGAACGGGCGGGCATCGACCCGTCCTCCGTACGCGGCAGCCAGACCGGCGTCTTCACCGGCGTGATGTACCACGACTACGCCACCACCCTGCGCGAGCTGCCCGAAGGCGTCGAGGGGCACCTGCTCACCGGCACCGCCGCGAGCGTCGCCTCCGGCCGGGTCGCCTACACCCTCGGCCTGCAGGGCCCCGCCGTCACCGTGGACACGGCCTGCTCCTCCTCACTGGTGGCACTGCACCTCGCGGCGCAGGCGCTGCGCGCGGGGGAGTGCTCGATGGCGCTGGCCGGCGGCGTGACCGTGATGGCCGAGCCGACCACGTTCACCGCGTTCTCCCGGCAGCGCGGACTGGCCCCGGACGGCCGCTGCAAGTCCTTCGCCGAGGGCGCGGACGGCACCGGCTGGGCCGAGGGCGTCGGCCTGCTGCTGCTCGAACCGCTGTCCGCCGCGCGCGCCAACGGCCACCGCGTCCTGGCCGTCCTGCGCGGCTCGGCCGTCAACCAGGACGGCGCCTCCAACGGCCTGACGGCACCCAACGGCCCCTCGCAGGAACGGGTGATCCGCTCCGCGCTGGCCGCCGCCGGACTCTCCCCGCGGGACGTCGACGCGGTGGAGGGCCACGGCACCGGGACGCCGCTGGGCGACCCGATCGAGGCGCAGGCCCTGCTGGCCACCTACGGACGCGACCGCGACGGAGACCCGCTGTGGCTGGGGTCCGTCAAGTCCAACATCGGGCACGCGCAGGCGGCGGCCGGTGTGGCCGGCCTGATCAAGATGGTGCAGGCGCTGCGGCACGGGGTGCTGCCCCGCACGCTGCACGTGACGGAGCCGTCGTCGCACGTGGAGTGGGCGTCCGGCGAGGTGCGGCTGCTCACCGAGGAGCGGCCCTGGCCCGACACCGGCCGCCCGCGCCGCGCGGCGGTGTCCTCGTTCGGCATCAGCGGCACCAACGCCCACGTCATCGTCGAGCAGGCGGAGGCCGAGTCGGCCGACGTACCCGGTGCGACGCATCCGGCCGACGCATCCGGCGCGACGCATCCGGCCGACGCATCCGGCGCCACGCGACCGGCCGGTGTCTCCGGTGCGGCGCACCTGTCCGGCGCATCCGGTGCGACGCAGCCGGACACCGCGCCGCGGCTGCTGCCGGTCGCGCTGTCCGGGCAGGACGAGGACGCCCTGCGCGAACAGGCCGCCCGCCTGGCCGCCCACCTCGACGGCCACCCCGGCAGCAGGGTGCTCGACATCGCCTGGTCCAGCGTGACCGCCCGGGCCGCCCTGGAACACCGCGCGGTCGTGCTCGCCGCCGACCCGGAGGAACTCGGCGAACGGCTGGGCGCCCTGGCCGAGGGCAGGGAAACCCCGGGTGTGGTGCGCGGCACCGCGACCGACACCGCGCGGCGCGTGGCGTTCGTGTTCCCCGGACAGGGCGCGCAGTGGGCCGGAATGGCCCTGCACCTGCTGGACAGCGCCCCGGTGTTCGCCGCCCGGCTGGCCGAGTGCGCCGCCGCGATCGAGACGTACGTGGACTGGTCGGTGCTCGACGTCCTGCGTGGCGTGCCCGGCGCCCCGGCGCTGGAACGGGTGGACGTCGTCCAGCCCGTGACCTTCGCCGTCAACGTGTCACTGGCCGCACTGTGGCGCGCGCACGGCGTGGAACCCGAGGTCGTGATCGGCCACTCGCAGGGCGAGATCGCCGCCGCCTGCGTGGCCGGGGCGCTGTCCCTGGCCGACGCCGCCGCCGTGGTGTGCCTGCGCAGCCGGGCGCTGACCGAACTGTCCGGCAAAGGCGGCATGATGACGGTCGCGCTGCCCGCCGAGGACGTGCGGGCCCTGTTCACCGACGACCGGCTGGGCGTGGCCGCGATCAACAGCCCCACCTCCACCGTCGTCTCCGGCGACCCCTCCGCCCTGGAGGACCTGCGCGCCGTCTGCGAGGCGCGCGGCGTGCGCGCCCGGCGCATCGCGGTGGACTACGCCTCGCACTCCACCCACGTCACCGCCGTCAAGGACAGCCTGGCCCGGCTCCTCGCCGGGATCACCCCGCGGGAGGCGCGCGTCGAGCTGTACTCCACGGTCACCGGGCAGCGGCTGGACACCCGCGAACTGACCGGCGAGTACTGGTACACCAACCTGCGGCAGACCGTCCGGTTCGCGGACGCGGTGCGTGCCGCGCTGGACGCCGGGATCGGCACCTTCCTGGAGATCAGCCCGCACCCGGTGGTCGCCCCGGGCGTGCAGGAGACCGTGGACGCCGCCGGGGCACGGGCCGCCGTGCTGTCCACGCTGCGCCGCGACGACGGCGGCTGGCCGCGCTTCGCCCAGTCGCTGGCCGAGGCACACGTCCGCGGGGCCGGGGTGCGGCTGGCCGAGGTCTTCGCCGGGACCGGCGCGCGGACGGTGGACCTGCCCACCTACGCCTTCCAGCACCGCTGGTACTGGCTGGCCGGGCAGGCCGCGTCCCGCTCCGACAAGTGGCGCTACCGCGTCGAGTGGCGCGCCGCCGGGGCACCGCGGCGCACCGAACCGGCCGGCGAGTGGCTCGCTCTGCTGCCCGCCTGCGGAGCGGACCCGGAGTGGCTGAAGACGCTCACCAGCGGCCTCCCGGTACGTGTCCTCACCGTCGACACCGAGGACGCCGACCGCGCCGCCCTGACCGGGCGGCTCCGCCGGGCGCTGGCCGAGCACACCCCGCGCG
Source organism: Streptomyces sp. NPDC051207 (assembly GCF_040682395.1). NCBI lineage: Bacteria > Bacillati > Actinomycetota > Actinomycetes > Kitasatosporales > Streptomycetaceae > Streptomyces > Streptomyces sp. NPDC051207. The sequence continues at coordinate 149,019 of NZ_JBFBAX010000014.1, read as the reverse complement.
GGGTGCTGTCCCTGCTGGCCGCCGACCGCCGCCCGCACCCGCGGCACCCGGTGGTGCCCGCCGGGGTGGCCGCCACCCTGGCGGTGGTGCAGGCACTGGGCGATCTGTCCGCCGCGGTGCCGCTGTGGCTGGTCACCTCCGGCGCCGTGAGCACCGGCGACACCGACCCGGTGCGCGAGCCGAGCGCCGCGCAGGTGTGGGGCCTCGGCCGGGTGGCGATGCTGGAGCACCCGGCGTTCTGGGGCGGCCTGGTGGACCTGCCCGCCGAACTGGACGAGGCCGCGCTGGAGCAGATGCGCGGCGTACTGGCCGGCGGCTGGGGCGAGGAGGACCAGCTGGCCGTGCGCGGCGGCGGCACGCTGCTGCGGCGGCTGGTGCACGCCCCGCCCACCGGCGGCCCGGCGGGCGGCTGGCAGGCCAGGGACACCGCGATCGTGACCGGCGGCACCGGCGCCCTCGGCCCGGAGGCCGCCCGCTGGCTGGCCGGACTCGGCGCCCAGCACGTCGTACTGGTCAGCCGCAGCGGCGCGAACGCCGAAGGCGTCGCCGAACTGACCGCCGAACTCGACGGCCTCGGCGTACGGCTGTCCGCACGGGCCTGCGACATCGCGGACCGCACCGCCGTCGCGGCCCTGCTGGACGAGCTGCGCGAGCAGGGCGAGACCGTGCGCACCGTGCTGCACGCCGCCGCGCTGATGCGCCTGGCCGCACTGCCCGACACCGGCCTCGCCGAGTACGCCGACGTCCTCACCGCCAAGGTGCAGGGCGCCCGGCACCTCATCGAGCTGCTCGACCCGGCCGAGCTGGACGCCCTGGTCTTCTACTCCTCCATCGCCGGAGTGTGGGGCAGCGGCGACCACGGCGCCTACGCCGCGGCCAACGCCGAACTGGACGCACTGGCCGAACAGGCCCGCACGGCCGGTCTGCCGGTGACCTCGGTGGCCTGGGGCGTGTGGGACGGCGCCCGCTTCCCCGACGGGGTGGACGCCGACCACCTGCGCCGCCAGGGCCTGCCGCTGATCGCCCCCGGGCCGGCGCTGGACGCGCTGCGCACCATCCTGGAGCGCGACGAGACCGGCATGTCGGTGGCCGACGTGGAGTGGGCGACGTTCATGCCGCTGTTCACCTCGTCCCGCAGCAGGCCGCTGTTCGCCGAGATCCCCGAGGCGCAGCGTGCCCTGCGCGGCCCCGGGGAACCGCAGGCGCAGCCGTCCGGTTCGGCCTGGGCGCAGCAGCTGGAAGGGCTGCCGGACGCCGAACGCCGCAGCACCCTGCTGCGGCTGGTGCGCGAGCAGGCCGCCCTGGTCCTGGGCCACACCGGCACCACCGGGATCGGGCCCGACCGGGCGTTCCGCGACCTGGGCTACGACTCGCTGACCGGCATCGAACTGCGCAACCGGCTCGCCGAGGCAACCGGACTGACCCTGCCCGCCGCGCTGGTCTTCGACCACCCCACCCCGGCCGCCATGGCCGACTACCTGCGCAGCCGGCTGGCCCCCGCCGAACCACCCGTCCTCGCCGAACTCGACCGGCTCACCCAGCGGTTGTCCACGGCGGACGTCGTCGAGGGCGAGCGGGCCGAGATCGAGCAGCGGCTGCGGGCGATGCTGTCGCTGGTCGGCGGGGACGACGACGACTTCGACCCTACGTCGAACGAGGACATCTACGACCTCATCGACCGGGAGCTCGGGGAGAGCTGAGAGGGAATTGGACGTGTCCGAGGAAGAGAAGCTCCGGGGCTACCTGAAAAGGGTCATGGTCGACCTGCGCAAGGCCAACCGCCGCCTGCAGGAGGTCGAGCAGTCCCGCACCGAACCCATCGCCGTCGTCGGCATGGCCTGCCGCTACCCCGGCGGGGTGCGCTCCCCGGAGGACCTGTGGCGGGTGCTGGCCGAGGGCCGCGACGTCACCGGTGAGCTGCCCACCGACCGCGGCTGGGACATCGAGCACCTCTACGACCCGGACCCCGACCGCTCCGGCCACAGCTACGTGCGGCGCGGCGGCTTCCTGGACGACCCCGGCGCCTTCGACGCGGGCTTCTTCGGCATCTCACCCCGTGAGGCGCTGGCCATGGACCCGCAGCAGCGGCTGCTCCTGGAAACCTCCTGGGAGGCGCTGGAACGGGCCGGCATCGACCCCACCGGGCTGCGCGGCACCCGCACCGGCGTGTTCGTCGGCCAGAACCACCAGGAGTACGGCACCCGCCTCGCGCAGGCCCCTGCCGGCGTCGAAGGGCACCTGGTCACCGGTGTGGTGTCCAGCGTGCTGTCCGGCCGCATCTCCTACACCCTCGGCGTCGAGGGCCCGGCGATCACCGTGGACACCGCCTGCTCCACCTCGCTCGTCACCCTGCACCTGGCGGTCCAGTCACTGCGCAACGGCGAGTCCTCCCTCGCCCTGTCGGGCGGCGTGACCGTACTGGCCGGGCCCGGGCCGCTGGTCGAGTTCAGCCGCCAGCGGGTGCTGGCCGCCGACGGCCGCTGCAAGGCGTTCTCCGCCGCGGCCGACGGCATGGGCATGGCCGAGGGCGTCGGCGTGCTGGTGCTGGAGCGGCTGTCCGACGCGCGGCGCAACGGCCACCCGGTGCTCGCCGTCATCCGCGGCTCCGCGGTCAACCAGGACGGCGCCTCCAACGGGCTGACCGCCCCCAACGGGCCCTCGCAGCAGCGGGTCATCCGGGCCGCGCTGAACGCCGCCGGCCTGTCGCCCTCGGACGTCGACGTGGTGGAGGCGCACGGCACCGGCACCTCACTGGGCGACCCGATCGAGGCGGGAGCACTGCTGGCCACCTACGGCGCCGACCGCGACCGGCCGCTGTGGCTCGGCACGGTGAAGTCCAACATCGGGCACACCCTCGCCGCCGCAGGCGTGGCCGGGGTCATCAAGTCCGTGCTGGCGCTGCACCACGGGACCGTACCGAAGACGCTGCACGCGGACGTCCCGTCCCCGCACATCGACTGGTCGTCCGGCACGCTGTCCCTGGCCACCGAGGCGGTGTCCTGGCCGCGCGGTGAGCGCCCGCGGCGCGCCGCCGTGTCCTCGTTCGGCATCAGCGGCACCAACGCCCACGTCGTCCTGGAGGAGGCCCCAGCGGCGGTACCGGCCGACGACGCGCCCGAGCCGGACACCGAGACCGCGCCGGGACCGGTGCTCTCGCTGCCGGTGCCGGTGGTGGTGTCCGGCCGAGGCCAGGCGGGTCTCGCCGCCCAGGCGGCCCGGCTGCGCGAGTCCGTCGCGGCCGACCCCGAACTGACCGTGCCCCGCCTGGCGTTCGCCACGGCCACCACCCGCGCGGCCCTGGAGCACCGGGGTGCGGTGGTGGCCGGTGACCGGGAGGAGTTGCTCGCCGGGCTGGAGGCGCTGGCGGAGGGTGTGTCCGGGGTGATCAGTGGTGTGGCCGACCGGGGTGGGCTGACCGGTTTCCTGTTCTCGGGTCAGGGTTCCCAGTGGTCGGGGATGGGCCGTGAACTCCTGGAGCGCTACCCGGTGTTCGCGGAGTCGTTCGAGGACTGTTGTGCGCGGCTGGAGTCGGTGCTGGGCCAGTCGGTGCGCGAGGTGGTTCTCGACGGTGGTGAACGGCTGAACCAGACGCTTTTCGCGCAGTGTGGTCTGTTCGCGTTCGAGGTGGCGCTGTTCCGGTTGCTGGAGTCGTTCGGTGTAACGCCGGACTTCGTGGCCGGGCACTCGGTCGGTGAGGTGGCCGCCGCGCACGTGGCGGGCGTGCTGTCCCTCGATGACGCGGTGACGTTGGTGTGTGCGCGAGCCGGGGTGATGCAGGAGTTGCCTGCGGGTGGGGCGATGCTCGCGGTCAACGCCTCCGAGGCGCAGGTCGCCGAAGTCCTGTCGGGGGAGGTCGGGATTGCGGCCGTGAACGGGGCGCGGTCGGTGGTGGTCTCCGGTGCGGAGTCGGCGGTGGAGGCTGTTGCGGAGCAGGCGGGGGGGCGTGGGTGGCGCAGCACCCGGTTGCGGGTGAGCCATGCGTTCCATTCGCCGTTGGTGGAGCCGGTGTTGGAGCGGTTCCGTGCCGCTGTCGCCGGTCTCGCCTTCTCCACTCCGCGTATCCCGTTCGTGTCCACGGTGGATGTGGCCGCGCGGCCCACCACCGCCGACTACTGGGTGCGCAACGTGCGGGAGACGGTGCGTTTCGCCGACGCTGTGGCCCACCTGCACGAACAGGGCGTCGGAGTCTTCGTGGAGGTGGGCCCGGACACCGCGCTGAGCGCCGCCGGACCCGACTGTCTGCCCGAGGACGCCACCGCCGCGTTCGTCCCGCTCCTGCGCCGGGACCAGCCCGAATCGGTGACCCTGGCCACCGGGCTGGCCCGCTTCCACGTGCACGGCGGCAGCATCGACTGGACCCGCTATCTGCCCGCCGCCGAGCCGGTCGAGCTGCCCACCTACGCCTTCCAGCGCCGCCACTACTGGCTGGAGCCCGCCGAGCAGGCCGACCCGGCAGCGCTCGGTGCCCAGCCCGCCGAGCATCCGCTGCTCGGCGCGGTGGTCGCCCTCCCGGGGGCGATCGACACCGTCCTGATCGGTCGGCTGAGCCTGCGCGCCCACCCCTGGCTGGCCGACCACCGGGTCACCGACACCGTGGTGCTGCCCGGCACCGCGTTCGTCGAACTCGTACGGCACGCCGCCGAACTGCTCGGCGACGCCCGGCTGGACGAGCTGACCCTGGAGGTCCCGCTCGTGCTGCCCGCCGAGGGCGGCCTGGCCCTGCGGGTCGGCATCGGCGAACCCGACGACACCGGCTCCCGCACCGTCGAGGTGCACTCCCGGCCCGAGGACACCGCACTGCCCTGGACCCGGCACGCCACAGGTGTGCTGACCGAGGACGCCGAAGACACCGGGGACGGTCCCGGTCCTGACCTGGTGCAGTGGCCCCCGGCCGGCGCCGAACCCGTCGCGCTGGACGAGTTCTACCCCCGGCTCGCCGGGACGGGCCTCGATTACGGACCGGCGTTCCAAGGGCTGCGCGCGGCCTGGCGGCGCGGTGACGAGATCTTCGCCGACATCGCCCTGCCCGAGCGGCAGCGCGGCCAGGCCGAGGAGTTCGGCCTGCACCCGGCGCTGCTGGACGCCGCGCTGCACGCCCTGGCCCTGAGCGGCGACGAGGCCCTGCGCCTGCCGTTCGCCTTCCGCGGGGTCCGCTGGCACGCCGCGGGTGCGGCTGCGCTGCGGGTCCGGCTCACCGCCGCCGGGGACGACGCGGTACGGGTGGACATCGCCGACGGCAGCGGCGCGCCCGTCGGCACCATCGACAGCGTGGTGCTGCGCGCCCTGACCGGCGAACTGCGTCCGGCCGCACGGCTGGACTCGATGTACCGGCTGGACTGGACGCCCGCCCGGGCCGGCCTGCACCGGGACACCGGGGCCGACGTGCTGGTCCGGGTCGAGGAAACCCCGGTGGTCGAGCGCACCGCCGCCGTGCTGGAGCGGATACGCGGCTGGCTGGCCGAGGAGCCCGCGCCGGGCGCCCGGCTGGTCCTGGTCACCCGCGGCGCGGTCGCCACCACCGCCGAGGAGGTGCCCGACCCGGCCGGTGCGGCCGTGTGGGGCCTGGTGCGCTCGGCGCAGGCCGAGTGGCCCGACCGGTTCGTGCTGCTGGACACGTCCGGCCCCGCCCCCACGGACGAGGAGCTGACCGCAGCGCTGGCCGGTACCGCGGAGCCGCAGCTTGCGGTGCGTGCGGGGCGGGTGCTGGTGCCGCGGCTCGCGCGGGTGGTGGAGGCGGTGGGTGAGGTGCCCTGGTCGGTCGGTGACCGGGTGCTGATCACCGGGGCGAGCGGCACGCTGGGGCAGTTGGTGGCGCGGCATCTGGTGGAGCGTCACGGGGTGGGTGCTGTGGTGCTGGTGTCCCGGCGCGGTGGTGAGGCGCCCGGTGTGGCCGCGCTGGTGGGTGAGCTGCGTGAGCGGGGTGCCGAGGTGGCGGTGGTCGCGTGTGACGTGGCCGAGCGGGAGGCGGTGGCCGCGCTGCTGGCCGCGCACCCGGTGACCGCGGTCGTGCACGCGGCCGGAATCGTGGACGACGGCCTGGTCACCGGCCTCACCGAGGAGCGGCTGCGGGCGGTGCTGGCCCCCAAGGTGCTCGGCGCGCAGTGGCTCGACGAGCTGACCCGCGACCGGGACCTCACCGCATTCGTGCTGTTCTCCTCCGCCTCCGCGACCCTCGGGAACCCCGGGCAGGCCGCCTACTCCGCCGCCAACGCCGCGCTGGACGCGCTGGCCCGGCAGCGCCGCGCCGACGGACTGCCCGCTCACGCTCTGGGCTGGGGCCTGTGGGAGCAGCGCAGCGGCATCACCGGCTCCCTCGGCGACGCCGACCTGGCCCGCATCGCCCGCAGCGGCATCGCCGCCCTGCCCACCGACGACGCCCTGGCACTGCTGGACGCCGCACTCGGACTCACCGAGGCCGCCCTGCTGCCGATGCGGCTGGACACCGCCGCCCTGCACCGACTGGACCCGCTGCCCCCGGTGTTCACCGGCCTGGTGCGCGGTCGCCGCCGCGCACCGCAGCAGTCCGGCTGGGCCGACCGGGTGCGCGCACTGCCCGCGCCGGAGCGTCGCCGGGCCGCCCTGGACCTCGTACGGACCCAGGCCGCCGGCGTTCTGGACCTGGCCGGGGCCGAACAGATCGGCGCGGAACAGTCCTTCGCCGACCTCGGCTTCGACTCGCTGACCGCGCTCGAACTGCGCAACCGGCTCGGCACCGCCACCGGGCTGCGGCTGCCCACCACCCTGGTGTTCGACCACCCCACCCCGGCCGAGCTGGCCGGATTCGTCCTCGCCGAGGCCGGCGACACGGAGAGCGGACCCAAGGACACCGCACCCGCCGTGGCGTCCGCGGCGGACGAGCCGATCGCCATCGTCGGCATGGCCTGCCGCTACCCCGGCGGGGTCAGCACGCCCGAACACCTGTGGGAGCTGGTCGCCGAGGGCCGGGACGGCATCTCCGGGTTCCCCGCCGACCGCGGCTGGGACCTGGAGGCACTCCCGGTCGGCCTGGGCGGATTCCTGGCCGACGCCGCCGACTTCGACCCCGGCTTCTTCGGTATCTCCCCGCGCGAGGCGCTGGCGATGGACCCGCAGCAGCGGCTGCTGCTGGAGCTGTCCTGGGAGGCGTTCGAACGCGCCGGGATCGACCCGCTGACCCTGCGCGGCAGCCGCACGGGCGTGTTCGCCGGGCTGATGTACCACGACTACGCGACCCGGCTGGCGCACGTGCCCAAAGAACTGGAGGGCTACCTGGGCAACGGCAACCTGGGCAGCGTCGCCACCGGCCGCGTCGCCTACACCTTCGGGTTCACCGGCCCGGCGGTCACCGTGGACACCGCCTGCTCGTCCTCACTCGTGGCGCTCCACCTCGCCGCCCAGTCGCTGCGCTCCGGCGAGTCCACCCTGGCGCTGGCCGGCGGTGTGACGATCATGTCCAGTCCCACCCCGTTCCGCGAGTTCGACCGGCAGCGCGGCCTGGCCGCCGACGGCCGCTGCAAGTCCTTCTCCGCCGCGGCCGACGGCACCGGCTGGTCCGAGGGCGTCGGCATGCTGGTGCTGGAGCGGCTGTCCGACGCGCGCGCCAACGGCCACCAGGTGCTGGCCGTACTGCGCGGCTCCGCGGTCAACCAGGACGGCGCCTCCAACGGGCTGACCGCCCCCAACGGGCCCTCGCAGGAGCGGGTCGTCCGGGCCGCGCTGAGCGCCGCCGGACTGTCGCCCTCGGACATCGACGTGGTGGAGGCGCACGGCACCGGCACGACCCTGGGCGACCCGATCGAGGCCCAGGCCCTGCTGGCCACCTACGGCGCCGACCGCGACCGGCCGCTGTGGCTGGGGTCGGTGAAGTCCAACATCGGCCACACCCAGGCCGCCGCGGGCGTCGCGGGTGTCATCAAGGTCGTCCAGGCGATGCGGCACGGCATCCTGCCCCGCACCCTGCACGTGGACGAGCCCACCCCGCACGTGGACTGGTCGTCGGGACCGGTGCGGCTGCTCACCGAAGCGGTCGACTGGCCGGAAACCGGCGTCCGGCGTGCTGCCGTGTCGGCGTTCGGGGTGAGCGGCACCAATGCCCACGTCGTGATCGAGCAGCCGCCCGGGGTCGAGCCCGCCGACGTACCTGCTGTGCCGGGGGAGTTGCCGGTGCCGGTGCTGGTGTCCGGCCGTAGTGCCGAGGCGCTGCGGGGGCAGGCCGCGCGGCTGCGGGAGCATCTGCTGGCCGAGCCGGGGGTCGCGGTGGCCGAGGTGGCGCGTGCGGCGGCGTTGTCCCGCGCGGCCCTGGAGCACCGGGGTGCGGTGGTGGCCGGTGACCGGGAGGAGTTGCTCGCCGGGCTGGAGGCGCTGGCGGAGGGTGCGTCCGGGGTGATCAGTGGTGTGGCCGACAGGGGTGGGCTGACCGGTTTCCTGTTCTCGGGTCAGGGTTCCCAGTGGTCGGGGATGGGCCGTGAACTCCTGGAGCGCTACCCGGCGTTCGCGGAGTCGTTCGAGGACTGCTGTGCGCGGCTGGAGTCGGTGCTGGGCCAGTCGGTGCGCGAGGTGGTTCTCGACGGTGGTGAGCAGCTGCATCAGACGTTGTTCGCGCAGTGTGGTCTGTTCGCGTTGGAGGTGGCGCTGTTCCGGTTGCTGGAGTCGTTCGGCGTAAGGCCGGACTTCGTGGCCGGGCACTCGGTCGGTGAGGTGGCTGCCGCGCATGTGGCGGGGTTGCTGTCGCTGGACGATGCGGTGGCGTTGGTGTGTGCGCGGGCCGGGTTGATGCAGGAGTTGCCTGCGGGTGGGGCGATGCTCGCGGTCAACGCCTCCGAGGCGGACGTTGCCGAAGTCCTGTCGGGGGAGGTCGGGATCGCGGCCGTGAACGGGGCGCGGTCGGTGGTGGTCTCCGGTGCGGAGTCGGCGGTGGAGGCCGTTGCGGAGCAGGCGGCGGGGCGTGGGTGGCGCAGCACCCGGTTGCGGGTGAGCCATGCGTTCCATTCGCCATTGGTGGAACCGGTGATGGAGCGGTTCCATGAAGTGGTGGCCGGGTTGCGGTTCGCCGAGCCGACCCTGCCGTTCGTGTCCACGGTGGAGGTCGCCGCGCGGCCCACCACCGCCGACTACTGGGTGCGCAACGTGCGGGAGACCGTACGTTTCGCCGACGCTGTGGCCCACCTGCACGAACAGGGCGTCGGACTCTTCGTGGAGGTGGGCCCGGACACCGCGCTGAGCGCTGCCGGACCCGACTGTCTGCCCGAGGACGCCACCGCCGCGTTCGTCCCGCTCCTGCGCCGGGACCAGCCGGAGTCGGTGACTCTGCCCACCGGGCTGGCCCGCCTTCACGTGCACGGCGGCACGGTCGACTGGGCGGCGTATCTGCCCGACGCCGCCCGCATCGAGCTGCCCACCTACGCCTTCCAGCGCCGCCGCTACTGGCTGGACAACGCCGAACCGGCCCACCGGGGCGGCCACCCGCTGCTGGACGCGGTCGTGGAGCTCGCTGAGGAGGACGCGTTCCTGCTGTCGGGCCGGCTGTCCACCGGGGCGCAGTCCTGGCTGGGGGAGCACACCGTGCTCGGCGCGACCGTGGTGCCCGGCAGCGTGTTCGCCGAACTGGCCCTGCACGCCGCCGCGGAGACCGGCGCCGGCGAGGTCGCGGAGCTGACGCTGGAGGCGCCGCTGGTGCTGCCCGAGCAGGGTGCCGTCGAGGTGCAGATGCGTGTCGGTGCGCCCGGCGCGGCGGGGGACCGGCCGCTGACCGTGCACGCACGCCCGGCCGGGGACGGCACCCCCTGGACCTGCTACGCCCGCGCCGTGCTCGGCCCGGTGGTGGCCGCTCCGCAGGCCGGGCCGGTCACCTGGCCGCCGGCGGACGCCACCGCACTCGACGTCGGCCCGGCCTACGCCGAGTTCGCCGCTGTCGGACTGGAGTACGGCCCGGCGTTCCAAGGGCTGCGCGCGGCCTGGCTGCGCGGCGACGAGGTCTTCGCCGAGATAGCCCTGCCCGATCTCACCGACACCGGCCGCTACGGACTGCACCCCGCGCTGCTGGACGCGTCCCTGCACGCCATGCGGTACGTGCACGGGAACGAGGACGGCCGCACGCTGCTGCCGTTCGCGTGGAACGGGATCGCGCTGCGCCGCACCGGGGCGTCCGCGCTGCGGGTGCGGATCTCCCCGGTCGCCGCGGAAGCGGTCCGCATCGAACTGGCCGACCCGGCGGGTGCGCCGGTCGGCGTGGTGGAATCCCTCGCCGTCCGGCCGATCTCGGCCGAACAGCTCGGCCACCACGAATCCCTGTACGTCGAGGATCTGGTGTCCGCCACCCTCCCGACCGGCCCAGAACCGAGCATGCTCACCTGCGCCGGCCTCGCCGAGCTGCCCGACGGGGAACTGCCCGCGGTGGTGGTAGTGCCGGCCGGGACCGAGGCCGACCCGGCCGTCGCGGCGGGCCGCGCGCTGGACGCCGTACGCACCTGGCTGGCCGACGACCGCTTCGCCGGCACCCGGCTGGCGCTGCGCACCCGGAACGCGCGCACCGAACCGGCCGCCGCCGCCGTCTGGGGCCTGCTGCGCTCGGTGCAGCAGGAACACCCGGACCGCTTCCTGCTGGCCGACGTCGAGGGCACCGACAGTGACAGCATCCCCGCCGCGGCGTGGAACGTGCCGGGCGGCCAACTGGTGGTGCGCGACGGCGAGATCCTCGTGCCGAGGCTGTCCCCCGTGCCGCTGTCCAGGATCACCGGCCGGGACGGCACCGCCTGGGACCCGGACGGCACGCTGCTGATCACCGGCGGGCTCGGCGGGCTCGGCGCGGCCCTGGCCCGGCACCTGGCCGCCGACTGCGGAGTGCGCCAACTGGTGCTCACCGGGCGCCGCGGCCCGGACACCCCGGGCGCCGCCGACCTGGCCGCCGAACTCCGCGAACTCGGCGCCACCGTACGCATTGCGGCCTGTGACGTGGCCGACCGGGAGGCGGTGGCCGCGCTGCTGGCCGCGCACCCGGTGACCGCGGTGGTGCACGCGGCCGGGGTCGTGGACGACGGCCTGGTCACCGACCTCACCGAGGAGCGGCTGCGGGCGGTGCTGGCCCCCAAGGTGCTCGGCGCGCGATGGCTGGACGAGCTGACCCGCGACCGTGAGCTGACCGACTTCGTGCTGTTCTCCTCCGCCGCCGGGGTGCTCGGGGCGGCCGGGCAGAGCGCCTACTCGGCGGCCAACGCCGCACTGGACGCCCTGGCGCGTGCCCGGCACGCCGCGGGACTCCCGGCCACCTCGCTGGCCTGGGGCCTGTGGGAGCAGCGCAGCGGCATCACCGGCTCCCTCGGCGACGCCGACCTGGCCCGCATCGCCCGCGCCGGACTGCGGCCGCTGGCCACCGCGGAGGCGCTCCAGCTGTTCGACCTGGCCCGGGCCGTCGACGAACCGGTGCTCGCGCCGATGCGGCTGGACCGGGCGGCCGTCCGGTCCGGCGGGCCGGTCCCGGCGGTGCTGCGCGGCCTGGTCCGGGAAGCCCCCGCCACGGCCGCCCGGGCCACGCCCGCCGCCTCGCTGGCCGGGCTGGACGGACCGGACCGGGAGAAGGCGCTGCTGGCGCTGGTCCGCGCCGAAGCGGCCGGGGTGCTGGCCCACGACTCGCCGAACGCCGTGGACGAACACCGCACGTTCACCGAACTCGGCGTCGACTCGCTCGCCGCGGTGGAGCTGCGCAACCGGCTGTCCGAGGCGACCGGTGTCCGGCTGCCCGCCGCGGTGGTGTTCGACTACGCCACCCCACTGGCGCTGGCCGCGCACCTGCACGAGTCCATGCCCGCCGCGGACGGCACGCCCAGCAGCTCGGTGCTCGCCGGGCTCGACCAACTCGAATCGGCACTCACCAGCGCCGAACCCGGCGCCGTCGACCGGGCGAAGCTGCGCATGCGGCTCACCGCTCTGCTCGCCAAGTACGGCGGCGACGAGCGGACCGGCACGACGCCGGAGCACGACCTGTCGTCGGCCACCGACGACGAACTGTTCGACCTCGTCGACGACCTCGGCGCCAGCTAGGGGCAGGGAAGGAATCCGCGTGGCAAACGAGGACAAGCTCCGGGACTATCTCCGGCGCGCACTGGCCGAGGCGCAGAACGCGCAGCGCAGGCTCGCGGAGATCGAGCAGGCACAGCGGGAGCCTGTCGCGATCGTCGGCATGGCCTGCCGCTACCCCGGCGGGGTCAGCACACCCGAACAGTTGTGGGACATGCTGGCGGCCGGACGGGACGGGATCTCCGGATTCCCCACCGACCGCGGCTGGGACCTGGCCGGACTGCCGGTCGGGCTCGGCGGCTTCATCGCCGACGCCGCCGACTTCGACCCCGGCTTCTTCGGTATCTCCCCGCGCGAGGCGCTGGCCATGGACCCGCAGCAGCGGCTGCTGCTGGAGACGTCCTGGGAGGCGTTCGAACGCGCCGGGATCGACCCGCTCACCCTGCGCGGCAGCCGCACGGGCGTGTTCGCCGGGGTGATGTACCACGACTACGCGACGCTGATGGACAGCGTGCCCGAGGAGCTGGAAGGCTTCATCGGCAACGGTAACGCCGCCAGCATCGCCACCGGCCGGGTCGCCTACACCTTCGGCTTCGAAGGACCCGCCGTCACCGTCGACACCGCCTGCTCCTCCTCGCTGGTCAGCCTGCACCTGGCGGTGCAGTCCCTGCGCTCCGGCGAGACGTCGATGGCGCTGGCCGGTGGCGTCACCGTCATGGCCACCCCCGGCACCTACGTGGAGTTCGACCGGCTCGGCGGGCTGGCCGCCGACGGCCGCTGCAAGGCGTTCTCCGCCGCGGCCGACGGCACCGGCTGGTCCGAGGGCGTCGGCATGCTGCTGCTGGAGCGGCTGTCCGACGCGCGGCGCAACGGCCACCCGGTGCTCGCCGTCATCCGCGGCTCCGCGGTCAACCAGGACGGCGCCTCGAACGGCCTGACCGCGCCCAACGGCCAGGCGCAGCGCCGTGTCATCCTCGAGGCGCTCGCCAACGCGGCACTGTCCCCGCGGGACGTCGACGTGGTGGAGGCGCACGGCACCGGCACCTCCCTGGGCGACCCCGTGGAGGCACAGGCCCTGCTGGCCACCTACGGCGCCGACCGTGACCGGCCGCTGTGGCTGGGGTCGGTGAAGTCCAACATCGGCCACACCCAGGCCGCCGCGGGCGTCGCGGGCGTGATCAAGGTCGTCCAGGCGATGCGGCACGGGATGCTGCCCCCCACCCTGCACGTGGACACCCCGACCGAGCACGTCGACTGGGCCGGTGGCCCGCTGACACTGCTCACCGAAGCGGTCGACTGGCCGGAAACCGGCGTCCGGCGTGCTGCCGTGTCGGCGTTCGGGGTGAGCGGCACCAATGCCCACGTCGTGATCGAGCAGCCGCCCGCGGTCGAGCCCGCCGACGTACCTGCTGTGCCGGGGGAGTTGCCGGTGCCGGTGGTGGTGTCCGGCCGTAGTGCCGAGGCGCTGAGGGGGCAGGCCGCGCGGCTGCGGGAGCATCTGCTGGCCGAACCGGGCGTCGCGGTGGCCGAGGTGGCGCGTGCGGCGGCGTTGTCCCGCGCGGCCCTGGAGCACCGGGGCGCGGTCGTGGCAGCCGACCGCGAGGAGTTGCTCGCCGGACTGGAGGCGCTGGCGGAGGGCGCCACCGGGACGATCAGCGGCGTCGCCGGTCGCGGTGGCGGCACCGGCTTCCTGTTCTCCGGTCAGGGTTCCCAGTGGTCCGGCATGGGCCGGGAACTCATCGAGCGCTACCCCGTGTTCGGCGCGGCTTTCGACGACATATGCACCCGCCTGGAATCCACCGTCGGCCACCCGGTGCGCGAGGTGGTTCTTCACGGTGGTGAGCAGCTGAACCAGACGTTGTTCGCGCAGTGTGGTCTGTTCGCGTTGGAGGTGGCGCTGTTCCGGTTGCTGGAGTCGTTCGGTGTAAGGCCGGACTTCGTGGCCGGGCACTCGGTCGGTGAGGTGGCTGCCGCGCATGTGGCGGGGGTGCTGTCGCTGGACGATGCGGTGGCGTTGGTGTGTGCGCGGGCCGGGTTGATGCAGGAGTTGCCTGCGGGTGGGGCGATGCTCGCGGTGAACGCCTCCGAGGCGGAGGTTGCCGAAGTCCTGTCGGGGGAGGTCGGGATCGCGGCTGTGAACGGGGCGCGGTCGGTGGTGGTCTCCGGTGCGGAGTCGGCGGTGGAGGCTGTTGCGGAGCAGGCGGCGGGGCGTGGGTGGCGCAGCACCCGGTTGCGGGTGAGCCATGCGTTCCATTCGCCGTTGGTGGAACCGGTGTTGGAGCGGTTCCGTGAAGTGGTGGCCGGGTTGCGGTTCGCCGAGCCGACCCTGCCGTTCGTGTCCACGGTGGAGGTCGCCGCGCGGCCCACCACCGCCGACTACTGGGTGCGCAACGTGCGGGAGACCGTACGTTTCGCCGACGCTGTGGCCCACCTGCACGAACAGGGCGTCGGAGTCTTCGTGGAGGTGGGCCCGGACACCGCGCTGAGCGCCGCCGGACCCGACTGTCTGCCCGAGGACGCCACCGCCGCGTTCGTCCCGCTCCTGCGCCGGGACCAGCCCGAAGTCCGTTCCCTGGCCAAGGGTCTTGCGCGGTTCCAGGTGCACGGCGGCACGGTCGACTGGGCGGCGTACCTGCCCGACGCCGCCCGCATCGAGCTGCCCACCTACGCCTTCCAGCGCCGCCGCTACTGGCTGGAAGCGGCGCCCGGCCGCAACCTCGGCGCCGTCGGGCTGCTCCCGGCGGGCAACCCGCTGCTCGGTGCGGCCACCGCGCTGGCGGGGTCCGACGCCTACCTGCTGACCGGCCGGCTGTCCGTGGCGTCCCAGCCCTGGCTGGCCGACCACCGTGTCTCCGGTGCCGTCGTGCTGCCCGGCGCGGCGTTCGTGGAACTGGCCGTGCAGGCCGCCGACCGGGTCGGATGCGACCGGGTCGAGGAACTCGTCCTGCAGGCGCCGCTGGTGCTCACCGACACCGGGGCGGTCCGGCTGCAACTGACCGTCCGGGAGGCCCAGGAGTCCGGCCGCCGCGCCGTGGACATCCACTCGCTGCCCGAGGACGCGTCCGAGGACGAGCCGTGGACGCTGCACGCCACCGGCACCCTCGCCACCGGCACGGACGACCCCGTCGCCGTCGAAGAGATCTGGCCACCGCGGGACGCCACCCCGCTGGCCGTGGACACCGTCCACGCCGACCTCGCGGCGCGCGGGCTGGACTACGGCCCGGCGTTCCGGGGGCTGCGCGCGGCCTGGCGGCGCGGCGCGGACGTCCTCGCCGAGGTCGCCCTGCCCGACGAGCAGCGCACCCGGGCCGGCGAGTTCGGCCTGCACCCCGCGCTGCTGGACGCCGCTCTGCACGCGCTCGCGCTCACCGACGACACCGGCACCGCGCGACTGCCGTTCTCCTGGTCCGGAATTCGGCTGCACGCCGCCGGGGCATCGGTCGCACGCGTCCGGCTCACCCCGGCGGGCGAGGGCACCGTGGCGCTGGACCTGTTCGACGCCACGGGAGCGCCGGTCGCCTCCGTCGCCTCCCTCACGCTGCGCGCCACCACCGGCCAGTCCGCCTCCCGGGCGCCCCGCGACTCGCTGTTCCGGCTGGACTGGGACCTCGCCCCGGCCCCCGCCGAGCCGGCCACCGGCCCCTGGGCGGTCCGCGACGCGCTGCCCGAGACCCTCGCAGCCGACCTGCGCGCCGCGGGAGTCGAGCTGACCGGGGACGCCTCCGCCGAGGTCACCGTGCTGGCCGTGCCGGCCGGGCACCCCGCCGAGCAGGTCACCTGCGCCGTTCTGCGGCAGGTGCAGGACTGGCTGGCCGCCACCGCCGCGCCCGCCCGGCTGCTGGTGGTCACCACCGGCGCGGTCACCACCATGCCCTCCGACCGTCCGGCCGATCCGGGCGGCGCGGCGGTGTGGGGGCTGCTGCGCGCCGCGCAGGCCGAGCAGCCCGGCCGGATCGTGCTGGCCGACGTCGACGACACCGCCGTATCCCGCGGCGCACTGCCTGCCGCGACGGCGGCGGGGCATCCCGAAGTGGCGCTGCGCGGCGGCGCGCTGCTCACCCCCAGGCTCGTCAAGCCCGAGCTGGTGCCGCCCGCGGACCCGCACTGGCGGCTGACCGTCACCCGCCCGGGCACCCTGGACAACCTCACGCTGGTGCCCGCCCCGGCCGCGGCGGCTCCCCTGGCACCGGGCCAGGTGCGCATCGCGGTACGCGCCGCCGGACTGAACTTCCGGGACGTCCTGATCGCCCTCGGCATGTACCCCGGTGACGTGGCCCTCGGCGGCGAAGGCGCCGGGGTGGTCACCGAGGTGGCCGCCGACGTCACCGACCTCGCCCCGGGCACCCCGGTCACCGGCCTGTTCGGTGACGCGTTCGCGCCGGTCGCGGTGGCCGAGCGGGCCGCCGTCGCGCCCATCCCGGACGGCTGGACGTTCGAGCAGGCCGCCGCCGTGCCGATCGCCCACCTCACCGCCCACCTCGGCCTGGTCGAGATCGCCGGACTGCGGGCCGGCGAGTCGGTGCTCATCCACTCCGCGGCCGGCGGCGTCGGCATGGCCGCCGTGCAACTGGCCCGGCACCTCGGCGCCGAGGTCTACGGCACCGCCAGCCCCGAGAAATGGCACGTACTGCGCGACCTCGGCCTGGACGACGCGCACATCGCCTCCTCCCGCGACACCGGCTTCGCCACGGCGTTCCCGCAGGTCGACGTCGTCCTCAACGCGCTGTCCGGTGAGTTCATCGACGCCTCGGCCCGGCTGCTGCGCCCCGGCGGCCGGTTCCTGGAAATGGGCAAGACCGATCTGCGCGACCCCGCCGACTTCCCCGGGGCCGACTACCGGCCGTTCGACCTGATGGAACTGCCACCGCACGAGATGCAGCGGCTGCTGACCGTGGTGCTGGACCTGTTCGCCACGGGCGCGCTGAGCGCGCCCCGGCCCTCGGTGTGGCCGATCGCCCGCGCCACGGACGCGTTCCGGTTCCTCAGCCAGGCCCGGCACACCGGCAAACTCGTGCTCACCCTGCCCCGCCGGCTCGACCCCGACGGAACCGTCCTCATCACCGGCGGCACCGGCACCCTCGGCGGACTCGTCGCCCGGCACCTGGTGCGGGAGCACGGCATCCGGCACCTGCTGCTCACCAGCCGCCGCGGCAGCGCCCCCGAACTCGCCGCCGAACTCACCGAGCTCGGCGCCGACGTGCGCGTGGCGGCCTGCGACGCCGCCGACCGGGACGCCCTGGCCGCCCTGCTGGACGGCATCCCCGCGGAACACGCGCTCACCGCCGTGGTGCACGCGGCCGGAATCGCCGACGACGGGCTGTTCACCGACCTGACCCCGCAGCGTCTGACCGCGGTGCTGCGGCCCAAGGTGGCCGCCGCGCTGCACCTGGACGAGCTGACCCGCGGGCACGACCCGGCCGCGTTCGTGCTGTTCTCCTCGGCCACCGGCACCCTCGGCAGCCCCGGCCAGGCCAACTACGCCGCCGCCAACGCCTGCCTGGACGCGCTGGCAGCCCGCAGGCGCGCCGCCGGACTGCCCGCCCAGTCGCTGGCCTGGGGCCTGTGGGCCCCGCCCAGCGGCATCACCGGCGAACTGTCCTCCTCCGACCTGGCCCGAATGGCCCGCGCCGGCATCCAGGCGCTGTCCGCCGACGAGGCGCTCGCCCTGTTCGACACGGCGCTGGCCGTGGACGACCCCGTACTGCTGCCCGCCAAGGTCCGGGTGCGCACCGCCGACCCCGCGCTGCTGCCGCCGCTGCTGCGCGGCCTGGCCCGCACCCCCCAGCGCCGGGCCGCCAAGGCCACCGCGGCCGGCACGGCCACCCCGCCGGCCGAACTCACCGCCGAGGAACTGCTGGCACTGGTGTGCGCCGAGACGGCCGCCGTGCTGGGGCACGCCGACACCGACGCCATCGACGCGCGGGCCGAGTTCCGCGCGCTGGGCGTGGACTCGCTGTCCGCGGTGGAACTGCGCAACCGGCTCACCGCGGCCACCGGCACCGCCCTGCCCGCCACCCTGGTGTTCGACTACCCGACCCCCGCCGCGCTGGCCGCGTACCTGCGGCAGGACCGGTCCGGGGAGTCCGCCCCGGCCGCCCTGCCCCCGGCGGCCGGCGGCGCCTCCACCGACGAGCCCCTCGCCATCGTCGGCATGGCCTGCCGTTTCCCGTCCGACATCCGCTCCCCGGAACAACTGTGGGAGTTCCTGCTCGACGGCGGCGACGGCATCACCGAGTTCCCCGCCGACCGCGGCTGGGACCTGGCCACGCTGTTCGACAGCGACCCCGACCGGCCGGGCACGTCGTACACCCGGCACGGCGGATTCCTGCGCACCGCCGCCGACTTCGACGCCGAGTTCTTCGGCATCAACCCGCGCGAGGCGCTGGCCACCGACCCGCAGCAGCGGCTGCTGCTGGAGACCTCCTGGGAGACCTTCGAACGCGCCGGCATCGACCCGGCGTCGGTGCGCGGCAGCCGGACCGGCGTGTTCGTCGGCGTGATGCGCCAGGACTACGGGCCGATGCTGCACCACGCAGCCGAGGGCGTGGAGGGCTACCGGCTCACCGGCAGCGCGGCCAGCGTCGCCTCCGGCCGACTCGCCTACACGTTCGGCCTGGAAGGGCCCGCGCTGACCGTGGACACCGCCTGCTCGTCCTCGCTGGTGGCGCTGCACCTGGCCGCCCAGGCGCTGCGCCGCGGCGAGTGCGACCTGGCGCTCGCGGGCGGCGCCACCGTGATGGCCACGCCCGGCCTGTTCGTGGAGTTCTCCCGACAGCGCGGACTCGCCCCCGACGGCCGGTGCAAGTCGTTCTCCGCCGACGCCGACGGCACCTCCTGGTCGGAGGGCGCCGGCATGCTGCTGGTGGAGCGGCTGTCCGACGCGCGGGCGAACGGGCACCCGGTCCTGGCCGTGGTGCGCGGCTCCGCGGTCAACTCCGACGGCGCCTCCAACGGGCTCACCGCGCCCAACGGGCCCTCCCAGCAGCGGGTGATCCGCGCCGCGCTGGCCGCCGCCGGACTGTCCCCCCAGGACGTCGACGCGGTCGAGGCGCACGGCACCGGCACGACCCTCGGCGACCCCATCGA
Organism: Streptomyces sp. NPDC051207; assembly: GCF_040682395.1. NCBI lineage: Bacteria > Bacillati > Actinomycetota > Actinomycetes > Kitasatosporales > Streptomycetaceae > Streptomyces > Streptomyces sp. NPDC051207. The sequence continues at coordinate 129,942 of NZ_JBFBAX010000014.1, read as the reverse complement.
GGCCCAGGCCCTGCTCGCCACCTACGGCCGCGACCGGGACGGCGAGCCGCTGTGGCTCGGTTCCGTCAAGTCCAACATCGGGCACACCCAGGCCGCCTCCGGCGTCGCCGGGATCATCAAGATGGTGCTGGCCGTCCGAGCCGGGCTGCTGCCCGCCACGCTGCACGCCGGCGAACCCAGCCCGCACGTCGACTGGGCCTCCGGGGCGGTGTCCCTGCTGACCGAACAGCGCCCCTGGCCGGAGACCGGCAGGCCACGCCGCGCCGCGGTGTCCTCGTTCGGCGTGAGCGGCACCAACGCGCACATCGTCATCGAACAGGCCCCGGCCGAGCACCCGGTCACCGCCCCCGCCCGCCCGGCCCTGCCGCTGCCGTTCGTGGTCAGCGCACGGACGGAACCGGCGCTGCGCGACCAGGCCGCCCGGCTGCTGGCCCACCTCGGCGAGCACCCGGACGCCGAACCGGCCGCGGTGGCGCACGCGCTGCTGACCACCCGCGCCGCCCACCCGCACCGGGCCGCCGTCCTGGCCGACCCGCGCACCGGCCTCGCCGCCCTCGCCGAAGGCACCCCGGACGCCGACGTGGTGACCGGCCTCGCCCCCGACGCGGGGAAACTCGCCTTCCTGTTCCCCGGCCAGGGCTCCCAGCGCCTCGGCGCCGGACGCCGACTGGCCGCCGAGTTCCCCGCCTACGCCGCGGCGTTCGACGCGGTGTGCGCCGAACTCGACCGGCACCTGCCCCGGCCGCTGCGCGACGTGCTGTTCGCCGCCGAGGGCAGCCCCGAGGCCGAGCTGCTCGACCGCACCGACTTCACCCAGGCCGCGCTGTTCGCCGTCGAGGTCGCCCTGGTCCGGCTCATGGAGAGCTGGGGCGTGCGACCGGACCTGGTGGCCGGCCACTCGGTCGGCGAGATCGTCGCCGCCCACATCGCCGGGGCGCTGACCCTGCCCGACGCCGCCGCGCTGGTCACCGCACGCGGCAGACTCATGGCCCGGGCCACCGCCGGCGGCGCCATGGTCGCCCTCCAGGCCACCGAGGCCGAACTCGCCCCGATGCTCGCCGAACGCGCCGGGCAGGTACGGCTGGCCGCGGTCAACGGACCCGACTCGGTGGTGGTGTCCGGCGACGCCGACGCCGTCGCCGAGATCGGCGCCCACTGGCGCGAACGGGGCCGCCGCACCCGGCAGCTGCGGGTCACCATGGCCCCGCACTCCCCGCACGTGGACGGCATCCTGGACGAGTACCGGGAAGCCGTCACCGCCGTCCCGTTCAGCACGCCGCGGCTGCCCATCGTGTCGACGGTGACCGGGGCGCCGCTGACGGAGGCGGAGATCACCGACCCGGAGCACTGGGTCGCCAACGTCCGCGACAGCGTGCGGTTCCTGCCCGCCGTGCGCGCCCTGGCCGAGGCCGGGGCCACCGCGCTCGTCGAGATCGGCCCGGCCGCGGCCCTGACCGCGATGGCCCGCGACTGCCTGCCCGCGACGGAACCCGGCACCGAGCCCGCCGCCGAACGGGTCGTGCTGCCCACCCTGCGCGACGGCCGGGAGGAGATCCCGGCCCTGCTGGACACCCTGGCCCGGCTGCACGTCCACGGCATCTCCCCGGACTGGCACGCGGTCACCGAGGACCGCGCACCCGCGCCGGTGGAACTGCCCACCTACCCGTTCCAGCACCGCCGGTTCTGGATGACCGGCGAGAGCGCCACCGCCGGCACGGCGGGCCCCGGCCGCATCGGGCACCCCCTGCTCGGAGCCGCCGTCGAACTCGCCGACGGCGCCGGGGTGCTGTTCACCGGACACCTGTCCCCGGCCACCCAGCCCTGGCTGGCCGACCACGTGGTCAACGGCCGCATCGTGCTGCCCGGCACCGCCTACGTCGAACTCGTCGCCCGCGCCGGGGACGAACTGGGCTGCGGCCGGATCGCCGAACTGACCCTGGACGCGCCCCTGGTGCTGACCGAACGGAGCAACGCCGCGCTCCAGCTGGTGCTCGGCACGCCCGACGAACAGGGCCGCCGCACGGTGACCCTCTACTCCCGGCCCGAGGACGGCTCCACCGAGGAACCCTGGACGCGGCACGCCGTCGGCACCGTCGAACCACCGGCCGGCGCACCGCCGGTCCAGGGGGAGTGGCCCCCGGCCGAGGCGGCCGGGACCGGCCCGGACGAGCTGTACGAGCTGCTCGCCGACCGGGGCCTGGCCTACGGGCCGGTGTTCCGCGGGCTGCGCACGGTCCGGCGGCGCGACACCGCCTCCGGCACCGAGGTGTTCGCCGAGGTGGAACTGCCCGCCCCGGCCGAACCGGACGGCTTCGCGGTGCACCCGGCGCTCCTGGACGCCGCGCTGCACGCGCTGGCCACCGACCCCGGCACGAGCACCGCCGCCGTACCGTTCGCCTGGACCGGCGTGACCGTCTGGCAGCGCGGCGCCGGCCGCCTCCGGGTGCGGCTGACCCCGTCCGGCGACGGCGTCACGATCGCCGCGTTCGACAGTCACGGCGCCGCGGTCCTCACCGCGGACGGCCTGGCGCTGCGCCCGCTCCCCACCGGCCCGGGCACCGCGGACGCCGTGACCGACGCGCTGTACGCCGTGGACTGGACACCGCTGCGCACCCCCGCCGAGGAAGGGCCCGCCCCCACCGGACTCGGCGCCGACCTCGACCTCGCCGCGGTGACCGACCCCGGCGCGTGGCTGCTGGCCGCCCTGCCCGCCGCCGCCGACGACCCGGCCGGGATCGCGACCGCCGCCCACCGGGTGCTCGCCCTGCTGCGCGCGTTCCTGGCCGAGGAGCGGTTCGCCGACTGCACGCTGGTGCTGCGCACCCGCGGCGCCACCGACGGCACCGACCTCGGTGCCTGCGCCGCCTGGGGCCTGGCCCGCTCCGCCCAGTCGGAGAACCCGGGTCGGATCGTGCTGCTGGACAGCGACGGCAGCGTGCCCGACTCCGCGGCCCTCGCCACCGGCGAACCGCAGCTCGCCGTCCGCGACGGCGCGGTCCTCGTACCGCGGCTCGTCCGCGGCACCGCCGGGGAACCCGCCGCCTGGGACCCCGAGGGGACCGTGCTCATCACCGGTGGCGCCGGGGCGCTCGGCTCGGTGCTGGCCCGGCACCTGGCCGCCGAACACGGCGTACGGCACCTGCTGCTCGCCGGGCGCCGCGGCCCGGACACCCCGGGCGCCGCCGAACTCGTCGCCGACCTCGCCGCGCTCGGCGCCACCGCCGAGGTGGCCGCCTGCGACGTCGCCGACCGCGACGCGCTGGCCGCGCTGCTGGCCCGCGTCCCCGGCGAGCATCCCCTGACCGCCGTGGTGCACGCCGCCGGCGTCCTGGACGACGGCATGCTCGCCGCGCAGACCCCTGAGCGCGTCGACCGGGTCTTCCGGCCCAAGGTGGACGCCGCGCTGCACCTGGACGAGCTGACCCGCGGGCACGACCTCGCCGCGTTCGTGCTGTTCTCCTCCGCTGCCGCCATCCTGGGCAGCCCCGGGCAGAGCAACTACGCCGCCGCCAACGCCGTACTGGACGGCCTGGCCGCCCGCCGCCGCGCGGCCGGACAGCCCGCCGTGTCGCTCGCCTGGGGCCTGTGGACCGGCGTCGACGGCATGGGCGACGCCGCCGACGGCACCGCCCGGCAGCGCATCGAACGCCTCGGTGTGGTGCCCCTCGAACCGTCCGACGGAATGCGGCTGTTCGACGCCGCCGTCCAGGGCGAGGCCGCACTGGCCGTACCGGCCCGCCTGAACCTGGCCGCGCTGCGCGAACAGGCCAGGACCGTGCCACCGGCCCCGGTGCTGCGCGGCCTGGTCCGTGTCCCGACCCGCCGCGCATCGGGCACGGGCGCGCTGGAAGCCGCGTTCGCCGGGCTCGACGAGGCCGCCCGCCGCAGGCTCGTCCTCGACACCGTACGCACCGCGGTCGCCGCCACCCTCGGCCACGACAACCCCGCCGAACTGGGCGACCGGCGCGCCTTCACCGACCTCGGCTTCGACTCGCTGACCTCGGTGGAACTGCGCAACCGGCTCGCGGCGGGCACCGGACTGACCCTGCCCGCCACGCTGGCCTTCGACCACCCGAGCATCGCGGCCACCGCCGAGTACCTGCTCGGCAGGCTCACCGCCGCGACCGCCCCGGCGCGCGCCGAAACCCGCCGCACCGGACCCGCCGACGAACCGATAGCCATCGTCGGCATGGCCTGCCGCTACCCGGGCGGAGTGCGCTCACCCGAGGACCTGTGGCGGCTGGTGACCGGGGAGACCGACGCCATCTCGGCGTTCCCGACGGACCGCGGCTGGGACACCGAACGGCTCTACGACCCCGACCCCGACCGGGCCGGCCACACCTACCTCACCGCGGGCGGATTCCTGCACGACGCGGCCGAGTTCGACGCCGCACTGTTCGGCATCTCACCCCGTGAGGCGCTGGCCATGGACCCGCAGCAGCGGCTGCTGCTGGAGACCTCCTGGGAGGCACTGGAACACACCGGCATCGACCCGCTGTCCCTGCGGGACACCGACACCGGCGTGTTCGTCGGCGTCATGTACCACGACTACGCCACCCGGCTGCCCAGCACACCGCAGGACGTGGAGGGCTACCTGGGCGCCGGCACCGCGGGCAGCGTCGCCTCCGGCCGGATCGCCTACACCTTCGGCCTGCAGGGCCCGGCCGTCACCGTGGACACCGCCTGCTCGTCCTCCCTGGTCACGCTGCACCTGGCCGCCCAGGCGCTGCGCGCGGGCGAATGCTCCATGGCGCTGGCCGGCGGCGCGACCGTGATGTCCACCCCGGGCACCTTCATCGAGTTCTCCCGGCAGCGCGGCCTGGCCGCCGACGGCCGCGTGAAGGCGTTCTCCGCGGACGCGGACGGCACCGTCTGGTCCGAGGGCGTCGGCCTGCTGGTCGTGGAGCGGCTCTCCGACGCGCGGCGCAACGGCCACCGGGTCCTCGCCGTGCTGCGGGGTTCCGCGGTCAACCAGGACGGCGCGTCCAACGGCCTCACCGCGCCCAACGGCCCCTCCCAGGAGCGGGTCATCCGCACCGCGCTGGCCGCCGCCCGCCTGTCCCCCTCGGACATCGACGCGGTGGAGGCGCACGGCACCGGCACCGCGCTCGGCGACCCGATCGAGGCGCAGGCGCTGCTGGCGACGTACGGCCCGGGCCGCGAGGACGATCCGCTGCTGCTCGGCTCGGTCAAGTCCAACATCGGGCACACCCAGGCCGCCGCCGGCGTCGCCGGAGTGATCAAGATGGTGCAGGCGATGCGCTACGGGATGCTGCCGCGCACCCTGCACCTCGACGAACCGACCCCGCACGTGGACTGGTCGGCGGGCGGGGTGCGGCTGCTCACCGAGGCGCGGCCCTGGCCGGAACGCGACCGGCCGCGCCGGGCCGCGGTGTCCTCGTTCGGCATCAGCGGCACCAACGCGCACGTCGTCCTCGAACAGGCCCCGCAGCTCCCGGCGCCGCAGCCGGCGCCCCAGCGGGTGGTGCCGGTGCCGCTGTCCGGCAACACCGGGGCCGCGCTGCGCGCCCAGGCCGGTCGGCTGCGCACCTGGCTGGCCGACGAGCCCGACGCCGGACTGGTCGAGGTGGCCGCCGCCCTGGCCACCGGGCGCGCCGCACTGACCCACCGGGCCGTGGTGGTCGCCGCCGACCGCGAGCAGCTGCTCGGCGGGCTGACCGCCCTGGCCGCCGGGGACACCGCACCGCACGTCGTCACCGCCACCGCCCGGACCGACGGCCGTACGGTGTTCGTGTTTCCGGGGCAGGGTGCGCAGTGGGCCGGGATGGCGGTGGGGCTGCTGGAGTCGTCGCCGGTGTTCGCGGCGCGGATGGGGGAGTGTGCGGCGGCGCTGGACGAGTTCGTGGACTGGTCGTTGCTCGGTGTGCTGCGGGGTGAGGCGGGTCAGCCGTCGCTGGACCGGGTGGATGTGGTGCAGCCGGTGTCGTTCGCGGTGATGGTGTCGCTGGCGGCGCTGTGGCGGTCCTTCGGGGTGGAGCCGGACGCGGTGGTCGGTCACTCGCAGGGCGAGATCGCCGCCGCGTGCGTGGCGGGGGCCCTGTCCCTGCGCGACGCGGCCCGGGTCGTCTGCGTACGCAGCGCCCTGATCGCCGGGGAACTGGCCGGACACGGCGGGATGGCGTCCGTGGCGCTGCCCGCCGACGAGGTGACCGGACTGCTGCCCGCCGACGGCGGGGTGACCGTCGCCGCGATCAACGGCTCCGCCTCCACCGTGGTCTCCGGCGACCCCGCGGCCCTCGACCGGCTGCTGGACGACTGCGCCGAACGCGGCGTGCGGGTCCGCCGCATCGCCGTGGACTACGCCTCGCACTCCGCGCACGTCGAACGGATCGAGACCCAGCTGGTCGAAGCCCTCGCCGACGTCCGGCCGCAGGCGGCGAACGTGCCGATGTTCTCCACCGTCACCGCCGACTGGGCCGACCCGGCCGCGCTCGACGCCGGCTACTGGTACCGCAACCTGCGGCAGACCGTCCACTTCGAACAGGCCGTGCGCGCCCTGGCCGAGCAGGGACACCGCGGGTTCGTCGAGGTCAGCCCGCACCCGGTGCTGGCGCCCGGCATCGACCAGACACTGGACGACGTCACCGTCGTCGGCTCGCTGCGCCGCGACGACGGCGGCCTCGACCGGTTCCTGCTCTCCGTCGCCGAGGCACAGGTCGCCGGCCTGCCGGTGCGGCTGTCCGCCGCCTTCGACGGCCCCCGGCCCGCCCCGGCCGACCTGCCCACCTACCCCTTCCAGCGGCAGCGCTACTGGCTGACCGCCCCGCGGCCCACCGGCGCCGACGCGACGGCCGACGCGTTCTGGGCGGCCGTCGACGGCGCCGACCCGGCGGACCCGAAGGCCCTGGCCGGCCTGCTCGACGTACCGGCCGAACCGCTCGCCGAGATCCTGCCCGGACTGACCGCGTGGCGCGCCGCCCGGCAGGCCGCCGCCACCACCGACTCCTGGCGCTACACCGTGCGCTGGCAGCCGGCCGACACGGCCGACGCGGTACTGACCGGCACCTGGCTGGTCGTCAGCCCCGAAGGGCTCGCGCTGGCCGAGGACTGCGCCGCCGCGCTCACCCGCGCCGGGGCCGACGTCCGCGTGCTCGGCCCGGACGCCGCAGCGGCCAACGCGGGCGGGGCGGCCGGGGTGGTCTCCCTGCTGGGCCTGGCCGAGGGTGCGCACCCGGAGCAGCCCGCGGTGCCCGCCGCGCTGGCCGCCACCCTGGACCTGGTCCGCGCCCTCGCCGACGCCGGCACCGCGCTGTGGCTGGTCACCTCCGGGGCGGTCGCCGCCACCCCGGCCGACCGGCTGCCGCACCCCGAACAGGCCATGCTGTGGGGCCTGGGCCGCACCCTCGCCCTGGAACACCCGAAGCTGTTCGGCGGCATCGTCGACCTGCCCGAGGACCCGGTCCGCGGACTGGCCCGGCTGCCCTCGCTGCTGGCCGGCACCGAGGACCAGGCCGCCGTCCGCGACACCGGGCTCCTGGTGCCGCGGCTGGCACGCGCCCCGCTCGGCGGACGCACCCCGGCCCGGCCGTGGCAGCCCAGCGGCACCGTGCTGGTCACCGACGGCCTCGGCCCGATGGGCCTGCCGGTGGCCCGCTGGCTGGCCGGCAACGGCGCCCGGGCGCTGGTGCTGACCACCGACGACCCGGACGCCACGGCACCGGACGACCTGGGCGTCCCGGTCACCGTCAGCACCTGCGACCCGGCCGACGAGACCGCGCTCGCCGAACTGCTCGCCGCGATCCCGCCGGACACGCCGCTGACCGCGGTGGTGCACGTCGCGGGCGAGCTGCGCTCCGGCCCGCTGGCCGGCGCGGGCCTCGCCGAGGTCGCCGCCACCATCGACACCAAGGTGCGCGGCGCGGCCAACCTGCACCGGCTCACCGACGGACTGGACGCCTTCGTGCTGTTCTCCTCCGTCGCCGCCACCTGGGGCGGCAGCGAACAGGGCGCGTTCGCCGCGGCCAACGCCTACCTCGACGCGCTGGCCTGGCACCGGCACGCCCGCGGGCTGCCCGCCACCGCCATCGCCTGGGGCCCGTGGGAGGGCGCCGGACTGGGCGCGGCGGACGCCGACAGCGAGGCCCGGCGCCGCGAACAGCTGCGCCGCCGCGGCGTGCTCGCGCTGGCGCCGCAGCGGGCCCTCGCGGCGCTGGCCGACGCGGTGCGGCACGCCGACACCGCGGTGACCGTGGCCGACGTGGACTGGGCCGGCTTCGCGCCCGCGTTCACCGCCGCCCGGCCCAGCCCGCTGCTGGGCGACCTGCCCGAGGTGCGCGACAGCCTCACCGCCGGCACCCCCGAACCCGCCGCGGACGCCTCCGGGCCCGCCGTACGGCTCGCCTCGCTGCCCGAGGCCGAGCAGCAGCGCGAACTCGTCGAGCTGGTGCGCCGCGAGGTCGCCGTCGTCCTCGGCCACGACGACCCGGAGGCACTGCCCACCGAACGGGCGTTCACCGAGCTGGGCTTCGACTCGCTGGCCGCGGTGAACCTGCGCAACCGCCTCGGCGCGGCCACCGGGGTACGGCTGGCGGCCACCGCGGTCTTCGACCACCCCACCCTCGCCGGACTCGCCGAGCACCTGCGCAAGCAGCTGGCGGCACCCACCGCGGCGGCCGTCGGCACGCTGGACGAGGAACTCGACCGGCTGGCCGGCGTACTGGCCGACGTGTCCGACGAGGACGACCGGCGGCGGGCGCTCGCCCGGCTGCAGGGACTGGTCGGCCGGCTGGCCCCGCGCCCGGACGGCGACCGCGAGTCGGTCACCGAGCAGCTCGGGACCGCCAGCGACGAAGAGATCTTCCGGTTCATCGACTCGGAGTTGAGCTGATCATGAGTGACGTCGACCGTCTCCGCGACTATCTGCGCAAGGTCACCGTCGACCTGCACGAGACCAAGCAGCGGTTGCGCGAGTACGAGCAGCGCGACGCCGAACCGATGGCCATCGTCGGCATGGCCTGCCGCTACCCCGGCGGCATCGCCTCGCCCGAGGACCTGTGGGAGGTGGTCGCCTCCGGCCGCGACGTGATGTCGGCCTTCCCCGGCAACCGCGGCTGGCCCCTGGACCGCATCTTCGACCCCGACCCGGACCGGCCCGGCACCACGTACGTCAAGGAGGGCGGGTTCCTGTACGACGTCGCGGACTTCGACGCCCCCTTCTTCGGCATCTCACCGCGCGAGGCGCTGGCCATGGACCCGCAGCAGCGGCTGCTGCTGGAGACCTCCTGGGAGGCGCTGGAACGCGCCGGCATCGACCCGCTGTCGCTGCGCGGCAGCCGGACCGGCGTGTTCGTCGGCAGCGGCGCACAGGACTACGCGATGGTCGCCGCGCAGGCCGCCGACGACCTGGAGGGCTACCTGCTGACCGGCAACGCGATCAGCGTGCTGTCCGGGCGGATCTCCTACACCCTGGGCCTGGAGGGCCCCGCCCTGTCCGTGGACACCGCCTGCTCGGCCTCGCTGGTCGCCCTGCACCTGGCCTGCCAGTCGCTGGCCCGCGGGGAGTGCTCGCTGGCGCTGGCCGGCGGGGCGTCGGTGCTGTCCACCCCGGCCGGGTTCGTGGAGCTGTCCCGGCAGCGCGGCCTGGCCCCCGACGGCCGCGCCAAGGCGTTCGCCGAGGCCGCCGACGGCACCGCCTGGTCCGAGGGCGCCGGCGTGGTCGTCGTGGAGCGGCTGTCCGACGCGCGCCGCAACGGCCACCGCGTCCTGGCCGTGGTGCGCGGTTCGGCGGTCAACCAGGACGGCGCCTCCAACGGGCTGACCGCCCCCAACGGGCCCTCCCAGGAACGCGTCATCCGCGCGGCGCTGGCCGACGCGGGCCTGGCCGCCTCCGACATCGACGCGGTCGAGGCGCACGGCACCGGCACCGCGCTGGGCGACCCCATCGAGGCCAACGCGCTGCTGGCCACCTACGGCCGCAACCGGCCCGCCGACCGCCCCCTGTGGCTGGGCTCCCTGAAGTCCAACCTGGGCCACTCCGGTGCGGCCGCCGGCGTCGGCGGCGTGATCAAGATGGTGATGGCGCTGCGCGGCGACCACCTGCCGCAGACCCTGCACGTGGACGCGCCCACCTCCAAGGTGGACTTCTCCTCCGGCGCGGTGGCGGTGCTGACCGAGCCGCAGCCGTGGCCCGAGACCGGCCGCCCGCGCCGCGCCGGAGTGTCCGCCTTCGGCATCAGCGGCACCAACGCGCACGTCCTGCTGGAGCAGGCCGACGAGTTCACCCCGCCCGCGCCGGACCAGGACGCTTCCACCGCCGGCCACACCGCCACGGCCGCCACCCCGGCCGGTCCGGTGCCCGTGGCACTGTCCGGCCGCACCCGGGAGGCGCTGCGCGCCCAGGCCGAGCGGCTGCTGCCCCTGGTGCGGCGCGGCACACCGCTGCCCGACCTCGCCGCGGCCCTGCTGCGCTCCCGCACCACCTTCGAGCACCGCGCCGTGGTGGTGGCCGCGGACGCGGACAGCACCGCCGAGGGCCTGCGCGCCCTGGCCGAGGGCCGGCCGCACGACGCCGTGGCCGCCGCCACCGCCGCCCCGGCCGACCGGGTGGTGTTCGTGTTCCCCGGTCAGGGCTCCCAGTGGCCGGGCATGGCCGTCGAACTCCTCGACTCCGCCCCGGTCTTCGCCGCACGCATGGCCGAGTGCGACAGCGTGGCCCGCGACTTCGTCGACTGGTCCATCGTCGACGTCCTGCGCGGCGCACCCGGCGCCCCCTCCATGGAGCGCATCGAAATTCTGCAACCGGCGCTGTTCGCGGTGATGGTGTCGCTCGCCGAACTGTGGCGCTCCTACGGCCTGACCCCGGCCGCGGTGGTCGGCAGCAGCCAGGGCGAGATCGCCGCCGCCTGCACCGCGGGGGCGCTGTCCCTGCGCGACGCGATGAAGATCGTGGTCCTGCGCAGCCAACTGTTCGCCGACGAACTGCGCGGTCGCGGCGGGGTGGTGTCGGTCGCCGCGCCCGAGGAGCAGGTCCGCGCCCGGCTGGCCGCCCAGGGGGACGCCCTGCACATCGGCGGTGTCAACGGCCCCAACGCGGTCACCGTGGTCGGCGCGTCGGACGCGCTGGACCGGTTCGTCGCCGAAGCCACCGCCGACGGGCTGCGCGCCCGGCTGGTCGGCTCCACCGTCGCCTCCCACTGCGACCAGGTCGACCCGCTGCGCGACCGCCTGCTGGAGATGTTCGCGGACGTACGGCCCACCGCCACCGACACGCAGTTCTGCTCCACCGTCACCGGCGCCTTCACCGACACCAGCACCCTGGGCGCCCAGTACTGGTTCGACAACGCCCGCCGGCCGGTGGCCTTCGACCCGGCCGTACGCACCCTGCTCGACGCAGGCCTGCGCTTCTTCGTGGAGGTCAGCCCGCACCCGGTGCTGGTCACCGCGGTGCAGGACATCGCCGAGGACGCCGGGACGGACGCCGTCGCGGTCGGTTCGCTGCGCCGCGACCAGGGCGGCCCGGACCGGTTCCTGCGCTCGGTCGCCGAAGCGCACACCCAGGGCGCCCCGGTCGACCTCGGCGCCGCCCTCGCCGGACGGGACACCGCGTGGGTGGACCTGCCCACCTACCCCTTCCAGCGGCAGCACTACTGGCCCGAGCCCGACCCCGCCGCCGAGGCCGCCCCGGCCGACCCGGTGGAGTCCGGCTTCTGGGAGGCGGTGGAGAACGCCGACCTGGCCGGGCTCACCGAGTCCCTGGACGTGGACGTCGAACCACTGGCCGCGGTCCTTCCGGCCCTGTCGGCCTGGCGGCGCCGGCGCCGTGAGCAGTCCACCGTCAACTCCTGGCGCTACCGGCTGGAGTGGCGGCCGGTGTCCGACCCGGCGAGCGCCCGGCTGTCCGGCGACTGGCTGGTCGCCGTGCCACCCGGGTACACCGGACCGGAACCCGACGCGCTGGCCCGGCACGGCGCCCGGGTGATCAGGGCCGAGGTCACCGCCGAGACGACCGCCACGGAGACCCTGCGCACCGCGCTGGCCGGGGCCCGGCCGGACGGCGTGCTCGCGCTGCTGGACTGGCCGGCCGCCGTCACCCTGGTCCGTGCCCTGGCCGACCTCGGCGTGCAGGCCCCGCTGTGGTTCACCACCACGGAAGCGGTGGCACTGGACGCCGAACCGGACGGTGACCCGGACCGGGCCGCCCTGTGGGGCCTCGCCCCGACCGTGTCCCTGGAGCACCCCGGCCTCACCGGCGGCATCGTCGACCTGCCCGCCCGGCCCGACGACCGGGTCTTGGCCCGCTGGTGCGCGGCGCTGTCCGGGCGGACCGGGGAGGAACAGCTCGCCGTCCGCCCGGCCGGGCTGTTCGCCCGCCGCCTGGTGCGCAGCCCGCTGACCTCACTGACGGCCGCCGCCTGGCGCCCCACCGGCACCACCCTGGTCACCGGCGCGGACACCGCCGTGGGCGCGGCCGTGGCCCGCTCGCTGGCCGCCGCGGGCGCCCCCGCGCTGCTGCTGACCGTCGACCCCGGCAGCGCCGTGACCGAGGACGTCCTCGCCGGGATACGCGAACTGGGCAGCGACGTACGCGTCCGCGCCTGCGACCTGACCGACCGTCAGGCCGTGGCCGCGCTGCCGGACGAGCTGCCCGACGGGCAGCCGCTCACCGCGGTGGTGCACACCGCGGTGCCGCTCACCGAGGCACCGCTGAGCGCCCTCGACGGCGCCGCCGCCGCGGCCGGGCTGCGCCCCGGCGTCACCGCCGCACGGCACCTGCACGAGCTCACCAAGGACACTCCGCTCACCGCGTTCGTGCTGTTCTCCTCCGTCTCCGGCACCTTCGGCGGCGTCGGCCAGGCGACCTACGCGGCGACCTCGGCCGCCCTGGACGCGCTGGCCGAACACCGCGCCGCCGCCGGGCTGCCCGCCCTGTCGGTGGCCTGGGCACCCTGGGCCGACCCGGACGACACGACGGGCGTGGCGGCCACCCGCAGGGAACGGCTCGCCTCCCGCGGCATCGCAGTGCTGGACGAGCACCGCGCCCTCGCCGCGCTCGGTGACGCCCTCACCGCCGGGGACACCCGCCTGCTGGTGGCCGACGTGGACTGGCCCCGGTTCCGGGCCGCCTACACCGTCACCGGCCCCCGCCCGCTGATCGCCGACTTCACCCCGGGCCACGGCCACCGCGCACCCGACGGACCGGCCGGCCTGGACGCCGGGGGACTGGCCGCGCTGCCCGCCGCCGAACGGCCCGGCGCGCTGCTCGCCGCCATCACCGGGCAGGCCGCGGCCGTCCTGGGCTTCCCCGACGGCTCCGCGATCGACCCGGCCCGCCGGTTCCTGGAACACGGCTTCGACTCGCTGACCACGCTGGAGCTGCGCAACCGGCTGTCGGCGGCCCTCGGCGTACGGCTGACCGCGGCCACCCTGTTCGAGCACGACACCCCCGAGGCGCTGGCCCGGCACCTGCTGGGCGAACTCGCCCCCGACCCGGCCGCCGCCACCACCGGCAGGCCCGGCCTGTTCGGGGAGCTGTACCAGCAGGCGGCCGACGCCGGGAAGACCGGCGAGTTCGTCGACCTGCTCGGCGCCGCCGCCGGACTGCGCCCCGCCTTCGGCTCCGCCGACGAGGCCGGTACCCTGCCCGACCCGGTGGAGCTGACCGCGCACGAGGAGGGCCCTGTACTGGTCTGCCTGCCCACCGTGCTGGCCACCTCGGGCCCGCACCAGTACGCCCGGTTCGCCGCCGGACTGCGCGATCGGCGCGCGGTCTCGGCCATCGCCCTGCCCGGCTACCTCGACGGCGAACCGCTGCCCGCCGACCGGACCGCCGCCGTCGAGGCCGCCACCCGCCAGGTGCAGGCGGCGGCGGGGGAGCGGCCGGTGGTGCTGATCGGCTACTCCTCGGGCGGCCTGCTGGCGGGCGGCGTCGCCGCCCGGCTCGCCGAGCTGGGCCGCCCGGCCGCCGGACTGGTGCTCATCGACACCTTCGTGTTCGGCTCCGAACTGACCACGACCGGCGCCGCCCTGTTCGGGCAGATGTTCACCCGGCTGGCCGACAGCGGCGCGGTCACCGACGCCCGCCTCACCGCGATGGGCGGATACCTGCGGCTGCTCACCGACTGGCAGCCCGCCGACTCCCCGACGCCGGTCCTGGTGGCCCGCACCACCGAGCCGCTCCCCGGCTTCGACCGCCCGCCGGCCACCTGGGCGTACCCGCACGACACGGTGGAGGTGGCCGGCGACCACTTCACCGTCCTCGAACAGCACGCCGACCGAACGGCTCAGGCGGTGCACGAGTGGTTGGAGAAGCGATGACACGACACACCACCGTTCTGGTCGTCGGCGCGGGCCCGTGCGGCCTGGCCATGGCCGCCCAACTGCGCCGCCTCGGCGTCGACGTCACCGTCGTGGACGCGGCGGAGCAGGCGCACACCGGCTCCCGGGCGATCCTGCTGTGGCCGCCGGTGCTGGAGGTGCTCGGCGAACTCGGCCTGGCCGACGAGGCCGCCCGGGACGGCGTCCGGCCCGCCGCGCTCCACTACCACCTGGGCTCCGGCGGCAGCGTGCGCGTACCGCTGGGCGACGACAACGCCCCGCTGGTGCTGCCTCAGGAGCGCACCGGACGCCTGCTGGCGCAGTCGCTGGCCGACCGCGGCGTACACGTCGAGTGGGGCACGCGCGTCACCAAGGTCGCACCCGGCGAGCACACCGTCTCCGTCACCACGGCCCGCGCCGACGGCACCACCACCGACATCGAAGCGGACTGGGTGATCGGCGCCGACGGGCTGCGCAGCCAGGTGCGCGCCCAGCTCGGCATCGACTTCTCAGGAGCCCGCTTCCCGGCCACCTTCCTGCTCGCCGAGGGCACCATCGAAGGGAGGATCAGCACCGACGACATCCACTACTTCCTCGCCGACACCGGCGTCGCGCTCGTCGCTCCCATGCCCGGCGGCGCGTTCCGGGTCTCCGGCGCCGTCCCGGAGGGCACCGAGGCCACCGCCGAGCAGGCCCAGGCCCTGCTGGACGAGCGCGGCCCCGGCGGCCTGCGCCTCACCGACGTACGCCACGTGACGCTGTTCTCCAGCGACGAGCGGGTGGCCGGCGCGCTGCGCTCCGGCCGCTGCTTCCTCGTCGGCGACGCCGCACACGTGCACAGCCCCATCGGCGGACAGGGCCTCAACCTCGGCATCCCCGACACCCGCAACCTGGCCTGGAAACTCGCCGGCGTGGTGCACGGCCGGCTCCACGAGTCGGTCCTGGACAGCTACGACCCGGAACGGCGGGCCGTGATCGGGCAGACCCTGAAGGCCACCGGCCGGATGGCCCGGCAGGCCGTGGCCGGGCCGGTGGCCCGACACCTCCGCGACCTCACCTGGCGGCTGCTGAGCAGTACCGGCGTGCTGGCCCGCGGCTACGCGCCGATGCTGGCCGGCTGGCGCAGCCGCTACCCGGACGTGCTGTTCGGCGCCCCGGCCGGCGGCACGCGCCGCTCCCGCCCCCAGCCCGGCACCCGCCACCCCGGATGGCGGCCCAACCCCTCCGACGAGCTGGCCGGCCGCTTCCAGCTGCTCACCTACGGCGGCCAGGAGACCCAACTCGGCACCGCAGCCGCCGAACTGGCCGGCCGACTGCCCGAACTGGTCACGCACTTCCCGCTGGACGGCCGGACGCAACGGTTCGTACTGCTGCGCCCGGACGGCTACGTGGCCGCCTCCGGGGGAGCCGACCGGTTCGCCGAGGCCGCCGCGAAGCTTGCCGCACTGGCCCCCACCCCGTCGTCCCCGGCGCCGACCGCCGGGTGACGGCCGAGCCCCACAAGAAAGGACACGACATGGCGAACCCCGACGGTGATGCGGCCACCGGCTGTCCCGCGCACGCCGACGCCGCGGCAGGCCCCCGCCCGTGGACGCCCGGACTGCCCGAGCCCGGCCCGGTGGAGCAACTGCTGCTCCCCGACGGCAACCCGGTGTGGATGGTCACCAGATACGAGGACGCGCTCGCCGCGCTGACCAACCGCAAACTGAGCAAGAACCTCGACAACGCGCTGCCCGAGCTGTGGCCCTCGCTGAGCTACGACGGCAGCAAGTCCATCCTCAACCAGCACATGAACCTCGCCGACCCGCCCGAGCACACCCGGCTGCGCGGCCTGGTGTCCAAGGCGTTCACCCCGCGCCGGGTCGCCGACCTCGGCGAGCGGATCCAGCGGATCACCGACGAACTGCTCGACGCGGTCGCCGAGGCGGGCACCGCCGACCTCAAGGACGCGTTCATCGCCCCGCTGATCTCGACCGTGCTGTACGAGATGCTCGGCGTGCCGCTGGCCGACCGCCAGGAGTTCGAGCGCAACACCTACATCTTCGTCGGCCTGGGCAACTCCTCCAGCCCCGAGGAGGTCATCGCCTCGGTCGGCTGGTTCGAGCAGTACCTGACCGAGCTGACCGCGCAGCGCCGCGCCAACCCCGGCGACGACCTCATCTCCGGTCTGGTGCTGGCCAACGAGGACGGTGACGCCCTCGCCGACCTGGAGATCCGCTCCACGGTCATGCTGCTGCTGCTCGCCGGCGCGGAGACCACCATCAACCTGCTGACCAACGGCGTACTGGCGCTGCTGCGCAACCCCGGGCAGCTGGCCGAGCTGAAGAACGACCCCGAACTGCTCGGCCCGGCCGTCGAGGAACTGCTGCGGCTGACCAGCCCGGTGTTCACCGTCGTGTACCGCTTCGCCACGGAGGACATGGAGCTGGGCGGCGCGAGGATCAAGGCGGGCGAACACGTGATGATCTCGCTGGCCGCGGCCAACCACGACGCCGACCGGTTCAGCGACCCGGACAACCTGGACATCCACCGCGACGCCTCCAGGCACCTGGCGCTCGGCCACGGCACGCACTTCTGCATCGGCGCCCCGCTGGCCCGCCTCAAGGCCCGCATCGCCCTGCGGACCCTCTTCGACCGGTTCGACGACCTCCGGCTGGCGGTTCCGGAGAAGGAACTGACCTGGACGCCCAGCCTGGTGGCCAACAGCCTCGACCACCTGCCGGTGACCTTCACCGCGGCCACCCCGGCCCACACGGGCTGACACCCCGCCCGGCGCCCGAACCACGAACCACTACACAAGCTCCCGCGCGGCGACCACCGTCCGCGCGGAGTTGGGAACCGTGATCATGACCGAAGCACCGATGCTCGACCCGGATTTCATCACCCAGCTGCTGCCCTTCAACCCCTTCGACCCGGCGTTCCTGACCGACCCCTACCCGATCTACGCCCAGATCCGGGACAAGGGCCCGGTGACCCGCACCCCGCTGGGCCTGTGGGCGGTCACCGGGCACGAAGCCTGCTCCGCCGTACTGCGCGACCAGCGGTTCGGCTGGGGCGACGGCGCCACGGTCGCCGATCACTTCCGCACCGACGCCGACGGTTCGGTCGTCCGGCCGTTCATCTTCGCCGACCCGCCCGAGCACACCCGCATACGTGCCCTGGTCGGCAAGGCGTTCGCCGCCCGCCAGGTGGACCGGATGCGCGCCACCGCCGAGCGCGTCGTGCGCGAACTGATCGAGGCCGCCCGCGCCGAGGCGGGTGACGGCCCGATCGACCTGATGCGCGCGGTGGCGCACCCCCTGCCCGGCCGGATGCAGAACGCGCTGCTGGACGTCCCGGCCGAGCACGCCGCCCGGTTCGACGAGCTGTCCGCCGACATCGCCCGCGGCCTGGACCCGAGCTTCCTGCTCGCTCCCGAGGAGATCGCCAAGCGGGACAGCGCCCGCGCCGAACTGTACGAGTACATCGGCGAGCTGGCCGAACAGCGCCGGGCCAAGCCGGGCACCGACCTGATCAGCGAGCTGGTGGCGGTCGAGGACGACGGCGAGAAGCTGACCCCGCACGAGCTGGAGGTCACCTGCACGCTGCTGCTCTCGGCCGGGTACGCCACCACGGTCAACCTCATCGGCAACGGCATGTTCGCCCTGCTCAGCCGCCCCGAACAGCGGGACTGGCTGCGCGCCAACCCGGACCAGGTGCCCGGCGCGGTGGAGGAGATGCTGCGCTTCGACGCGCCGGTGCAGATGATCGCCCGGGTCGCCGTGGCCGAGGCCGAGATCGCCGGGCACACCGTCCAGCCGGGCGAACAGGTCATGCTGATGATCGGCGCGGCCAGCCACGACCCGGCCGTCTACGACGATCCCGACGAGCTGAAGCTGAACCGCCCGGCCGGCCGCAACCTGGGCTTCGGCCTGGGCATCCACTTCTGCGTCGGCGCCCCCCTGGCCCGCCTCACCGCACAGACCGCGGTGTCCGCCCTGACCGCGCTCGACCTGGAGCTGGTCACCGAGACACCGCCCCGGGTCCCCAACATCATCATGCGCGGCCTGGCGGAACTGCCCGTACGCATCACCGGCTGACCCGCGACACCCCGCACGTCAGGTGCCCGCCGGGGACATCCGGCGGGCACCTGACCGCACCCGGGCGCCGGAGGCCGCCCGGAACGGCCGGCCTCGGGCGGCCCCGCCGCACCCACCGCGGGCCACCGCACCCTCACCGAAGCCCTGTCACCCCCTCCGGCCGCCATCTGACCACCCACGGCGGCAGCCGGGGAATCGCCCTGCTGTACGGCCTCCTCGCGGTGGTCCACGCTGCCGCGAAGGCGGCAAAGCCGGACGCGTTGGGCATCACGCACACACCACACCCCGCCTTCGCTAGGGTGACGGACATGTCCCGGCTCGACGACTTGCTCCGCCTCGATGCTCCGGACCCTTACGCCCGCGTCGTGCCGCAGACGCGTCACCGGGGCGCCGTCACCGTCGCCTCCTGCCCACAACTGCCCGTCGACACCGACGACCGGTGCGCCCCGGACCGGGAGCAGGGACGCGCCTGTGCCGCCGTCAGGACCGGACTCGGCGTGCCCGCGCTCTCCGTCAGCACGCACCTGGACCGCACCGGCGAACCACGGGAGGACGACGACTGCGCGGCGCTGCGCCGGCGGTGGGCCGCCTGGCGTGCGGGCAGGGGGAAGGCCGGATGAGCGACCACGGCGGGTCGCGGGGCAAGCACGGCCGGGTCACCCTGCGCGACGTCGCCGAGGCCGCGGGCACCTCACGGTCCACCGCGTCGCGGGCACTGGCCGGCACCGGCTATGTGGCCAAGGCCATCAGGACCCGCGTCCGGGAGGCCGCCGACCGGCTGGGGTACGTGCCCGACGTCTCGGCCCGCACCCTGAAGGGACAGTCCAGCGGCCTGGTCGGACTGCTCGTGTCCGACCTGCGCAACCAGTTCTCCGCCCAGCTCGCCGCCGGGGTGGAACAGACGCTGGCCGCCGCCGGGCAGCAGCTGGTGCTCGTGGACGACCACGGCAGCGAGCAGAAGGCCGCCGACGGGGCGCGCGCCTTCCTGTCCATGCGGGCCGACGGCGTGCTCCTCGCACCGGTCGGCAGGGCAGCGACGCAGGCGCTGGTCGACCGCGGCATGACCGTGGTCGAGGTCGACCGCCGCTCGGGCGTGCGGGGCTGCGACTCCGTCACCATGGACAGTGGGCTCGGCGCCCGCGAGGCGGTCGGGCACCTGCTCGCCGAAGGGCACCGCCGGGTGGCCCTCATCACCGACGAGACGATGTGGGACACCGGGCAGGCACGACTGAAGGGCTACCGGGCCGCGCACCGGGAAGCCGGTGTGCCGGTGGCCAGGCGGCTCGTCCTCACCCTCGGGCTGCGCCCGGCCGACCCGGTCGGCGACGTGACCGCCTTCCTCGACCGGAACCCGGACATCACCGCGGTGTTCGCCGCGAACAACGTCGTCGGCGAGACGGTCTGGCAGGCCCTCAAGCGGCGTGGCTGCCGGGTGCCGCAGGAGTGCTCGCTCATCTGCTTCGACGACATGACGTGGATGCGGATGGTCGAACCCTGCGTCACCGCGGTCCGCCGGCCCGTCTACGACATGGGGGTGCGGGCGGCCGAGCTGCTGCTGCGGCGCATCGCCGGCACCCGCGGCAGGCCGGAGGCGCACGTGCTGCTGCCCGAACTGCTGGAACGCGGCTCGACTTCGGCACCGACAGCCGGCTGATCCGCCGGCCGCCCGGCCCCAACTGCCGCACCGCCGGGCCCCGGTGTGCCTTTCACTCCACCTCGGACAGGTGTCGAACCCGGCCGCGGAACCCTTTGTTCACCCATCATTGACGCCCATGACCCCTGTGCATACGTTCTCATGTGGGATCGATGCCATATCGGGGCGAGTTGCCGCCCCGTTCCGTCCCCACCTGTCCCCGGGCGCTTTCGGCCGCCCCCGCCGTGTCAGCCGCCACCTCAAGGGAGAGCGCATGGCCGCACCATCCCCGCAACGGACACGCCGTCGGCTCACCTGCGTCACCGCCGTGTACGGCCTGCTGTCCCTCACCGCCTGCGGCGGCGTCAGCCTCACCGGCGACGGCTCCAGCACCTTCACCACCATGGGCTACGGTCTGGGCGACGCCCTCGCGGGCGCCCGCATGGACGAGGCACGCAAGGCCCTCGGCATCGAGATCCAGGTCAACGAGGGCTCCTTCGACGAGCAGCAGTTCCTGTCCTCCGTCGCCGCCGACGACCCGCCGGACGTCGTCACCATGGACCGCGCGAAGATCGGCGGCTACGCCTCCCGCGGCGCGCTGCTCCCGCTCGACGCGTGCGTCAAGAAGGAAGGCATCGACCTCGGCGAGTACCGCGACACCGCCCTCGCCGAAGCCACCTTCGACGGAAAGCTCTACGGCCTGCCCAACTCCTACGACAGCCGCATCATGCTGATCAACGGGAGCCTGCTGAGGAAGCACGGCCTCACCCCGGAGGACTTCGACACCGCCGACTGGGGCAAGCTGGAGCGGATTACCAGGAAGCTGGTGAAGTTCGACGGGGACAAGCTCTCCCGCATCGGCTTCGACCCGAAGATCCCCGAGTTCTTCCCGATGTGGGTCGAGGCCAACGGCGGCTCACTGATCAGCGAGGACGGCCGCACCGCGACCGTCAACAGCTCCGAGGCCGTCGAGGCGCTCGCATACACCAGCCACCTGCTGAGGATCCAGGGCGGCTGGGGCAAGGTGAAGGCGCTGCGCGACTCCTTCGACATGTTCGGGTCGAAGAACCAGTTCACCCGCGAGCAGCTCGGCGGCTTCCCCATGGAGGACTGGTACGTCAACGTCCTCGCCCAGAACTCCCCGGAGACCGACCTCGTGACCGCCCCGTTCAAGGACCGCCGGGGCAACCCGGTCAACTGGACCACCGGCTACTCCTTCACCATCCCCAAGGGCACCGAGTACGCCGACGAGGCCTGCGCCTTCATCAAGACGATGACCTCCGCCCGCACCTGGGAGATCGGCGCCAGAGCCAAGCAGGAGGAGGCCAAGGAGGCCGGCGGCCCCTACGTCGGCGACTTCACCGGCAACGCCGTGGCCGACCGCACCATCGAGAAGCGGATCTGGAAACCCAGCGGCAACGAGCCGTTCGACCGCGCCACCCGCCTCCTGTTCGACGTCCAGGCCGACGGCTTCAGCGTCCCGGCCAACGCGGCCGGCAGCGAGTTCACCAGCGCCTGGCAGAAGGCCGTCAACCGCGTCCTGTCCGGCCAGCAGAGCCCGAAGGAGGCGCTCGACCAGGCCCAGAAGCAGGCCCAGAGCGTCCTCGACATCGCGAACCAGGGAAAGAGGTGAGCCGGACGTGACCGCACCCACCCCGGGCGACCCGCGGCCCCGCACCCGGGGCAGCCGCACGGCCGCCTGGAAGCGCCACGACACCCGCGCCGCCTACCTGTTCATCCTGCCCTGGATCCTCGGCTTCCTGATCTTCACCCTCGGCCCGGTGATCGCCAGCTTCGTCCTGTCGTTCACCAACTACGACGGCATCGGCGTCACACAGCACGTCGGCCTGGCCAACTACGAGCAGATCTTCGACGACCCGTCCGTGGCCAAGTCGATGACGAACACGCTCGTCTTCACGGCGCTGCGCGTCCCGCTGCAGATGGTGATCGCACTCGCGCTGGCCATGCTGCTGCTGCGCGTCGGCCGCGCCGCCGGCTTCTTCCGCACGGTCTTCTACCTGCCGGTGATGACCCCGGCCGTGGCGGTCGGCGTGCTGTTCCTGATGCTGTTCAACGGCAACGTCGGCGTCGTCAACAAGGCGCTCGAGGCCGTCGGCATCACCGGGCCGAGCTGGACCACCGACGGGCCGTGGATCAAACCCGGCCTGGTGCTGATCTCCCTGTGGGCCGTCGGCTCCACCGTGGTCATCCACTTCGCCGCGCTGCGCAACGTCCCGCAGGATTTGTACGAGGCGGCCGAACTCGACGGCGCCAACCGGTGGCACCGCTTCCGGCACGTGACACTGCCGCAGATCTCCGGAGCGCTGTTCTTCACCCTCGTCGTCAACACCATCGCCTCGCTGCAGACCTTCACCGAGGCCTACACCGCCTTCTACGGCACCGGGCAGGCCCAGTCGTACACCAGCGACGACGCCCTGTTCTACGTCGTCTACCTGTTCCAGCAGGCCTTCCAGTTCATGCACATGGGATATGCCTCGGCACTGGCCTGGCTGCTGTTCCTGGTGATCGTCGTCATCACCCTCGTCCAGTTCCGGCTCGGCAAACGCTTCGTCTACTACGAGGGGGACGAGCGATGACGGTCGTCGAGGAACACGGCACGGCGGAAGCCGGTCCGTCCGGCACCGGCGGCGCGAACCGGGCCCCCCGGCAGCGGCGCGCGGTCCGTGACCCGCACGGACCCGTCGGCCCGCTCGGCAGGACCGTACGGCTGGTGCTGCTGGTCCTCGTCTCCGTGGTCTTCCTGTACCCCTTCGTCTGGCTGCTGAGCGCCTCGTTCAAGCCGGTGCAGGAGGTGTTCGACAACGCGCTGATCCCGCACACGTTCCAGCCGGGCAACTACGCCGACATCTGGGACGCGTTCCCGCTGCTGACCTGGCTGTGGAACTCCACCGTCATCACCCTGGCCGCCGCGGTCGCCGTCACCGCCTCCAGCGGACTGGTGGCCTTCGGGTTCGCCTACTTCCGCTTCCCCGGCAGGAACGCCCTGTTCGGGCTGGTCATCGCCACCATGATGCTGCCCGCCACGGTGCTGATGGTGCCGCAGTACCTGATCTGGGACTGGCTGCGCCTGTCGAGCAGCCAGCTGCCGCTGTGGGCGCCGAACCTCTTCGGCAGCGCCTTCTACATCTTCCTGCTGCGCCAGTTCTTCCTCGGCCTGCCGCGCGAGCTGTTCGACGCCGCCCGGGTCGACGGCGCCGGCCACTGGGCGCTGTACTGGCGCATCGCCGCGCCACTGTGCAAGCCCGCGCTGCTGGTGACCTTCGTCTTCGAGATCCAGGCCGCGTGGACCGACCTGGTGCGCCCGCTGATCTATCTGCGCGACCCGGACCTCTACACCGTGCCGCGCGGACTGAAGGCCGTGCTCGACCAGTTCGGCGAGGGCGGCGAGTGGCGCTGGGAGATCGTCGCGACGGCCTCCGTCGTGGTCACCCTCCCGATGATCCTCGTCTTCTTCTTCTGCCAGCGGCACTTCACCGAGGGCATCGCCACACAGGGACGGAAGGGCTGATGGGGCGCCACCCCGGAGCGCGGCGAGCCGTGCTCGCGCTCGACATCGGGGGCACCAAACTCGCCGCCGGGGTCGTGACCGAGGACGGCACCGTGCTGTCGACCGAGATCTGCCCCACCCGGGCCCCGTACGCCGCCGCGTCGCCGCCCAGGCCATGAGGCCGGCGGCGGGCGCCGTACGGATCGTCCCGGCGACCGGCGGCGCACACGCGGGCCTGCTCGGCGCCGCCGCCGTCGCCTTCGAACGCCGGTCCGATCCGCCACCCGCCCGATCCAACCGCCCGACGGACCCACCGACACACGGAGCACGATGTCCGAGGACCCCCACAAGGTCGCCCAGCGCCTCGTCGAGGTGCACGAGGGCGACGGCCGGCTCCACACCTTCGGCCACCGGCAGGAGACGTCCGCATGACCGTGCAGCAGCCCATCGTCCGCAGCCGCACCCTCCGCCTCGTCGGCACCGCGCACCTCGACCCGGTGTGGCCGTGGCGCCGGCCGGAGAGCCTGCCCGAGACACGGGCAACCCTCCAGTCGGCCGCCGTCTGCATGAAGGAGTACCCGGACTCCGTGACGTTCCGCGTGCCCCGCGACCCGAGGGCGCCGGTCACGGAGACGGACCTGCCGGAGAGGACCGCCGGGCGGTGACGTCGTACCCCCTGTCCGGCGACGGCTGGGAGATCCGGGGCTGCCTGGGCGACACCCGGCGGTGGCTCAGCGGCCCCGGACGCCCGGCCGGCGAACCGGGATGGCTTCCCGCCCGGGTGCCCGGCTCGGTGCTGGACGACCTGCACCGGGCCGGGCAGGTGCCCGACCCGTACCACGCCGACAACAGCCTGGCGGCGGAGTGGGTGCCGCAGCGCACCTGGCTCTACCGCCGGGAGATCACCGCGGCACCGCTCGCCGGAGGGGAGCGGGCGGTGCTGCGGTTCGACGGCGTCGACCACGACGTGACCGTGCTCGTGGACGGACGGGAAGTGGCGCACCACAGCGGCATGTACCTGCCGTTCGAGGTGGACGTCACCGACCGGCTCGCGGCCGGCGGCACGCACCTGCTGGCCGTCGCCGTCCACCCCGCGCCGCACAGCGAGCCCCGGGTGGGCCGGACCGACCGGGTGCGCATCCACAAGTCCCGCATGGGCTACGGCTGGGACTTCTGCCCGCGCATGGTCCACCAGGGCATCTGGAAGCCGGTGACCCTGGAGATCGCGGGCCCCTGCGGCTGGTGGACGCGCACGTCGGCGCCGAGATCGGCGAACGGGCCGACAGCGCATCGGTGCGCATCTCCGCCACGGTGGAGGCGTGGGCCGCCGGGACGCTGTGGGCCGAGGTCCGCTCGCCCGAGGGCGGGACCGTCGCCGTGGCCGAACGCGCCGTGACGGCGGGGGACGGGTCCGTGGCCCTCGACCTGCCGGTCCCGTGGCCACGGCTGTGGTGGCCGAACGGGCACGGGGACCAGCCCCTGTACGACGTCGCAGTCACGCTGGCCGACACCACCGGGCGCACGGTGGGCGCACGCCGGGCCACCACCGGGTTCCGGCGGATCCGGCTGGTACCGAATCCCGGCGCGCCCGACGACGCCCTTCCGTACACCGTCGAGGTCAACGGCCGCCGCATCCACCTCAAGGGATGGAACTGGGTTCCGCGGGACGCCTGTTACGGCGTACCGCGGCCCGAGTGGCTGGAGCATCTGCTGCGGCTCGCCGCCGACGCGCACGTCACGCTGCTGCGGGTCTGGGGCGGCGGCCTGATCGAGACGGACGACTTCTACCGGTGGTGCGACCGGCTGGGGCTGCTGGTGTGGCAGGAGTTCAGCCTCTCCGGCTCCGGCATCGACAGCGTGCCCGCCGCCGACCCCGCCTACGTGGCGCTCATGGAACGCGAGGCACGCACCCTCGTACCGGCGCTGCGCCACCACCCCTCGCTCGCGGTCTGGGGCCCCGGGAGCGAACTGCACGACACGGCCGCCGCCCTGCCGCTGAACGAGCGGACGTCACCCGTCGTCGCCGCACTGGCCGCCGTCGTGTCGGAGCTGGACCCGTCCCGCGCCTGGCTGCCCGGATCGCCGTCCGGCCCCGTCTTCCTCAACCGCCTCGACCTGATCGAGGCCGCCCCGGACTCCCACCACGACGTGCACGGCCCCTGGGAGCACCAGGGCATCGGCGCACAGCACGCGCTGTACGACGCGGCCACCTGCCTGCTGCACAGCGAGTTCGGCGTCGAGGGCATGGCCAACCGCCGCACCTGGCGGGCCGTGGTGCCCGAGGACCGGCAGTGGCCGACCGGCCGGGACAACCCGCTCATGGAACACCTCGGCGGCTGGTGGAACAACACCTCCCTCGTCCAGGCGTCCTTCGGCGGCCGGCTCACCACCCCCGACCTCGTGCGGCGCGCCTCGCAGCAGCTCCAGTACGACGGACTGCGCTACGCCGTCGAGGCCGGTCTGCGCCGCGCGCCGCGCTGCAGCGGCACGATCCCCTGGCAGTTCGACGAGCCGTTCCCCAACGCCTGGTGCACTGCCGCCGTCGACCACCGCGGCGATCCGAAACCCGCCTACCACGGCGTGCGCCGCGCCTACCGCCCCGCGCACGTCTGCGCCCGCTTCGCCACCCAGGCGTGGCACGGACACCCGGCCTTCACGGCCGACCTGTGGGCCTGGGACCAGCACGGACGGGGCGAGAGCGTCACCGCCCGGCTCACGGACGCGTACGGGAAACTCCTCGCCGAGCACGGCCTTCCGCTCGGGCGCCCGGCGACCCCCGGGCCGCACACCTGCGTCCCCGCCGCCCGCGCGGGCACCTGGCACGTGCCGCTGGACGGCCTGGCCACCGACGTCTTCCTGCTCGACCTCGCCCTGCACGACGCCGACGGCTCGGTGCTCGCCGCGAACCGCTGGCTCCACACCCGCACCGCCGATCTGTCCCCGCTCCTCGACCTGCCCGAGGCACACATCGAGGTCACCGCGGGACCGGACCACGTGACCGTCACCCACACGGGGGGAGCGGCAGCCCTCGGCCTGGTCCTCACCGACGCCCGCCCGATCTCCGCCCCCGGCTGGGCCGTCTTCGGTGACAACATGCTCGACCTGCTTCCCGGCGAGCACGTCCGCATCCCCGTCGACTGGCGCCACGCCCCCGCCGAAGGCCGCGCGGTACGGCTGGAAGGATGGAACACCGGTGTCCTCGAACTCCACTGACGCTGTGGTGCCCGCTCGCGCTGTCGGCACGGATTGCTTCCGCGACCCGTGCCCCCCTTGCCGGCACATGCCGACTTACCGATTTACCGATATACCGACGTGCTGCCGGTTGCGGCCGCCAGCATGACACGCCGCGCGCACCACGCGACGGGCGAAGCGGGAGCGAAGCGGCGGGCACCGGCACGAAGCCAGTGCCCGCCGCCGGGTACCCGTCGGTTCAGCTGTAGGGGATCACCAGCACGGACTTGTCCGTGCCCGTCTGGAGCTTCGACGTGCCGTTGCCGATGGCGCTCCACACCTCGAGGCGCACGGTGCCGCCGTTGAGGTTGCCCAGTGCGCCGGTCGACGCCTTGAGGCCGCGTGCCTGCGTGTACTCCTCCCATCCGCTCACCGGGTCGGTGGCGAAGTAGTTGTACGTCTCGGTGCGGTCGAAGACGCCGTCGCCGGTCAGGTCGTAGCTGACCCGGGCCTGCTGGCCGAGCCCCACCGAGGTGCCCGCGTCGACCTGGAGCCGGAAGGCGGTCTGGGCGCCCGGGGTGAGCGTGCCGTTGACGCCGCGCACCTCGTAGACGAGCGGCTGGTACGGGGTGCCGTCGTGGTTGGCGCCGCCGGCCGAGGCGATGGTGTCGCTGCCCGCCGTGCCACCGGTCGCCGTGGTGAGGGTGCCGCCGCTGCGCAGCTGGAAGGTGTTGCCGGTCGGCGGTTGCGGGTCGGGGGTGCCCGAACCGGTTCCGCTGCCGGTCGCGGTGGAACGGGCCGGAACGGTGAGGGTCTTGCCGTCGGAGAAGGTGACGGTGCGGGCCGTCGCTCCGTGGTTGTGGGCCGCGTAGGTCCGGGTCGTTCCCTTGGTGAAGACGGCGGAGGTGGGGATGTCACCGGTCACGGTGGCGTCCGGGGCGCCGAGGGCGTCGAGGGTGTTGATCCAGTGGTAGGTGTGCGCCTTCGACTCGCCCTGTTCGGGGGTGTAGTCGGCGTGCCCGGCGTCCCACTTCGCCTTGGCCGCGCCCGGGTCGGCGAGGGACTGGAACTCCCAGAGGATGTCGCGCCATTCGACGGCCGGGCCGCCGTTCTCCCGTTCCATCTCGGCGATGTTGCGCCGGATCGCGGCCTTCTCACCGCCGAGGTGGAGCGAACCGCCGGTCACCGGCAGGACGTTGATGCCGTGGATCTCCTCGGGGTTGGCGGTCCACCAGGTCGAGTAGGCGGCGCCGCTGCCCCACACCATGCCGGCCGTGTCGTGACCGAAGGACGACGGGAAGACCTGCTCGTCGGCGTCGAACCAGTACTGGGCGATCGACTCCGACTCCGTGGTCAGCAGGTACGTGCCGAGGTCACGCAGCGAGGTGTCGCCGGTCGCGGAGCCCCACAGGACGAGGGCCGCGCTGAGGTTGGTGGACTCGGAGGAGGACTCCTGGTTGTTGCCGGCCGCGAAACCCTGGTGGCCGGAGGCCCAGCTGTGGCCGGCGTAGACGTCGAAGCCGCGCAGGAAGGGGAAGGCGGTGTCGGTGCGGCTGGGGTTGGCGGTGTCCCGTACGAGGGTCTTGACCATGCCGCCCCAGGCGGAGTCGGCGGCCCACCCCTGGTCGTACTGGGCGACGATCGCCGCCGCGTAGACGTAGTAGCTGTAGTGGAAGTGGTGGTCGTTGAGCTCGGTGTCGCTGCCGTAGGAGGCGGGGTAGCCGGTGAGCGTCTTCCAGTCCTTGTCGTAGCTGAACTCGTTCGCGCCTCCCGCCGTGAACCAGTCCTGGAGCTTGCCCTTGATCAGGCCGAGGAGCCTGTCGCGGATGCCGGTCTCGCCGATCTGCTCGGCGACGGGGACGAGTTGGGCGAGGCGGCCGAGGGCCTTGCCGGTCCAGTAGGTGTCGGAGGCTCCGGAGAAGGGGTCGGAGGCGTTCACGACCTCGTTCAGGTAGCCGCGCAGCCGGGCGGCGTCCACGCCGCTCGACTTGGGCAGCGCGGGCAGCACCGCCGCCGCCTTCTGGCTCGTGGTGAAGGTGGCCGACTCGCGGACCTTCATGGTGCCGCGCGGCGAGACGTAGGTGTGGGCGGTGAGGGGATCCGTGGTGTTCAGCCACTGGTGGCGGTAGAGCGCCTGGAGCGTGCCGCGCTCGGTGCCCTCCTTCGCCTCGGTGGTGAGCGTGTACGTGGCCCTGACGGTGCCGCCGGTGTAGCTCCAGGTGACCTTGGAACCGGTGACGAAGCTGTAGGCGTACTTCTTGAACGTCGCCAGCGCGCCCGTGGACGGCAGCACGGCGACGGAGAAGTAGTCCTTCGAGCCGAGACCCGCGGTGACGGTGGAGCCGGCGATGTTCCAGTCGCTGCCGGTCGGCGCGAAGAGGGCGTAGTGGTGCCCGGCGACGGTGATGCCGAGGACGTTGCCCTGGTCGGCGAAGACGGTGGGCGCGCCGGCCGTGGTGATCTGCGCGTTGCCGCCGGAGCCCTTGGCGTAGACGAACGGGGAGCCGTGGCCGATGGTGGTGCGCAGCGTGCGGGTGCCGTCGGACCACAGGGGAGTGACCGTCCAGTCGGACCAGTCGTCGGCCTTGGTGTCGGGCGAGTTGAGGCCGGTCAGCCCGACGGTGAGGTCGCGCTTGTGGGCGTACTCGTACTGGCGGCCGTCGCCGACGATCGCGGGGGAGGTCGGGTAGCCGATGTCGAGCCCGCCGGCCGTGGCCTGGTAGGTGAGGGGATGCCCGTACATGGGGGTCGAGTACGGGTTGTCGCCGTAGCGCTGGAAGGCGAGGGAGGACCACCAGTCGTTGGTGGGCACGGGCCGGGTGCGGGCGGTGGCGGTCAGCTTGGGCGTGACCGGCGTCCCGGTGTTGGTGGTGGGGCCGGACGTACCGGCGGGCCGGGTGTCGGAGTAGCTGCCGGAGCCCACCGGGACGGTGGCGGCGGCAGCCGGTACGGCGGCCGGTCCCAGGCCGACGGCGGCGAGGGCGGAGACCAGCAGCAGGACCGCTGCCGGTCTGGTGCGGGGGGATGGCATGGGGCACCTCAAGTCATCGCAGGAGGGGTCTGAGAGCGCTCTCAGATGGCCGGAACGTAAAGCCCATGTAATGCACGTGTCAATACATTGAACGCGGCGCACCGGTGGTGCCGGGCGCAAAATCCCCTATGTCTTTATGACTTGACGGTTTGGGGGTCCGGACTCCTCCGGTGCGTGAGGTCCGAGGTGCCGGATGGGGCGCCTCCCGGCCGGTGCGGCCGGTGCGGCCGGGGGTGTCTTCCCGGCCAACGCGGTCGGCCCCTCTACCCGGGGACCGTCGCGGCCGACATGCTGCCCATGCTGAGGCCACGGCCGATCTCCAGAAAGGAAAACCGGATGTCCACACAGTACTGGCCCGACGGGGTCGGAGTTCTGGGCGCGGGCGGTGAGGGTCTGGCCCTCGCCGCCCACTTGGCCGCACGCGGCGAGACAGTGCACCTCTGCACCAGAGACCCCGGCAGAATCGCGGGCATCACCAGAAGCCGCTCGATCCGCGCGCGTGGGGTCGTCGAAGGCGCCCTGCCGCTCGCCGCGGTCGGCAGCGACCCCGGCGAACTGGCCCGGCGCTGCCCGGTGCTGTTCGTCGCCACGGTGACCACCGCGTACCCGGCCGTCGCGGCCCGGCTCGCCCCCCACCTGGACTCCGGACACACCGTGGTGCTGTTCTCCGGCAAGCTCTGCGGCAGCGTCGAGTTCGCCCACGTCCTCGAACGGCACGGGACCCACGACGTCGATGTCCTGGAGACCGACGCCCTGTTCGCCGCGCGGCCCTGGGGCGACCACGGGGTCACCGTCCACGGCGTGAAACAGTGGAACCTCTTCACCGGCACACGCAGCGCCGTCACCAAGCGGCACACCGACCGCCTCCAGGACCTCTTCCCCGGCCTGCAGCCCGGGCGGAACGTCGTCCAGCGCGGGCTCACCGACTTCGGCGCCGTCGCCCACCCCTCCATCGCGCTCGCCAACATCAGCCGGATCGACCGTGGCGAGAAACTGCTGTTCTACCGTGAAGGGCTCTCGGAGCGGACCGTGGTCCTGCTGGAACAGACCGCGGCGGAGTTCCAGCAGGTCGGTGAGGCGTACGACGCACCGGTGCCGTCCGTCGCCGAACTCCTGGACCTGTACTACGGGTGCCAGGGCGAGACCGCGCTCGACGCGATGCGCACTGTCGTCCCCTACGGCACGATCACCGCACCGACCTCCCTCGACCATCGCTTCCTGCAGGAGGACGTGTCCTCGACGCTGGTGCCGATGACGGAACTCGCCCGCAAGGCCGGCTGTCCCACGCCCATGACGGACGCGCTGATCGGCTTCGCCTCGACGCTCTCCCACGAGGACTACCGCCACAGCGGACGCACGCTGGCCAGCATCGGCTGGGGAGGCCTGACGCATGAGCAGATCCGCGATGTCCTCAACGGCTGACGACGGGCACCCGGTTCGGAGAGCTGCCCTCTGGCCGCCGGCCACGGCCTGCGTGCGTCCCAGCCACGACCAGCCCTGCCCGGGGCGTCACGGCCCCGGCGGTTCACCCCTCCTCCAGCTGCTCCGCCAGCGCGACGGCCTCCTCGGTCTTCGGGTGCGTCGGGCCCAGTTGGCTGCGCAGGATCTGTGCGCCCCGGCGGGCGAAATCCGCCGCCGACGAGTCGTCCAGCGCATGCAGGGCCCGGGCCTTGAGCAGCAGGGCGTACCCGATGTACAGGTGGTCCGGGGGATAGCGGGCCTCGCGGATGCGCAGGGCCCGGGAGATCGGCGGCACGGCCGCGGCGGGGTCGCCGAGGTCGAGGTGGACGGTTGCCAGGGCGATCAGGTCGAAGCTCACGTACGGGTCGTCCGGTCCGTACGCCGCCTCGTCGATCCGCAGCGCCCGCTCGGCCAGCGGCAGCGCGGCCTCGTGCTCCCCGAGAAGGCACAGGGTGCGCGCGAGCGTCGCAAGGTCGGTGGCGATGGCGGGGCTCTCCGCCGGCAGGCGGGACTCGTGCAGGCGCAGCGCGCGTTCCGCCAGCGGGCGGGCCGTCTCCGGCGCGCCCAGGTCCCGGTGGATGTGGGCCAGCGTGATCAGGTCGAAGCCGACTTCCGCCTCCCGGCCCCTGAGCGCCTCGTCGAGCGCGAGGGCGCGTTCGCACAGCGGCAGCGCCGGCGCGAAGTCACCGATCAGCAGCAGGAACTCCGAGGCCAGCCGCAGCAGTACCGCGGTGTCCGCCGCGCCCCCGGCCGGTGGGTCGTCCCTGGTCACGGCCAGCACGTGCGGGAGCAGCGCGTGCCAGCGCGGCCGCGCGTCCGGGTCGCCGTGGACGTCGTGCGGTACGGCGGCCAGCAGTGCACGGCACAGCCGTACCCGGCTGGCCGCGAGCGCGTCGGCCGGCATCGCGGCCCGGATCGCCGCCTGGACGAGCCGGTGCAGCACCAGGGACGCGTTCTCGCGCCGTGCGAGCCCCAGTCCGGCGAGGGTGCCGACCGTCGTGTCCCATGCCAGCGGGTCGGCCGCCGCCGCGATCAGCGGTTCCGGGCCACCGGTGAACAGGTCCAACGGGATCGGCTCCGGCGCAAGCAGGGCGCACAGCTCCAGCAACCGCACGGCCTGCGGCCGCTCACGCTCCAGCCTGCCCACGCTGAGCTGCCACAGCGTGGCGACGACCACCGTCGGCCGGTCGGCCAGCTCGCCCTGCCCGATCATGTCCTCGAGCCGCGACGTCAGCAGGGCCAGGTAATCCTCCGGCGCCGTCTGGTGGAAATCCATGTAACCGGCTGCCTGCTCCAACGCGAGCGGCAGATCCCCCAGGTGCTCCGCGATCCGGTCCGCCGTCTCCGCGGTCGTGCCGGGCACCCGCCGGACCAGCAGGTCCACCGACTCCTGCCTGCCGAACACGCCGAGGTCCAGCACGTCACCCCGGCCCGACCAGCCACTCACTCTGGTCGTGACGATCACGTGGCCGTTCCTCGCCACGTCTCCCGACGGCAGCGCGTGCACGAGCGTGCCCGGCTTCTCCCCGTTGTCGAAGATGATCAGCCAGGGGCGGTGGTCCCGCAACTCGCCGTACACCCCCGGCACGAGCTGCTCCGAGTCCACCCCCACCAGGCCCAGTTCCCTGGCCAGTGGCATGAACTGCGACGCCAGCAGGTCGGGGTCCTCGGCGTCGACGAAGGCCACGAACCGGTACTTCGACAGGTGGCGGTAGGCGTACTCGACGGCGAGCTGCGTCTTGCCGACGCCTCCCATTCCGTGCACGACCTGGATCGCGGCCTCGCCCGCGGAGGTGAGGCGCCGCCGCAGCTCCCGCAGGGTGGCGTCACGGCCGGTGAAGTGAGGATTGCGCGGCGGCATCCGGTACGTCACGGGCCGGGCCGGGCGTGGGGTGCGGTCGTCCCGCGGCTCCGGCCGCAGCCCGATCAACGCGAGTGGCACCAGGAGCAGCAGAACCACCCACGGGTGGACGCGCACGAAGTCGAGGGGCCCGGGCCAGCGCCCCTGTCCGGAGGCGGCGTTGAAGGCGAGGCTGCCGACGAACAGCACGAGCAGACCGGCCACCGTGCTGATCAGTCTCCGCCACATGACTCCCTCACCGGCGCCGACGGCGACCACGACGACCACGGCCGAGGTGATCGTAGCCGAGAAGGCGCCGCGTCCGGTGGGCGATGGGGCGAGGCCGTGGCGTGCGGCGCGGGGCGCCCGCCGGGCACCCGCGGCGCCGCCGCCCCGACCACGCCGGCGCTTCGGACCCCGCTCCTCAGGGCAGCAGGCCGCCGTCGATGCCGAAGACCTGGCCGGTGATGTAGCCGGCGCGCTGGGACACCAGGAAGGACACCAGGTCGGCCACCTCCTCCGGGGTGCCGGGGCGGCCCAGCGGGATCCGTTCCAGCACCTTGTCCCTGGCCCTCTCCGGCATGGCCGCGGTCATGTCGGTCGTGATGAAACCGGGGGCCACCACGTTCGCCCGTATCCCGTAGCCGCCGCACTCCCGGGCGAGGGCCCGGGTGAAGCCGATGATGCCCGCCTTGGAAGCGGAGTAGTTCGTCTGCCCGGGTGTGCCGTACACCCCCGCGACGGACGACATGGTCACCACCGCGCCCCGGCGGCGCTTCATCATCGGGAACACCGCGGCACGGCAGACGTGG
This sequence comes from Streptomyces sp. NPDC051207, assembly GCF_040682395.1. NCBI lineage: Bacteria > Bacillati > Actinomycetota > Actinomycetes > Kitasatosporales > Streptomycetaceae > Streptomyces > Streptomyces sp. NPDC051207. Next base: position 96,133 of record NZ_JBFBAX010000014.1, on the reverse strand, counting down.
TACGTGCCGCTGAGGTTGGTGTCGATGACGTCGGTCCACTCCGCGTCCTGCATCCGGGCCAGCGGCCGGTCCCGGGTCACCCCCGCGGAGGTGACGACGGCGGCCGGCGGGCCCAGCTCGGACTCCACGGCGGAGACGAACTCCCTGACCCGGTCGGGGTCGGCGACGTCCACCTCCGCGGCGTGCACCCGGGCTCCGGCGCCGGTGGCCTCCTTGACCACCTGCTCGGCGGCGTCCGAGTGGGAACGGAAGCAGAACGCGACGTCGAACCCGTCCTGGGCCAGTCGGGTCACCACCGCGCGCCCGATGCCCCGCGAGCCGCCCGTCACCAGGGCGACCGGCCGCACGCCCGGCTCCGCCCCCTCGCCCGCTCGCGCGTCCGCCGCCGTACCCGGGTGCGCGTCCGGCGCCACGCCGGAGCCAGGACCCTGGGCCGTCATGCCGCCGACCCGGCGGCGAGCTGCTCCCGCACCAGCTCGCTGACCTGGCTGAAGGAACCCAGCTCCGAAAGGTCGTTCTCGTCGACCTTGATGCCGTAGCGCTCCTCCAGCCGCACCGAGATCTCGAGCGACACCAGCGAGTCGACTCCCAGGTCCTCCTGGAAGCGGGCCTCGTCGGTGATCTCGTCGACCTGAAGTTCCAGCGCCTCGGCGACCAGTGCGCGCAGTTCCTCGACGTCGAAGTCGACGTGGGTGTTGCTTGACATGAGCGTTCCGCCTTTCAGTGTCGGTACGTGCGGATCCGTCAGCACACGGACGTACAATGACGGTTCGTCAGGACGCTGCCGCCGCGGCGGTGGACTCCCGCTTCCGGGGCGCGGTGGGCCCGGTGGGCGGTGGGGTGAACAGCACGGCGGCCACGGCGTCGGCCTTCGGGTCGCCGGCCGTGGCGAGCACGGCCCCGCCGTCGGCCGTGCCCCCCGGCGCCGAACCGTCCGGGTCCAGCCGGGCCGCCGCGGCAGCGCACTGGAACACCCCCAACGCGCCTGAGCACGGCCCGAGCTGGGTTTCCAGGTCGCGGATCGTCACGTCCGCGCCCTGCGGGACGGCAGGGGTGTCCGGGTGCCCGGCGTGGTCCGCGCCGGTGAGCCACAGCGTCACCGGTCCGGCGGAGGAAGCACCGTCCGCCGCCGCACCTGCCGCCTCCGCCGACGCCGAGGAGACGGCCGTGGACAGGTCGCCCGCCCTGGCGCACCCGGCCACCGTGGCCAGCGGGCGCACCCCGCGCGCCGCCGCCCGGTCGGCGGACTCCAGCACGACACCGGCCGCCCCGTCCACGCTCTCCGTACCGAGCAGCCTGGTCACCGCCGGGCCCGACGGTTCCACCCCGACCACCAGCACGACCCGGGCCCGGCCCACCGCGAGCAGGTTGCGCGCCCAGTACAGGGCGTCCAGACCGCTGGTCGCGCCGTTGCACAGCGTGATGTTGGGGCCGCGCAGGCCGAAACGCATGGCGACCGAGCCGGCGATCACATTGCTGGAGGTCTGGGGCAGCCCGAGCGGGCTCAGGCCGGTGACGGTCTTCTCCGCGATGATGTCGGTGAACGCGCAGACGTTGTCCAGGATGCCCAGGTTGGAGCTGACGATCACCGCGATCTCGTCGCGCGGGACACGCAGTTCGGCACCGTCCCACACTCCGGCCGCGCGCAGCGCGGGTTCCGCCGCCCGCAGCGCCAGCCGGGACGCGCGGTCCTTGTGCCGCAGGTCGCGGCCGGTCAGACCCGTCGCGGGATCGAAACCGCCCTCGCGTACGGCGCCCAGCAGTTCGTCGGGGTGGGTGAGCCCGGGGATGGCGAGCCCCACCCCGGTCACCACCGTGTGCTGAGAGTGCCCGCCCATCACACCGCCTCCACGATCGCGACGGCGTTGATCCCGCCGAAACCGAACGCGTCCACCTGCGCCACCGTCAGATCCGCGGCCACCGCCGTGTCCCGCACCAGCCGCAGCCCGGTGGCCTCCTCGATCGGCTGGACCAGCCCCCGGACCGGAGGCACCTTGCCCCGCCGGAAGGCGAGCGCCGCCATCACCAGGCTGAGCAGCCCGGAGCCGCCGAGGGTGTGACCGGTCATCGACTTGATCGCGGTCATCAGCGGCCCGTCACCCCCGGCGAAGACCTGGGAGAGCACCTGGGCCTCGGTGCTGTCGTTGCGCGGGGTGCCGCTGCCGTGCAGCATCACCAGATCGATGTCCTCGGCGCGCACCCCGGCCCGGCGGTACGCTTCGCGCACCACCCAGGAGATCCCGTCCGGGTCGGGTGCCGTGGCGTGGTGGGCGTCGCAGTTCATGCTCACCGCACGCAGTCGGCAGTGCGCGGGAGCGGACGCCGTACCGGCGCGCTGGAGGACCACGGCCACCGCGCCCTCACCCATCAGCATGCCCCGGTGCGACACATCGAACGGGTTCAGCGCCTCGGGGACCTTGTTCTGCACCCGGTCCAGCGTGCCGAAGGCGCTCTCCCCGATCGCGTCCGTACCGGCCACCACCACGGTGTCGGCCAGGCCCAGTTCGATCATGTCGGCCGCCATGCCCAGCGAGTAGAGCGCCGCCGCGCAGGCGTTGGCAAAGGTGTACGAGTGCGGGGTACCGGTGCCGGAGCGCAGCGCGGTGCCGAAGTGCATCTGCTCGGGCCGAAGCGGCGTACCGTCGCGCCACCACAGTTCGGCGCTGCGCTGTTCCTGCAGTGTCGTGCCGACCAGGACCGGCACGTTCTCCAGCCCGTCCAGTCCCGCGTCCTTGGCGGCCTGGTCGACGACGGTGCGCAACCAGCGGGTGGCGCGCAGCGGTTCGTCGACTCCCGGCGTCGCGCGGTCGTCGATCTCGTACGCCTGCCGCGCCCGGTACCGGCTGGTGTCGAACACCCGCAGGCCCGACAGGCCGCTGCGGCCCGCGCAGAGCGCGTCGAAGATCTCCTCGGGGGTGTTACCCACCGAGGCCACCGCCCCCAGGCCGGTGATCTCCCAGCCCGCGGTGTTCCGCGCCCGGCCGCCGTGCCCGGTCGGTGCGCTGCCGGTGGCCGGCGCGTCCGGGGCCGTGACTCCCTCCCTGATCATGACCGCACCGCCTGCTGTCGCAGCCGGTAACGCGCCAGTTTGCCGGTGGCCGTTGAGGGCAGCATCTCGACGAACTCCATCCGTGACGGGCGTTTGTACGACTCCAGCCGGGTGCGCACCGCGCCCCGGATCGCTCTGCGCAACTCCTGGTGGTCGGCGCCGGCGACGGGGACGACGAAGGCCACCGCCTGTTCCAGTCCGTTCTCGTCGGTTCCGCCGACCACGCTGCACTCGGCGACGCCGTCCACGGACCGCACCACGCGCTCGATCTGGTCCGGGGCGACCTTGTAGCCGCCGAGGTTGAGGACGTCGTCGGTGCGGCAGATGTGCGCGATCGCGCCGCCGGGGAGGCGTCGTACCAGGTCACCGGTGTAGGCGCCGCCGTCGGCGAAGGTGGACCGGTTCTCCTGCGGACGGTTGAGGTAGCCGAGGGCGACCGTGGGACCGGCGATGTGCAGCCGTCCGTCGTCGCCCTCCGGCACGGGACGGCCCTGGTCGTCGCGGACGGTGACGGTCACCCCGGGGACCGGGCGGCCGATGGAGCCGGGCATCGGCTCCGACGGCGGGGTGGCGATCACGACGTGCATCACCTCGGTGGCCCCGAAGCAGTTCATCAGCTCGGTGCCGAACGCACGGCGGATACGGTCGGCCAGCTCGGGCGGGCAGTCCTCACCGGCGGAGAGGCACAGCCTCAGCGCGGCGGGGAACGACTCCGGTGACGCGGCGCCGCCGGGGGAGCGGGAGGTGTCCCGGTCCAGCGCGTCGAGCAGGCTGAGGTACATCCGCGGCACCGAGCAGAACACGGTCGGGCGGTGCCGGCGCAGCGCGGCGAGCACCTTGTAGAGGTCCACCGCACCACGGATCAGTACGATGCGCGCTCCGGCGGCCAGCGGGCAGAGCACCGAACTGCCCAGCCCGTAGCCGAAGGAGAGCCGGGCCGTGCACAGGACGGCGTCGTCCGGCCGCAGTCCCGCCACGCTGCCGAAGCCGTCCAGCATGGCGTTGATCCCGCCCGCCGAGTGGCGCACTCCCTTGGGATGGCCGGTGCTTCCCGAGGTGTACTGGATCAGCGCCTCGCGCTCCGGGGGCCAGACGGCGGCCGGAACCATCTCCCCGCCGGCCACTTCGGGGGCGCCGGACGCCAGGGAGCCACGTACCCGGTCACCCGTCAGTTGCGGCAAGTGGCCGAAGGCCGCCGCCAGTTCCTGCCGACGGTCGGGCACGCCGTCGAGATGGACGACTCCGGCCGCGCAGTCGTCGGCGAGGAACCGCAGTCGGGCCTCGTCCAGCAGCGGGCTCACCGGGACGGGCACGCACCCGTGCCACCACAGCCCCAGCAGGGCCACCACGGTCGCCACCGAGTCCTCGGCGAGGACCAGGCCACGCGAGCCGGGAGCCACTCCCAGGGTCCGCAGCATCCCGGCGTAATCCCGGGCCGCCTCGTACAACCGGGCGTACGACACCTCACCGACGTCCGGATCGACATAGCTGACCCGGTCGCCACGGCCGGCGTCGACATGACCACCGACCAGCCGTGCGACCAGGTCGACCGACGCCGGTGCCTTCCCCGGACCGGTCGGGCCGGCGGGCTCGGCCCGGGGCGCGGCTGAGGCGGCCGGCTGCGTCGGCGCGGTGGCCGCAGCGGGCTCGTCCCGGTCCCCGGGAACCCCGGGGCCGGTGGCCGGTCCGGTCGCCGGGACCCGGCTGTCGAGCAGGGCGGCCACGTCACGGACGCTGTCCATGGCCGCCGCCTCCTCCTCGGTGAGGGTGACGCCGAAATCCCTCTCGATACGTACGGAAATCTCGACCTTTTCGAGGGAGTCGACTTTCAGATGCTGCTGGAAGGAGGCGTCGGCAGGCACCTCTTCGATGTCCATTTCGAGCACGGTGGCCACGATGGCGCGCAGCCGATCATGTATATCGGTATTCCGCACAGGGAGCACGATGGACGCTCCTCGTCGAGATGTCGCATGGGGCGGAGAGAGCGGACGTGAATTCAACAGGCGCCGAACGGCAGCGTACACGCCTTCTGGCGGGCCATCGAAATAGTCCGGCATTATTCGTCAAGTAGCGCTCTCAGCAGCACAGTCAGGGCTTGTTCCGGTCTCTGCTCGCATTGATGCGGTTCGGCGGAGAGGTTTGCAGTACGGGAAGAGTGAACCTGACATATTCGACGACCGTGGCTGGCCCCGGAGAGCGGCGGCTCGTGAACATAATGCGACCGCCATTCCGAACGCCCGTCGCGGCACGCCGCAGCAATGCGGAGACACGCGCCCGGTTCGCAGCCCTTCATGGCCGTATTCAGAAAAGGCACTGGTCTTCTCAACGAGGACAGGTGAATGATGCCCCTCTCCGCACGCACCCTTCTGTCGCCCGAAGCCCGACTGCGGGCCGTGGATCTGCCCGGCCTCGGTGGCGGGAACGCCTGGCGCACGGCCGCGCGTCTGAGTCCCCGGCCCGACCTGCCGCTGATCATCGCGGACCGCCCCCTGGTCAACCTCGACGGCCAGGAGCAGGCCGAGTTCAGCATCAACCAGCTCGACGCGCTGGCCGACGCCTGGGCCGCCTGGTACCTCGACCGCGGGGTACGCCCCCGGGACCGGGTGGCGATCTACATCGAGGACTCCTTCGAGGACCAGCTGCACCTCGCCGCGCTGGCGCGGATCGGGGCGATCGGGCTGCTGATCAACGGCCGGATGCTGCCGGAACTGGCCCTGGGCCTGATGCGCCGCACCGAACCGGTGGGGCTCTACACCGACGCCCCGCACCTGGCCCTGCTGGACGGACGCCACCGCGAACTGCCCGGCCTGCGCTGGACCTGCGCCCGGGAGGAGGTCGGCACGCTCGGCCACCGCTCGCTGCCGGAGTCCGCGGAGTACCGGCACGCCGACGAGGACCCGGTGGTGCTCTGCCACTCCTCCGGGACCACCGGCAACCCCAAGCCGGTGATCTGGACGCACCGGCAGAGCGTGGCGGGCGCCCGCTTCCGGCTGGCGAACAACACCGAGTCCGAGGACGCGCTGATGCTGGCCGCCGCGCCGCAGACCCACTCCAGCGCCATCGCGTTCACCTTCTACGCACTGCTCGCCGGCCTGCCCACGGTCGCCTACTCGGACCCCGGCGGACCGGGCCTGGTGCGCGCCTGCGCCACCTACCGGCCCACGGCGGTACTGGCGTTCAACGAGGCGCTGGGCCGGCTGGCGACCATGGAGAAGGACCCGGCGGACTTCACCTCGGTGCAGGTGTGGCTGAACCTCGGCGACGCCGGCCACGACGCGCACATGCGCGAACTGATGCGGCTCGGCAGCACGACCGTGGACGGCCGTACGGTGCCGGGCTCGGTCATCGACGACGGGCTGGGCTCCTCCGAACTGGGCTGGGCGGCGATCCGCCGGGTGCTCACCCCCGACTCCCCGCCGCGCGCCCGCTACCTGGGTACCCGGGTCCCCATCGCGGAGGTGGCCGTGCTCCGCGAGGACGGCACCGAGGCCGGGCCGGGCGAGGTCGGCATGCTCGGCGTGCGCAGCGAGTCCCTGACACGCGGCTACTGGAACGACTCGGACACCACCTACCGCACCATGCTGGCCGGTTACTGGCTCTCCGGGGACCTGGTCTCCCGCACCGCGGACGGCGACTTCTTCCACGTCGACCGGATCGTCGACGCCATCCGCACGCCCGGCGGTGACGGCTACTCGGTGCTGATGGAGGAGGAGCTGCTGCTCAACCTCCCCCAGATAGAGGACTGCGCGGTGATCGCCGGCCGCCACGAGCAGACGACCGTACCGGTGGCCGTGGTCCGCCCCCGGGAGAGCGGCGTCGACCCCGAGGTGCTGCTGAAGCAGGTCAACGAGGTGCTGGCCCGCGTCGGCCAACCAGCCGTCGCCCTGCTGGAGTTGGCGGAGACCGAGGAGGACATCCCGCTCGGCCCGACCGGCAAGGTCCTCAAGCGCCGGCTCCGCGAGCGCTACGCCGAGCTGCACACCTACGTGCCGGCCCGGCCCGCCGCGCGGACGGAGGCCGCCCGGCTGACGACAGGCGCCGCCTGATGACCGCACGGCTGCCGGCCGGTTCCGCGACGGCGGGCGGCGAGGCGTCCCTCACGGGCGGGGGACAGGCCCCGCCCGGCGGCCCCGCGCCACACGCCGGGCCCCGCCCGACCACCGCGGACGCGTCCCCCGGGCCACCGGTCCCCACCTTCGCCCTGGCGGACGGCATCCCGCAGGACGACCCGAAGAGCACCGCCGACTGGATCAACCAGGCCGGCGCGCGGACCCTGGCCGGCCGGATGGGCATCACCTTCCAGGAAGCCACCGCGGAACGGCTGGTGGCCACCATGCCGGTGGCCGGCAACAGCCAGCTCTACGGAATGCTGCACGGCGGCGCCTCCGCGGTGCTCGCCGAGTCGCTCGGGTCGATCGGCGCCGCGCTGCACGCCGGCGCCGGCCGCATCGCGGTGGGCGTCGACATCAACGCCACCCACCACCGCGCCGTGCGCTCCGGCACGGTGACCGGCGTGGCCACCGCGCTGTTCCTGGGCCAGACCGGCGCCACCTACGAGGTGGTCGTCACCGACCGGTCCGGGCGGCGGGTGTGCACCGCGCGGATCACCTGCGCGCTGCGCGCCACCCGGCGAAAGCGGACGTGAGGAACCACCGTGTCACCGCACCTGGGAACCGCACCACCGACGCCGATCGATAGGCTCCTCTGCGGTCACGTGGCCGTTACCCGTCCGCCGAACCGCCCCGACGGTTCCTGTCCGTTTGCCCCACAGCACAGTGCTGCAGGCGTTTGAGGAGTCTCATGACCGACACCCACCCGCCCTCCTCCACCGGCAAGGAGGCAGCGCCGACGGGCTTACCCCCGCTGCGCATCAATCTGGTCCTGGTCGTCCTGCTTTCGGCCATGTTCATCGTGCAGTTCGACTTCTTCGTGGTCAATGTCGCCGCCCCGTCGCTGGAGGACAGCATCGGCGCCGGGCCGTCGGCGCTCGAACTCATCGTTGGCGGCTTCGCGTTCGCCTACGCCGGCGGCATGATCACCGGCGGCCGGCTGGGTGACCGGTACGGTCACCGCCGGCTGTTCACCATCGGGGCCGTCGCCCTGGGCATCACCTCCCTGCTGTGCGGTATCGCCGCCAACCCCGAGCAGCTGGTCGCCGCCCGGCTGGCGCAGGGCCTCGCCGCCGCGGTGATGGTGCCCCAGGTCCTCGCGGTGATCACGGCCGAGTTCCCCGACAGGGAGAAGCCGAAGGCCATGGCCTGGTACGGCGCGGCGGCCGGACTCGGCTCGATCGCCGGTCAGGTCCTCGGCGGGGCGATGATCTCCGCCGACTTCGCGGGCCTGGGATGGCGCAGCATCTTCCTGATCAACGTGCCGATCTGCCTGATGATCGTGATCGCGGCGCCGCGTGTCCTGCCCCCGCAGCGGCAGCGCAGCGACGTCGGCCTCGACCCGGCCGGAGCGATCGGCATCTCCGCGGCCCTGGCGCTGTTGCTGGTGCCGCTGACCATGGGCCACACCACCGACTGGCCGGTGTGGACCTGGATCTCCATGGCGCTCGCCGTCCCGGTGGCGGTGGTCACCCTGCGCTGGGAGCGGGACCTGGCGGGCCGGGGCGGCAACCCGGTGCTGGTGCTGTCGCTGTTCCGCAGCCTCTCCTTCCGGGGCGGGATGATCGCGAGCACCGCGTTCATGGTCTACTTCGGCAGCTTCATGTTCACCCTGACCCTGCTGCTGCAGGCGGGCATGGGGCTCAGCCCCGTGGAGGCCGGACTGGTCTTCTCCCCGATGGGTGTGCTGTTCACCGCGACCGCCATGGTCGGCTCGCGGCTCACCGACCGCTTCGGCATGAGCGCCCTGGTGGTGAGCAGCGCGGTGACCGGACTGGGCCTGCTGCTGCTCGCCGGCCGGCTCCACGTCAGCGGGGACGACACGAGCGTCGCCTGGGTGGTGCTGTGTCTCTGCCTGATCGGCGGCGGCAACGGCGTGGTCCTCCCGGCGCTGTTCGGCGCCGCGCTGATGCGGGTCAACCCGGAGGACGCCGGTGTCGCCTCCGGCATCCTCACCACCGCCCAGCAGTTCGCCAGCGCGGCGGGCGTGGCCATCATCGGTGCCGTCTTCTTCATGGTGGCCGGCAGCGACCCCGGCGGCGAGGACTACGCCGTCGCCATGGCCTGGGCCACCGCGGTCAGCGTCCTCATGGTCCTCGTGGTCATGAGGCTGACCTGGACGTTCAAGCGCTTCGCCGCCAGCGACACCGCTCAGGGCTGAGTACCGCTCGCAGCTGAGGGGTGCCGCGCGCCCGGACGTGTTCCCCGGCCCCGCTGGGCGGGGGAACACGTCCGGGCCCAGCAGGAGATGTCCCACTCAAGGAGTTGTCTCATGTGCGGAATAGCCGGATGGGTCTCCTACGACCCCGCGGAACCCGTTCAGCGCCAGGTGATCGACGCCATGACCCGGACCATGGCCTGCCGCGGCCCGGACGACCACGGGGTGTGGCTGGACGACCGGGTCGCCCTCGGCCACCGGCGCCTGGCGGTCATCGACCCCGAGGGCGGCAGCCAGCCGATGACCTTCAGCGACGGGGACCGCACGGTGGCGGCGCTGACCTACAGCGGCGAGGTCTTCAACCACCGCGAGCTGCGCGAGGAACTCACCCGCCTCGGCCACCGGTTCCGCACCAGCAGCGACACCGAGGTGGTGCTGCACGCCTACCTGGAGTGGGGCGAGGACTTCACCGAACGCCTCAACGGCATGTACGCCTTCGCCCTGTGGGAACCGCGCACCCGCGAACTGCTCCTGGTCCGCGACCGGTTGGGCATCAAGCCGCTCTACTACTTCCCGCTGCGCGACGGACTCCTCTTCGGCTCCGAACCCAAGGCGATCTTCGCCCACCCCGCCGCCCGGCCCGCCGTCAACAGCGAGGGCATGGCGGAGCTGCTCTCCTTCACCAAGACCCCCGGCCACGCCGTCTACAGCGGCATGCACGAACTGCGGCCCGGCCACACCCTGCGGGTCCGGCAGGAAGGGCTGCGCCTCAACCGCTACTGGCAGGTGGAGGCCCGGGAGCACACCGACGACCTCGACACCACCGTCGGCCGGATCCGGGACCTCCTCGACGACATCATCGCCCGCCAGCTGATCTCCGACGTCCCGCTGTGCACCCTGCTCTCCGGCGGCCTCGACTCCAGCGCGATCACCGCGCTCGCCGCCCGGCACCTGGAACGGACGGGTGACGGACCGGTCCGCTCCTTCGCCCTCGACTTCGCCGCCCACGCCGAGAACTTCCAGGCCGACGAGTGGCGCGGCACCCCCGACACCCCCTACGGGCACCTGCTGGCCCGGCACGTCGGCGCCGACCACACCGTGGTCACCCTCGACCCACCGGCGCTGATGGACCGTGCGCACCGGGAGGCGGTGATGCGCGCCCGGGACCTCCCGTTCGACCTGGGCGACGGAGACACCTCCCTCTACCTGCTGTTCAAGGCGGTCCGGCACCAGTCCACGGTCGCCCTGTCCGGGGAGTCCGCGGACGAGCTGTTCGGCGGCTACCGCTGGATCCACCACCCCGACTCCGTCGCCGCGCCCACCTTCCCCTGGCTGGCCCCGCCGTTCGGCACCGGCATCTCCGGCCCCGGCAGCGGACCGGGCGAGGCGCTCATCGACCGCGGCCTGATCCAGAAGATCGACCTCGCCGACTACCGCGCCCAGCGCTACCGGGAGGCACTCGCCGAGGTGCCGCACCTGCCCGGCGTCTCCGGCAGGGAACGCCGGATGCGCGAACTGTGCTACCTCCACCTGACCCGGTTCCTGCCCTGGATGCTGGACCGCAAGGACCGCGCCAGCATGGCGGTCGGCCTGGAGGTGCGGGTGCCGTTCTGCGACCACCGGCTGGTGGACTACGTCTTCAACACCCCCTGGTCGATGAAGACCTTCGACGGCCGGGAAAAGAGCCTGCTGCGGGCTGCCACCCGCGATCTGCTGCCGACGGAGATCGCCGACCGCGTCAAGGCGCCCTACCCCACCACCAAGGACCCCCGCTACCTGGAGGCGCTGCGCGCCGAGCTGGACCGGGTGACCCGCGACCCGGACAATCCGGTGCTCGCGCTGCTGGACCGGCCCACGCTCACCACCGCGGTCACCGAGGGCCTGTCCGCCGGCAACGGCCTGCGGACCAGCGCCGAACTGGTCCTGGCACTCGACTTCTGGCTGCGCTCCTACGACGTCCGCCTGGACTTCTGAACCCGGCTGGACTTCTGGCACACCCGGCGATCACCCACGGGCGCCTGGCACGCGCCCGTTCGCACCATGATCCGGCCCCGTATACCGGACGCGCCCCGGCCCGTCGTCGCCGTCATCGTCTGCCCCTTTGGTGTACCGGGGAACGGGGCGCGGGAACAGAATGTCCCCGCGCCCCGGACGGCGGTCAGTTGACGGTCAGCACGCCCTCACGGACACCCGCCGGGCGGGTGAGCATGCCCCCGAAGTTGCCCTCGACCGCAGCCCTCTCGGCCGAGTTCGGGTAGGGGTTCTTGCAGGAGACGCCCGCGCTGGAGCCCGACATCAGGCTCGTGCACGGGCCGGGCTTGCGATCGGGCAGGCCCAGGATGTGGCCGAGTTCGTGCGACGAGATCCGTATCGTGTCGTAGCCCTGGTTGACGGCCTGCCGCCCGATGTAGACGGTTCCGTTGCCGAGGGAGGTGGTCAGCGCACGGGGCCAGCCGTCGTCGGCGAGGACCCGGATGTTGGCGCGCTGTCCGAAAGCCACCGGGCGCAGTTCGACGTTGTTGACGCTCTCGTTCCAGATGGCGGCACCGCGGTCGACGGCGGCCTTGAACTCCGCCGAAGCACTGGCGTCATAGGTGATGACACGGGGTGCGAGGGTGCGGTCGTCCGGCGCGGCCGTCCCGGCGTGGGCCTGGCCACCGGCCAGGGTGAGGGCCGCCGTCAGAGCTGCGGCGAGACCGTGGGCAAAGGTGCGTGAGTGCATGGTCGACCTCCTGTGGGGAAGGTGGGCGTGCTCATGTCACGTGCTGCGGGACTTCACTGCCCAATCCCGGAGAGCGCCAATCCATCAAACCGGCGGGGGAGGGGCTGCGGGGTAAGCGCGGGGGTGGTCCACGAGCCGCAGGCCTGTCCGAAAACGCTCACGATCCATCGAGCAGCAAACTCGGAGTGCCGGCGTGAGGTGAACGGGGTCTCTGCTCGGCAGAATGAGCCACATGGCCGCAGACAAGGACCCAGCGTTCACACTGCCGCGAGGCGCGACGGGCTTCTTCCGGCCGAAGGACGGACCGCTGCCGCACACCGACCAGCGGACGTTCCGGGCAGCGCTGTATGCGGCCGCCCGGGAGGCCAGAGGCCGTGTGGGCGACGTGGAGGAACAGACGTATCCCCGTACGTTCCACACCGCGACGGTCATCGAGGACACAGGCGAATGGGTCATCCTGTGCCACGCCTACCATCCCTGGATCGCCTTCGCCCGGGAACACCGGGCCTGGTACACCGAGGAGTTCCTCACCCCGCCACCGTGGGCCCATGCCTTTGCCGACCTGGGGTTTGCCGTGCTTGACCGCGCGCAGCTCACTCTGTCGCTCTCGGACCTCGACACCTCGGTCCTGACGCAGGGCGAGTGGCGCGCCATTCGTCTCTACGGCATCACCACATTGGGCGGCGTGCTCTTCAACGCATGGGACTGACGTCGGCCACCCCCCAGTTGGCGCGGAGCCCTTCGACGATTGTCAAAGGCTGGCGGTATTTGGCCCCTGGAACGAAGGGTGTTGCCATGAGCAGCGCCGCGGGGGCCGCTCATCCGCCGCCGGCGGAGGGGATCGCAAAACCGCGCGGACTGCGCGCCCTGCTCGCCACCTTTGAGTGGGTCGCCGGACAGTGAACGATGACTGGGAAAATTCATGCGTATTCGACAGTGCCTTGCGACGGGTGTCTTCACCGCCGCGGCGTGCGCGTCAACGCTCGCCCTGGGCACCGATTCGCCGTCGCGGACGGCCACCCCGAACTGGTGAGCCACCCTGAAGTGGTCGCGGCCGCGCAGTCCGCGCCGACGTGGACGGCACCGAGCACCGCCGCACCGACGGAAGGGCACTACACCGTGCTCTGCTCTGGTGGCGGCTGCGCCGACGTCTCCCCGGAGAACGCCAGCCGCTGGTAGAACGCTTGAGGGCGGCGCGCCGTTCGCGCAGCTCCCTCCGGAGCGAACACGAAGGGGCGGGACGTCACTCCATGACGTCCCGCCCCTTCGTGTTCCCCCCTCTGCGGGTTCGGCAAAGCCACCCTGGCGCTGGCCACGCGAAGATGGGGAAGATCGCGGCGCCTCTGTCAGGGTGGCGTCCGACTGCCGCTCACTCCGTCGGCCGTCATCCCGGCATGGATCGCGTCGTCGGCGCCGGCTACGGCCCCTCGTCCCGCCGCCCGGCGCCGGACCGCGGCAGGTGAACGGCGACGGCCAACCCGGCCGCCACCAGCACGATGTTCTTGATCACGTACTGTCCGGCCATCGTCGGGGTGGCGATGTTCCCGTCCCACATCTCGGCGGGCAGGACGACCAGCGTCGTGAACGTCCCGGCCATGTGGGCGAAGAAGACCGCCAGGGTCAGCCGCAGCAGCAGACCGGTGACCAGCCCGGCCCCGATCATCAGCTCCAGCGTGGCCAGAAGTGGCCGGGACACGTCGGCGGGCACCCGGCCGGACGTCAGCTCGTTCATCACCCGGACGGCCATGTCCTCGGCAGGGCTGACGCTCGGCAGGAGCTTCAGCGCCCCGAACCACAGGAACAGCAGCCCGACGGACACCCTGAGCACGGCGAAACTGTGCCGCCGGTAGAGGGCGGGGAAGGTACGCGGACCGTCGGCGACTGCCGGGGTCTCCGAGACGGCGGTGGCCGGCCCTTCTGCGGCCGCCGCGACGATGCTTCGCTGGTCATGACTCATGCCGGGCACCCGGGAAGAAGGGCGGGACGGTACACCGTCGGCTGGCTGCTTGACCTCATGAGCGCCTCCGTGGGGAAGGTCGGCAGTCATGGGAGCGCTCCCATGCGTCCTCAGCGGACTGTACGGTCAGGGTCCGGGCGTGACAAGACGCGCCGTACGAGCCATTTCGGCCATCATGGGAGCGCTCCCGCGAGGGTCGGCCCGCAACCGGGTCGGCACCCATCTCGCAGGCGCGCAGAGAGGTTCGTCGGGCGATGGGACGGCCATGGGCCCAGCGCGCGACGGTGAGAGATCGACCTTCCAGCGCACTCCGTCGGAACGGCCCGGCCCGGAAACAGGACGACGGCGCGGACGTCGAGGAAGGGAAGCCGGCCAAAGGCCGGACAGGCACCGGGGCGATCCACCGGCTGGCATCCGGCGCCCACATGGTGGCCCGGCACAGCTCGTCAGCGAGCCGAGGCGGGACTCGTCCCTCCTCGGCCTGCAACGCAACGATCGAGGCGCCCGCCCACGCCGACGAGTGACGGTCGGCCAACGACCCCCGACACACCGCCGCCATGCTCACCCTTCCCCCGCCAGGGTGAGCATGGCGTCAGCGACCGTCTCGGTGGTCACCCGTCGGCGACCGGTGGCCCGCCTGCCGATCGGGGAGGACGGACCACGGGCGGATCAACCGATCGGCGGCGGGTTGTTGAGCGGGCTGAAGCCATACTCCCCCCGCCGCGGCAGGCCCTCCAGCCTTTCGAAGAGTCTCGAAAAGCGGCATCGGCGCCCCGCGGAGTTACAGTCGGCGTAGTCACTGACGAACGGGGGTTCTTCTGTGTCCGCCTACTCACAGCTGCACTTGGGACCGCTGGAGACGGTCGCCGTCTCTGTGGTACCTCAGCCGGGTGTCACACTGATGTCGCTGGTCGCGGATGTCTTCGGCGGCCGCTCGCAGGGCGTCCATCCCACCTGGAGGCGGGCCGTACGGGCGGCCGTCCCGGCCGACGCGGCGGGTGTCCTGCATCCGCTGTTCGCTCCCGAATACTCCCTGGTGCCCGACTGCCTGACGCCCACCGCCCCACTGTGGGAGACCGACCTGGCAGCCCAACTCGAACGTCTGCAGCAGGTCTCGCCGGACACACTGCTGGCGGAGCTGGAAGCGGACTTCCGCGGCACGGTTCCCCGGCAGTGGCAGGGTGTCGTGGACCGCCCGCAGGCGTTCATCACCGCGTACGCGGAAATTCTCCGCGCCGTCTGGGAGAGCTACGCCCCGGCCTGGGGCCTGGCCGGTTCCCTGCTCGCGCGGGAGACCGAACGCATCGGCGTCGCGGCGGTCAGCGACGCGCTGGAGCCGGTACTGGCCGGCATAGGCCCCCGCGTCCGCCTGGCCGGCCAGACACTGCGCCTGCCCGATCCCCACCCCGAGACGTTCGAACGGGCCGGCCGGCGCGTGGTGCTGGTCCCGATGGTCTCCGGCAACGGCGCCTCCGTGTTCAGCTTCGACCGCCCGGACGCCGTCTGGTTCGGCTACCCGGTCCCCGGCCTGAGCATCCTGTGGGGCGGGCGGTATCCCGAGCCCACCGCCGATGACGCCCTGACACTCGTGCTCGGCCCACTCAGGGCACGCATCCTGCGCGACCTCCAACGCCCGCACACGATGGGCCAGCTCGCGGCGGCCCTCGGGTACGCCCCGTCGACCGTCACCCACCACTGCGGCCAACTGGAGGCCGCCGGGCTCATCCACCGCACACGACAGGGCCAGCACGTCCAGGCGGGCCGCACCGCCCGGGGCGATGCCCTCGTCGACCTCCTGTCCACGTCCTGGTCATGACGGCGCTCTCGAGTGGCCGCTTGGCCGCTCAGCACCGGCACCGTTCCTCAGACCTTCCGCGCCAGCCAGTCCCGCAGTGCCGCGGTGACCCGCGCGGGGTGCTCCTCCATGGTCCAGTGGCCGGCGTCTTCGAGCATGGTCAGTTCCGCGCCGGGGATGTGCCGGGCCAACTCCAGGGCGATCGTCGGACTGAGGTAGGTGTCGGCGCGCCCCCAGATGACGGCTGTCGGGCAGGTGATGCCGCTGAGCCGGCGGCGCAGTTCGGGCCGGGCGGCGACGCGGTAGTCCGAGAAGTAGTGCAGCAGCCAGCGGCGACCCTCGACGGTCTCCATCCAGCCGATGTAGTCGTTGAGCACCTCGTCGTCGAGGTGGCCGCGGCGGACCAGGGGTCCGAGCGCTCGGCGGTGCACGGCGGCCAGCGGCAGCCGGGCCGCCAGTGACCGCACCCCGGGAGTCCGCCCGGCGAGGGTGAGCAGCCCGAACGCGGCATGCCAGCGCGGGGTGAAGGTGGCGTGGGCGCGGGTGTTGAGGAGAGCGAGGCGGCGGACCCGGCCGGGATGGTCCTGGGCCAGACCGAGGGCGAGGAAACCGCCGTAGTCGTGACCGGCGAGATTCACGGAGGGGCACGCGAGCGCGTCGAGCAGCCGGCCCAGCCGGGCGACCTCCGTGTCGAAGTCGAAGCGCAGGTCGAGGGGCCGGTCGGAGCGGCCCCAGCCGAGCAGGTCCGGCGCGATCACCCGGTGCTTGTGCGACAGCTCCGGGATCTGGTGACGCCAGCAGTCGTGACTGACCGGGTAGCCGTGCAGCAGCAGGACCGGTTCCCCGTCGGGCGGCCCGGACTCCCAGCAGGCGACCCGCGCGCCGTCCACCATGATCGTCCGGGTCGGTTCCGTCCGCGCCCCGGGGTGTTGCGTGCTCATCGTCTCTCCTCGCCGTACGCAGGTCGGCTCCGTCCCTCGGCGGGCCCGCGGGTACAACGAGGACGCGCGGGCCCGGTATTGACCGGATACCCGCCTGGGTGAACTCCACGGAGCGGGCGGTGAGACGCGGGCACCGCGCCTGGCCGCGGTCGGCGTCGGGTCGCCACTGGCTGACGAGCGGCGTGTCCGGTCCGTGTTGCCGCCAGGCTTCTGCGAGGCGCAAGAGGCGCAAGAGACGCGAAGCAGACGAGGCGGGTGGGGGCCGCTTCACCCCGCACGGCTGTGATCCTTCTGCCTGTGATGTCGAACAACGCTGGATTCAGTCGCTTTCGCAGCCGATGCCGTCACCGTCGCGGTCGAGCCGGTGCGGGTCGTCCGGGCCGACGACAACGGGGCCCGACAGGTCCTCGCAGTCCACGTCGGACCCGCTGGCGGGAGGGCCTTGGGTCAGGCCCGTCTCCGCCGGGGGTGACGAGGTGGTGACGCCTGGTGCCGTGGGAGGTTCCGATGTTTTAGGGCACGCCGCCCACAGTCCGGCAGCGACAGCCTGAGCCGAATCCGCGGCAGAGGAAATCCTGGTCCAGTACCTGTCGTTGGGTTCGAAGAGCACCGCCTCGGCGTGGCCACTGCGCGCCAGGGACTCGTTGACGAACACGCCGCGGTCGTTCCACACGTACAGCAGGTAGCGGTCGTACGGGTCCATGAGTTCGTCGTCGCGTTCCAGGCGTACGGTGCTGCCGGGTGGGACGAGTTCCGTGGTGCGGGCGCTGGCCTGGGCGGCGTAGCAGGAGCCCCGTTCCGGCGTGTCGATCTCCAGCAGACGGACGCGGGCCACGGTGTTCTTCGGCAGCAGCCGCCCGTCGCCGACCACATCGATGGTGTCCCCGTCGATCACGCGCTGCACTGTGGCAGCGGGCTTGCCGGGTGCCGGTGGCGGGGCACGGTGGGTCTCCTGTGTCCGGGCGGTCGACGGTGGTGCGGGGCTCGTCGACGGCGGGGTGCTCGACGTCATGGTGGCGGGCGACGACATCGGTGGGGGCGGCGGGGCGGCGGTGGAGATCGAGGAGGAGGCACCGGGTCCCGAGGGCGTCTCGGACCCGGTTCTCCGGCTGTCCTGCAGGGATACCACTGCGCCAAACCCTACGAAAAGGACGAAGGTGAGCAGCAATGAGATGACCCACGGGTACCAGGGGCGGTGCCGCGAGGGCGGGCCCGGCCGCCACCGTGCGTTGCGTCGCCAGGCACCGGGGTCGGGAGACGGAGAGGGGCACATACCGTCCTCCCAGGGGTGCGGGAGTCTCCCTCTCAGTAGACCACCGAATTCCTCGCCCGTCCCTGGCGCGCACCTGTCCCGAGTCGGCGGTGGCCGGCGACGCTGTCGCGGGTGATCGTGCGGTCGACCTCGACAGCCGTCCCGGGTGACAGTAGGCGCCGACCGGGAGGCTCCAGTCGTCC
This sequence comes from Streptomyces sp. NPDC051207, assembly GCF_040682395.1. NCBI lineage: Bacteria > Bacillati > Actinomycetota > Actinomycetes > Kitasatosporales > Streptomycetaceae > Streptomyces > Streptomyces sp. NPDC051207. Next base: position 77,947 of record NZ_JBFBAX010000014.1, on the reverse strand, counting down.
GCCCACACCGTGATCGTTGGTCCGCGAAGGGCGGGACGACCCAGATGTCCTGATCACCGCGGGTAAACAGTGCCCGCAGTTCCCCCCGCCCCCACCCAAGCCGCACGACAGCTGCTCGGGCACGGCACGGCACATCGGTCGGGCGAAGGCGCACCGGTCAGGAGAAAGCAGCACCCCAGGTTTTCGGACCGACAACGCCGTCCACCGTCAGCCCCCGGTCCGCCTGGAAGTCGCGGCACGCCGCGTCGGAGCCGGGGCCGTACTGGCCGTCCGTGGACAACGCGTACCCGAACCGCGTGTTCATTCGGTACTGCCACGTCGCCACGCTCGCGTGCACGAACGTCGGGGGCTGACGGAAACTCACCCCGGGGTACGGCAGCGGTCCGCCGCCGGGGTTCACCTCACCGCTCAGTACGCGCGCGTAGAGAGCGCCGGGGCACTCCGTCGCATGGTGGTCGCGGTGTCCGGTGATGGCGCGGGCCGCACCGCCCGATACGCGCAGCCGGTTGATGCCGTACCGGATCGCGTCGATCAACTGCGGGGTGATCGCGTCGTAGTTGCTGGAGGTGCCGCCGGTGAGCGCGCACACCGCGTACCAGTCGTCGTTGCCCTGAGTGGTGCCCTGCGCGGCGGTGCGTACGTACTCGCCCCGTCCCTGAAAGACGTAGCCGTGCACGCAGGCGAGGTGGCTGTAGGCGATGTCCGACCAGCCGTTGGTGTCCATGTGGTGGTTCTGGATGCCCCGTACCTGGGCGGCGCAGTCCGCGTGGCTCACCCTGGCGACCTTGACCGCGTCCACGTGGTGCACGACGACGCCGCCCTGCGAGGGGGTGATGTTGCTGCTGACATCGCGGGGTGCGCGGGCGCCCCACTGGGAGCGGGAGACGAAGGTGGCCATCAGTCGCGTGCTCCTCGGCCCGTGGCGCAGTCCACCGTGGCGTTGAGAGGCTCCGCGTGCGGACGGCGGACCGCGTCGGGCGCGTAGCGGGCGGCGGGGTGACGGGGGTGGGTGACCAGGGGCAGCTCACGGTACGGCGCCGGGACGGTGCCGGCGGCACGAGCGGTGCCGGAACATATGGCGGGCAGCGCGAGTGCGCAGCCGGTTGCGACGAGCAGGGCGGCGCGGCGTGACGGGCCGTGACTCAACGGGCCTCCAGGTGACAGCGGGGGGACTGTGATTGTCAGGAACGCGACAATGCGTCGTCAAGATGCCCGCAGTGTCGACACCGTGCAAGCGGCCGACCGACTCCGGCACCCCGGTCTGCCGACCGCGCCGGAACCGCCGATCGAACCGCGGGACTGCCGCCCCGGCCGGGCCGCAGCTGTCTGAAGCATCGGACCCGCCGGCCCCGCACAAGTACCGCCGTGTGCTGCGCGCCTCCCGAGACCCCCCTGTCGTATCGACGCCAGGCAAGGATCCGAGCCCGCCAAAGCCGGCGGAACCCATCGCTCCCCTGTAAGAGTTGCGGTGTTCGAGGCCACGCCCGTACCGAGCGCCACAGCGGTGACCGGGCCTGGCCGAAAGGGTTTTCGTGGGGGAATGGGATCATGGCGACTGAGCACGTGGTGACCTGGATCTGCCATCCGGACGACTTCCTTCCGGAGTATGTGGACAAGATCTCCGCGCAGATGGAGGAGCGCTGGGCCGAGCCGTGCGCGAAGCACGGCTTCTCCTTCCGCTTCGTCTCCGCCAATGAGCTGGTGCCCGCCTGCGGTGACCGGCCCCGGCTGTGGCACAACGGCGTCGACCTGCTGGAGACGCGCCGGGCGTACATCGTCGACGACGTCAGCGGCGATCCGCAGGCCACGCACTTCCTGCGGGGCGTCTACCGCGCCATCGACGCGAGCGACTCGGTGCTGCTCAACCGCTCCCTGGTGGGTTCCGAGAGCCTGGAGCGCGACAAGCTGGCCATCCTGGCGCGGGCGTCCGTCCTGGGTGTCAGGACGCCGAAGACGGTGGCCCTGCCCTTCGGCCGCTACGCGCGCAGAGGGCTGGACGTCGTCCGGGAGGAGATCGGCGAAGGCCCGTACATCCTCAAGGCGCGTGAGATGGGCATCGGCTTCGGAGTGCTGAAGCTGGACAGCTACGAGCAGCTGCGCGCGGCCGTCGACATCGTCTCGCAGACCGGCCAGAACTACATCGTGCAGGAGTACCTGCCCAACCGGGGCGACCTGCGGGTCGCGATGGTGGAGGGCACGTTCGCCGCGAGCATGCTGCGCACCCCGGCCGAGGGCTCCTACCTCTCCAACATCTCCCAGGGCGGCAGCGCCAGCGCCAACCCGGACGTGGCCGCGGTCATGCCCGATGTCGAGCGGATCGTCGCGAGCCTTCAGGCCGACTACCTCTGCGTGGACTGGCTGCTCACCGACGACGGCCCGGTCCTCGGGGAATGGGGAACGGCCATGGCCGAGTTCTCCAGTCTCCCCGAGCCCGCCCGGTCGCAGCTCGCCGACGCCTTCTTCGCCTGGGTCGGCCGGCTGCTCTTAGACAGCGAGGCCGTCGCCGCGGCCGACGGGACCCGGTGAGCATGGAGTCCACCGAGACCGCGCGGAGCGCCCGGCCGGCGACGGGGCACCCGCCCGCGGTCGCCGCGGGGCTGGGGTTCACCCTGCTGTCGAACGCCGGCCTGGCCATGGTGCTCACCCTGCTGCCGGTGGCGGTGCTGCACGGCGGCCGGATCGCCCCGACCGTCTTCTCGCTCGCGCTGTCGGTCCATGTCGGTGCGGCACTGGTGGGCGCGGTGTGCACCCCGCTCGTGTTCGGCCGGCTCCACTCCGCCTGGACGCTGACGATCGCGTCCACGCTGAAGGCGGCCGGCTTCGCCACCGTCGCCGTCAGTACGGCGGACGCCGCCCTGTTCCTCTTCGCGGTGCTGGCCGGTCTCGGCGTCGGCGTGTCCCGGCCCGCCGTGCGGTCGCTCCTGACGGCTGCGGCGCGCGAGGACCGGCGCAGCCAGGTGTTCCAGGTGTTCTTCATCCTCCTGAACCTGGCCTACGTCCTGGCACCCGTCGCGGCCGGCCCGGTCGGCCGGGCCGGGGTCCCCGCACTGGTGGGCCTCGTGGTGGTCGAGCTCGGCGTCGGCCTGACGGTCGGTCTGCTCGGCCGCGGGCTCGCCTTCGAGGTGCCCGCACCCGGCACGCGCGGCTTCGGGGCGAGCCTCACCGTCCTGAAGAACCGCGCCGCAGCCGTCGTACTGGTCTACACCTTCGCGATCTACTTCGCGATGGGCTTCCTGTACGCCATGATCCTGCTCTACGAGGTGGTCAACCCGGCGCAGGCCGGGCACCGCACGCTGTTCCTGAGCTACCAGCCGCTGGCCATCATCGCCATCCAGCTGGCCATGCTCCCCTTCTTCTCGAAACTGCCCCGGGGCGCGCTCTACCTGACCGTGGCCGTCGCGGGCGGCATCGGGCTGGTGCTGTCGTTCACCAGCGCTCTGGTCCTGATCCTCGCCGGACTCACCCTCTTCGCGGTGGCGGAGTGCCTGGCCTTCCCCAAGATCCAGGTGGAGGCCGCGGACACCGTGCCGCCGGACCAGTTGACCCAGGTGTTCGCCCTGGTGAGCGTGGTGACCGCGGTCGGCGAGATCGTCGGCAACATGACGGCGGGGCTCCTGGTCGGCGCCGGCTCCGGGCTGCCCGAGCCCGCCCACTCCGGAATGGCCGTCGGCCTGCTCGTGGGCCTGGTGCTCCTGATCGCCGGCATCGCGGTCACTCGCTCCGTAGCCCCGGACCGTCCGTCAGGCCTCTCTCAGCACTGAACCTGGAGACGTACCGATGTATCGCACGATGTTCAAGTCCAAGATCCACCGCGCCACGGTGACCCAGGCCGATCTGCACTACGTGGGATCGCTGACCATCGACGCGGATCTCATGGAGGCGGCCGACCTGCTGCCCGGCGAGAAGGTGCAGATCGTCGACATCGACAACGGCGCCCGTCTGGAGACCTACGTCATCGAGGGGGAGCGCGGCACGGGAGTGATCGGGATCAACGGCGCCGCGGCCCATCTGGTCCACCCCGAGGACCTCGTGATCATCATCAGCTACGCGCAGGTGCCCGAAACCGAGGCCAAGACGTTCGAGCCGCGCGTCGTCCACGTGGACGGGCAGAACCGGATCGTCGCCCTGGGCGCGGACCTGGGCGAGCCGGTGCCCGGTTCCCCGGAACTGCTGCGCGGCGACTGATGGCCCGGCCGACGGCTCCGCCGGGGCCCGGGACACCGGTTCACCGCCGGTCGTCGATGACCTTGCTGAGCAGGTAGCCCGCATGCAGCCGGTTGCGCGCTCCGAGCCGGGTCATGACGTCCGAGATGTGGCGCTGGCAGGTCCGCAGGGACATGCCCAGCCGACGGGCGATCACCTTGTCCTCCACGCCGTCCACCAGCAGCTGGGAAATGGTGAGCTTGATCTCCTCGGAGGCGCCCATCACCTGGCTCTTGTCGTAGGAGACCGGGAACGGGCTGGCCGTGGGCCAGACCCACTCGAATGCCTGGACGACGAAGTCCACGATGCTCCGGTCGCTGACGATCACGGCGCCCTGCGCGTTGCCGTGCAGGGGCAGCACCGCGGTCTCCCGGTCGAAGACGATCAGCCGCATGAACCCGTCGCTGAGCGTGCGGACCTGGGCGCCGAGAGGGGCCACATGCTTGACGTAGGCCCTGGTGGCCGGGCTGAACTGCGCGGTGTGCTGGTAGAGGGTCCGCATGCTGACGTTGCGGCCGAGGACCGACTCGGTCCGCCTGAGGGCTTCTTCGAGCACCTCGGTGGGGCGCGCGCCCCCGGGCTGGGAGGTCAGGATCTCCTGACGGGCGTCCGCCGACAGGCCGTTCAGCGCGCTGCGCACGGAGTCGATGTCCGGCAGGACCTCGATCTCGGGACGGCGGAGCCGCTTCGCGGGACTCTGCTCGTAGATCTCGGCGAGGGAATCCAGCCGCTCCATCATGTGCATGATGTGCTGCTGGCGCTCCGCCAGTTCCCTTACGGCGGGGGCGATGAGCTGGGCGCCGAAGATCCTCGGAGAGCTGGCGGTGTATCCGTCGCCGGCGGTGGGCCACAGGAGATGGAGACCGCACAGTGATCTCAACAGCTCCTCCGCTTCCTTCAGGTCCGAACCGATCGCGGAGGCGACCTCCGCCGGAGCGACCTTTTCCCTTGCGCAGGCGTACTCGTACGCCTGGAGGGCTCTGCCGTGTAACGGGAGAGGCGAGGCATCACCAGTGGTGCCCGAAATGTCCATTTGGATTCCTTTTGGGAAAATGAAGCGTGGTCGTATAGACCGTTTTCGCCGCCCATCATATCGGCGCGTCCGTGGTGATGCGACGTATCGGGCTGCTGGAAGTGGGGCCGCGCGAGGGAAAAGCAGAGTCTGTCAGAGAAATCGTCTTCACGGAGGAAAAATATAATGTCGCATTCTTTAGTGAGAATCTCGGCGACGGCCGGACCGGCTTTTTCCGCCGACCTGGTCGCCCGCGCAAACCCGGGCGTCTTCGGCCCGGAGGCCGCACCCGGGGCGTCCGCGCGTGATCTGGGCTGGGGCCGGTGACCGAGGGGAGGTTCGGTGAGTCGATCACCGTCCGCCGTCTGGAGCGCGGGCGGATCGCGGAGCTGGTGCTGGACCGGCCGCACGCGATGAACGCGGTCTCCATGGAGTTCGGAGCGTCACTGGCCGCCGCCACCACCGCCCTCGCGGGCGACCCTTCGGTCGGCGTCACCGTGATCACTTCCACCGCCGAGCGGGCCTTCTGCGTGGGCGCCGATCTCAAGGAGCGCCGGAACTACACCGAGTCGGACCGGGCCCGGGCCCGGCCGGTCAGCAGGGCCGCGTACGCCGGCGTACTGGCGCTGCCGATGCCCGTGATCGCGGCGGTGCACGGCTACGCACTCGGCGGCGGCTACGAGCTGGCGCTCTCCTGCGACGTCATCGTCGCCGACCCCGGCGCGGTCGTCGGCCTGCCCGAGACCGCCGTCGGCGTCATCCCCGGCGGCGGCGGAACCCAGCTGCTGCCGCGCCGCGTGGGCGCGGCCCGCGCCGCCCACCTGATCTTCAGCGGACGCCGGGTCCCGGCGGCCGAGGCACTCGAACTGGGCCTCGTGGACACCCTCTCCCCAGCGGGCGAGGTACGCGCGTCGGCGCTGGGCATCGCCCGCGCCTACGCGGCGAACTCTCCGGTGGCGCTGCGGGCGGCCAAGCGCGCGCTGAGGCTCGGACACGGCGGGGACCTCGCGACCGGCCTGGAGATAGAGGACGCGGCCTGGCATGCCGTGGCCTTCTCCGCCGACTGGCTCGAGGGGGTCGAAGCGTTCAACGAGAAGCGGCAGCCGAACTGGCCCGGCTACCGCGACATGGAATCCGTCACGGAACACTGATGAAAGCTGGCAGAGACGTGTTACGGGAAGTCGAATCATTCTCGGAACTGAGGCAAAAGACGCTCGGTGCAGCGTCCCGGATTCACCTGGCCGCCGATCTCGACGTGCTGACCAGGAGGCAACTGGAAGAAATCCAGCAGATCAATCTGGCGCACACCGTCGAGGCGCTCCGGAAGAATCCCGCCGCAGCCGCGAGATGGCCCGGAGCACTCGATGTCCGAGTGGCCCGCGATCTGGCCAGAATGCCGCTCTTCTCGCCGGTGGATCTGCAGAGCACCTGCCCACCGGGCACGCAGGACCTGGTCCTGGGCGACGGCGGTTCCGGGCTGGCCCTGCGCTCCAGTGGTACGTCCGGACGGCGCAAGGTCCTCTACCACTCCTGGGAGTTCGCCGAGAGGGTCGCCTTCCTCGGGGCCCGGGGCGTGCTCAGCGCGCTCGGGTCGAGCCCCCGCCGCGTCGCCAACTTCCTCTACCCGGCAGAGCTCAACGGCGCGTTCAGCTTCGCCCAGGACGTGACGCGGCTGCTCGACGCCCTGGCCTTCCCCATGGGCAGTAGCGCCCTGGGCTCTCCCGAGACCCCCGAGGTCCTGCGCGAACACGCGGTGGACACCGTCATCTGCTCGCCTTCCGCCGGCGTCAAGCTGCTCACCGAGGACACCGCCGGGGCCCTGGCCGCCGTACGCACCTTCCTCTACATCGGGGAGATCCTCGGGGAGAGCCGGGAGCGGCAGCTCGCCGAGGCCCGCCCCGACCTGCGGGTGCGGTCGCTCTCGTACTCCACCAGTGAGACCGGCCCCATCGGCTACCAGTGCGCCTACCAGACCGGCTCGACCCACCACCTGCACGAGGACGCCCTCGTGGTCGAGGTCATCGACACGGCCGCCGGGTGCGTCCAGCCCGACGGCCGGGTCGGCGAGGTCGTCGTCACCACGCTGACCGACTCCGGGATGCCGCTGCTGCGCTACCAGGTCGGCGACGACGGGTACATCGAAACCGGGCCCTGCCTGTGCGGCAGCGCCGCCCGCCGGCTGACCCTCGTCGGCCGCGTCCGCCAGTCGCTCAACGTGGACAGCACCACCATCTCCCAGGACCTGGTGATGGACCGGCTCGCCGTACTGGGCATCACCGACGCGGCGGACTGCCAGTTCCAGGTGCTGAAGCACGCCACGGGCTTCTCGATACGGCTGCTCGTCTCCGACCGCACCCCGTCCGGGCTGACGGCCGACGACGCCGTCGCCGCACTGCGCGGCGCCTACCACATGCAACGCGTCTTCACGGCCCCCTCCTACCGGGAGCTGACGGTGGAGCGGGTCGACAGCTCGCAGTTCCACCACACGGACCGCGGAAAGGTCCCGTTCTTCCACGAACACCACACCGACTGACGGAACCTCGGTTCCACTCCCCATACACCCGCATTCAGGAGCTGCTTCGATGCCTCGTACCACAGAACCCGCCAACTGGGTCGCGGCCCGTGTCAGCAAGACGTCGGGCGCGCTGACCCGAGCCATCGCGGACGACCTGACCGGTCACGTGTTCACCGCGAGGGACGGCAAGGAGGTGACTCTCAGCGGCGGCGAGCGCGCCGTCGAGTTCATCTCCTGCTCCTACCTCGGACTGGACACCCACCCCGCCCTCACCGAGGCCGCGGCCAGAACCGTGCGCCAGGTCGGCGTCCAGTTCTCCTCCTCCCGGACCCGTATGCGGTTCCAGGACCTGGAAACCCTGGAGCACATGCTCGGCACCGTCTACGGAGGCCGTCACGTCACCTGCTTCACCTCCGTCGGCAGCGTCCACCTCGGCGTGCTGCCCTTGTTAGGCACCGGCGTCCTGCCCAGCTACCCCGTCTCCCCGGACGGCGTCGCCTTCTTCGTGGAACGCACCGCGCACGCGTCCATCCAGGTACTGCGCGGCGTGCTCCAGCAGATAGGCACTGTCACCCGGTTCGACTTCGCCGACCCGGACGGCCTGGCCGACGCCATGGCCAAGGCCTACGCCTTCGGACGCACGCCGATCGTGCTCGTGGACGGCGTCGGATCCATGGGCGGCCTGATCAACGTCCGCCGGCTGTCCGAGCTGTGCGCGACCGTCGGCGGATACCTCTACGTGGACGACGCCCACGGCGTGTCCATCACCGGCCCGCGCGGCGCCGGCTACGCCTACGAGGAGTTCGGCGGCGCCGACGGCGACCTGCCCGAGTCCGTCATCCTGGTCGGCTCCCTCGCCAAGGCCTTCGGCGCAAGCAACGGCGGCTTCGTCGTGCTGAACACCGAGGAGGACACCGTCAAGCTGCGCAAGTTCGGCAATCCGCTGATCTTCGGCGGCCCGATCGCCCTGCCCGTGGTCAGCGCCTGCCGGGCCTCCGCCGAACTGCACCTCGACGGCACCGTGGCACGGCTCCAGAAAGACCTGTGGCGCAACACGGACCTCTTCGACTCCCTCACCGGCAACTCCCTCTTCAACGCCGGAACCCGGTCGCCGATCCGCGGTGCCCTCTTCTCCACGGAGGAGGACGCACTCGACACCGCCGCGCGGCTGCGCAAGGCCGGAGTCATCGTCACCCCGGCGTTCTTCCCGACGGTGGCCAAGGGCAGAGGCCTGATACGGATGGCCGTCTCCGCGGCCCACACCACCGAGCAGATCGAACTCGCCACCAGCGGACTGGGGAACGTGGCATGACGGCGTCCGCCTCCGGGGGCCCGTCCGTCACCGGACAGGAGCGGATGACAGCGGCGAACTTTGGCCCGAGGCCGGTGATCGTCGGATTCGGCACCGCCACACCCGCCAACTCCTACAGCCAGCGCGAGATGCTGGACCTCTTCGGCATCGAGGACCCCAAGGTCCGGTCGGTCTTCCTCAACAGCGCCATCGAACGCCGCTACCTCACCCTGCCACCCGAACTCCCGGACGGAACGCGCGCGACGGAGACGCAGGGCGAACTCCTCGCCAAGCACAAGGCACACGGGACACGCATCGGCGTGCAGGCCCTGGAGACCGCGCTCAAGCGGGCCGGGTGCGCGCTGTCCGACATCGGCCACCTCTGCTGCGTCTCCACCACCGGCCTGCTGACGCCCGGCTTCTCGGCCCTGCTGATCAAGGAACTGGGCCTGTCCACCTCGACCAGCCGGCTCGACGTCGTGGGCATGGGCTGCAACGCCGGGCTCAACGCGCTCAACGCCGTGGCGGGCTGGTCGGCGGCCAACCCCGGCCGCCTCGCCGTCATGGTGTGCGTGGAGGTCTGCTCGGCCGCCTACGTCTTCGACGGAACCATGCGCACCGCCGTCGTGAACAGCCTCTTCGGCGACGGCGCCGCCGCCGTCGCGATGATCACCGGCCCGCCGCGGGACGACACCGCCGAGGACAGCCCTCTGCCGGCCGGCACCGTGCTGAAGTTCGCCAGCCGCATCATCCCCGACGCGGTGGACGCCATGCGGTACGACTGGGACGACGACCAGGGCAAGTTCAGCTTCTACCTCGACCGCGACGTCCCGTACGTCGTCGGCGCGCACGCCGAGGACGTCGTCGACCGCCTCCTCGACGGCACCGGCCTGCGCCGCGGCGACATCGACCACTGGCTCGTGCACTCCGGCGGCAAGAAAGTGATCGACTCGGTGAAGGTCAACCTCGGCCTGCCGGCGCACGCGGTGCGCCACACCACCGGCGTGCTGCGCGACTACGGAAACCTCTCCAGCGGCTCCTTCCTCTTCTCCTACGAGCGGCTGATGGAGGAAGGACGAGTGAGCCGGGGCGACTACGGCGTGCTGATGACGATGGGGCCCGGCTCCACGATCGAGACGGCGCTCGTCCAGTGGTGACCACCAACCCGACCGAAGGAAGGACGACTGTGCCCACCACTCACCTCACCCACAGCCTCACCGACGGGGCGGCCGCCGTCCTGACCGTCGGCGGGAACGAGCAGCTCACGCCCGAACTCGTGTCCCGCGTCGCGGCCGTGGTCGCACAGACCGAGAGCGCCGACGGCGGAGTCGTCCTGTTGCTGCTGGGCGGCGACGCCGCCCCGACCGCGCAGGACCCGGCCGGCTTCACGCCCTCCGGGACCGGCATTCACCTCGTCAACACCTGGGAGCGCGCCCTGCGACGGCTGGAGAACGCCGGTCGTCCCACCCTCGCCGTCGCCGAGGGCGACTGCACGGGCCCCGCGCTCGAAGTGCTCCTCGTCGCCGACTACCGGCTCGCCGCCCCCGACGCGCGGCTGAGGCTCGCGGGCGCCGAGGACGGGGCCTGGCCGGGAACGGCCGTGCACCGGCTGGCCAACCAGATCGGCACGGCCCGGGCCCGCCGCCTGCTCCTGCTGCGCCCCTGGCTGAGCGCCGCCGAGGCCGTCGGCGACCTGGTGGACGAGACCGCCGGGAGCACGCGCGAGATCCGGGAGCGGGCCGCCGCCCTCGTGGACGAACTGTCCGCGCTGCCCGGCCAGGAGTGGTCGATCCGGCGCAGGCTGCTGTTCGACTCCGGCCTCAGCTACGAGGAGGCACTCGGCGCCCACCTCGCCGCGTGCGACCGCAGCCTGCGACGCCGGCAGCCGGCCACCCGCCCGTAACGTCGAGAGGAACGCTGTGCTGACCATCGGGTCACCCCGTCCCGCCCCCGCCGCCCGTCCGCTGCCGGACGGAGCGCTCGCCGACGCCGCCGCGGACCTTGCCGCCGACATCCGTGACCGCGAGGCCCCGCTGGCCGCGATGCCGCCCCGGACCGGCCGCTCGGCCGAGCAGCAGGAACAGGCCGCCCGGATCCACGAGGCGTGCCGGTCCCGGCGGGCCGGCTTCCTGCGGGCCCACGCGGAGGACGTCTACGACCACCTGACCGCGGGACGGACCCTGCGGCTCGGCCTCGCGCAGCTCGCGGTGGCAGCGGCGCAGGCCTTTCCCGGCCTCGTCCCCACCGCCGGACAGCTCGCGGACGAACTGAGCCACGTCCAGGAGGACAAGGAAGGCCGGGAGATCGACCAGGGAATCTTCTTCCGGGAGATCCTGCGGCTGCCCGGAGCCGGGGGACACCTGGTGGACGTCCTGCGCGACCCCAGCCCCGAGGCACTGGCGCTGCTGGACCGCTTCCGGGCGACGGGACGCGTCGACCTCGGCAAGGTCACGCTGGAGCGCCGCGGCGCGGGCGGACACGTCACCTTCCACAACGAGTCCTGCCTCAACGCCGAGGACAACGAACTGATCGCCCAGCTCGAGGTCGCCGTAGACCTCGTCCTGCTGGACGACGCGATCAAGGTCGGTGTCCTGCGCGGCGCGCCGATGACACACCCCCGCTACCGGGGGCGCCGGGTGTTCAGCGCCGGCATCAACCTCGCCGACCTCCACCGCGGCAGGATCTCCTTCGTCGACTTCCTGCTCCAGCGCGAACTGGGCTACATCAGCAAGATGCTCCGCGGCCTGTCGACCCGCGGGCAGCAGGACGCCTACCCGCCGCACGGCATCGAGAAGCCGTGGGCCGCGGCGGTGGACGGCTTCGCCATCGGCGGCGGGACCCAGCTCCTGCTCGTCATGGACAAGGTGGTCGCCGCCGCGGACTCCTACCTCAGTCTCCCGGCCGCCCAGGAAGGCATCGTCCCCGGCGCCGCGAACTTCCGCCTCGGCCGCCTCACCGGCGCCCGGGTCGCCCGCCAGATCGTCCTGGGCGGGCGCAAGCTGTGGGCCGGCGACCCGCAGGCGGCACTGCTGATCGACGAGGTCGTGGACCCCAAGGCGATGGACCGGGCCGTGGAGGACGCGGTGGAGCAGCTGGCCGCGCCCGCGGTGCTGGCCAACCGGCGGATGCTGCACCTGTCCGAGGAACCCGTGGACGCCTTCCGCGCCTACATGGCCGAGTTCTCGCTGGCCCAGGCACTGCGGCTGTACGGGGACGACGTGCTGGACAAGGTCGGCAGGTTCTCGGCCAGGTTCGCCGCCGCGGCGCACCGGCCCGACGCGCAGGCAGAGGCGGGAGACCAGTGACCGGGAAAGTACTCGAACGCGAGTCCCTGCACGCCTGCCTCGACTCGCCCGTCATGGGGTCGATCACTTTCCTCAACGAGGTGATGGGCCGCTTCCCGGACGCCATCTCGTTCGCGCCCGGCGCCCCGCACACCGCCTTCTTCGACGACATCGACATCCCGCTCCACATCGCCCGCTACCGGCGCTACCTGGAAGAGGAGCGCAGCCTGACGCCCGCGCAGGTGGACCGGCTGCTCTACCAGTACGGCCCCAGCCGCGGCCTGATCAACGAGCTGGTGGCGCAGGCCCTGCGGACCGACCACGGCATCGACGTCCCCGAGGAGTCGGTCGTCGTCACGGTGGGCTGCCAGGAGGCCATCCTGCTGGTTCTGCGCACCCTCTTCACCTCCTCCCGGGACCTGCTGGCCGTGGCCAACCCCTGCTTCGTCGGGCTCACCGGGGCGGCGAACCTGCTGGGCATCGACACGGTCGCGGTGGACGACACCGAAGAGTGCCTGGACTTCGCCCAGCTGGACGAGGTGTGCCGCCGGGCACGCGCGAGCGGCTCCCGCATCCGGGCCATGTACGTGGCACCGGACTTCTCCAACCCGTCGGGCAGCCGTCTCGGCCTGGCGGCACGCCACCGGCTCCTCGCGGTGGCCGAGCGGGAGGACTTCCTGCTGCTGGAGGACAACGCGTACGCCTTCACCGCCACGGACGCGGCAGCCCTGCCCCCGCTGAAGGCGCTGCCCGGCGGCGAGCGGGTCGTCCACCTGGGCACGTTCGCCAAGACGTGCATGCCCGGCGCCCGGGTCGGCTACGCGGTCGCCGACCAGCCGGTCCGGCAGCCCTCGGGCGGCATCGGCCTGCTCGCCGACGAACTCGCCACTGTCAAGAGCATGGTGACGGTCAACACCTCGCCGATCTCCCAGGCCGTCATCGGCGGCATCCTGCTTCAGCACCGGGGGTCGGTGGCCGAGGCCGCCCGCGCCAAGAGCGAGCTGTACCAGCGAAATCTGAGGGTGCTGCTGCACGCCCTGGACCGTCACCTCGGGGAAGGCGCCCGAGCCCCGGCCGGAGTCTCCTGGAACCGGCCCAGGGGAGGGTTCTTCGTCCGCCTGCGCCTCACCGTGCCGGCCGACGAGCCGCTGCTCGAACGCTCGGCCAAGGAATTCGGTGTGCTGTGGACACCCATGTCCCACTTCTACATCGGGTCCGGCGGCGACCACCAACTCAGGCTCGCCTGCAGCTATCTCGACCCGGAGCAGATCGAGGAGGGCGTTCACCGCCTGGCTCGTCTCCTGCGCGCTGTCTGCCCCTGAGCCACCCAGCTCACCGAACAGATCCGATGGGAATACCGATGGACCACGGCCACACCGACGCGAACGACGCACGCACACAAGGGGCGCAGAGCCCGGCGGGCCCCAGCCGGCGCCGGATCCTGCTCGGCGGCGGCGTGCTGGCCGCCGGCGCGCTGACCGGCGTGGGGCGGGCGGCGGCCGACGACCGGATACCGGAGAGCGGAGCGGACACAGCGCCTGTCAGGAAGCTCACGGTCTCGGAAGGGACCAACATCGCGGCAGCCCTCTCCCCGGACCGGTCCACGATCGCCGTCGACGTGCTCAGCGCGATCTGGACGCTCCCCTCGGCCGGGGGAACCGCCGTGCGGCTCACCGACGAGTTCCAGGACGCGACGCAGCCGCACTGGTCACCGGACGGCAGCGCGATCGTCTTCCAGTCCTTCCGCGACGGCACGTACCAGCTGTGGAGGGTCGGCCGCGACGGACAAGGGCTCGAGCAACTGACGAAGGACGACTACGACAACCGTGAGCCGCAGTTCTCACCCGACGGCAAGCGGATCGCCTTCACCTCCGACCAGTCGGGCAGCAACGACCTGTGGCTGCTGGACCCGGCCACCGGAGCGCGGACCCGCCTCACGACGGGCGACTCCGAGGAGGGCATGCCCGCCTGGGCCGCCGACGGCAGGCGCATCGTGTGCACCGTCGACGACTCCGCCATCGACGTCGTGGACGTCGCCACCGGCGAACGCACCCGGCTGATCGCCCCCACTCCGGGCGCCAAGGTCTTCGGCCCCGCGCTGAGCCCGGACGGCACCCGCGTCAGCTACGTCCGGTTCCTCGGCACGCGCGCCGACGTCATGGTGGACGACGAGGTCGTCGCCGCGGGCGAGGACGTCCACGCCGTGCGCACCTCCTGGGTGTCGGCCGATGAGCTGCTGTACACCGCGACCGGCGGCATCCGGCGCCTGCACCTGACCGAGAGTTCGCGGAAGGTGCCGTTCACCGCCACGGTCTCCCTGGCGCGCCCACCCTGGCGGCGCACGGTCAGGGACTTCACCGCACCGGGCGCGCAGCCCGTCAAGGGCATCGCCGGGCCCGTCGTCTCACCCGACGGCCGGCAGGTCGCGTTCCGCGCCCTCAACGCCCTGTGGGTGATGCGGATCGGCCACGCCCCCACCCGGCTCGCCGACGACGGATACTTCAACTCCGACCCCGACTGGTCCCCGGACAGCGCCTCGCTCGTCTACGCCAGCGACCGCTCCGGAACCGCCGCGCTGTGGCGCCAGGACGTGAAGGGCGGCGCACCCGTCCGGCTGACCAACCGGAGCGGCGCGCAGCTGACCCCCCGCTGGTCCCCGGACGGCACGAAGATCGCCTACCAGGACGAGAACGGCGGAACGTGGGTCCTGGAAATCGGCTCGGGGGTCGTCCGCCAGGTGCTGCCGGCCGTCTTCCAGCCCGGACGCCCCTCGTGGGCACCGGACGGCAGGCGGATCGTACTCGCCGCCAACAAGCCGTACTCCAAGCGGAACCGCGCGGGACTCAGCGAGGTCCTGTCGGTCGACCTGGAGACGGGCACCACCCGCTCGGAACCGGTGGCCGCCCACCGGTCGATCGCCACCCGTGGGGACGACGGCCCCGTGTGGACACCGGACGGCAGGTACTTCGTCTGCGTCCTGGAGAGCACGGCGTGGCGCGTCCCGGTGGACGCCACCGGACGGATCACCGGCCCACCCGAGCAGATCACCACGGAAGTCACCGACTCCGTCTCCGTGGACGGCTCCGGCACGCTCTTCTACCTCTCCAACGGCAGGCTGCGGAAGGTGCCCGTCACCGGGGGAACACCGCACACCGTGCCCGTCGACCTCTCCTACCGCCGGCCCGTCGCCGCGAGCACCACGGTCTTCCGGGCGGGCGCCCTGTGGGACGGCCGCAGCCGCGGCCTGCGCCGGGACGTGGACGTCGTGGTCCAGCGGGGCCGCGTCACCGAGGTGGTCCCCGCCGGGCAGGGACGCGGCGACAGGATCGTGGACGCCTCCGGCCTGACCCTCATGCCCGGCCTGATCGACGCCCACGTGCACTGGCACATACGCGGCCGGCAGTGGGGCGACCGCACCGGCCGCCTGCTCCTGTCGTACGGCATCACCACCGTCGTCTCCCCGGGAGATCCCGCCTACCAGATGGTGGAGACCCGGGAGGCCCTGGAGGCCGGCGCGAAGACCGGACCGCGGTTCTTCGGGACGGGCGACGCCCTGGACGGGGCCCGCGTCTTCTGGAACTTCGCCCGCCCGGTGCTCAGCGCCTCACAGCTCCAGCTGGAGATGGAACGGGCCCACGCCCTCGCGTACGACCTCGTCAAGACCTACATCCGGCTGCCCGCCCCGCTGGAGGCCGCCGCGACGCACCACGCCCACCTCGCAGGCACGCCGGTGACCTCGCACTATGCCTATCCGCAGGCGACGTACGGCATGGATTGCATGGAGCACACCGGCGGCGGCAACCGCGTCGGCTACTCCCAGACCCAGACCCGGCTGGGCCGTGCCTACCAGGACGCCATCGGCGTCCTGACGACCGCCGGAATGCCCGTCACCTCCACACTCATGAACTCGTCGGTCCTCCTGGCCGACGACCGCTCCCTCGTCGACGACGAGCGCACCAAGCGCTTCTACCCGCCATGGGACTACGACGCCCTGGTGGCGAAGGCCGACGCGGCGGGCGGTCCGACCGCCGAGCTGAACCGGGCCCTCCTCGCGGGCGGCGTCGACATGCTGCTGCGCGTCCAGCAGGGCGGCGGAACCGTGGTCGCCGGCTCCGACGCCCCCCTCGACGACCCGGCGATCTCCCTGCACCACAACCTCCGGGCGATGGTCCGGGGCGGCTTCACCCCGTACGAGGCCCTGCGCACCGCGACGGTGAACCCCGCCCGGCGGATGGGACTGGGCACGCAACTGGGCACGGTGTCGGCCGGAGCGCTCGCCGACTTCGTGTGCGTCGAGGGCGACCCCCTCAGCGACATCGACGCGGCGGCCAGGGTGCGCAGTGTGGTGGTGGGCGGCGTCGCCCGCACGGTGGCCTCCCTGATGGAGCCCTTCACGCCCCCGGCGGCCGGTGCGACGGCCCCGCCCACCAACCGCGCCGCCCGGTCCCTGGTCTCCGCGCAGACCGAGCACGCCCACGGCTGGCGCGATCCACGACCGAACGGGACGGGCTGCCTCTGCTGAGGCGAGCACCTCACCGACGACCGCATGGGCTCTGGCCAGGGCGCGCTGCGCGGTGTCGGGTGCGAGGCCGAGTTCGGCGGCTACGCGGGCCGCGGTGATGGTCGGCTCTCGTGCCAGGAGCTCGGTGAAGTGCCAGATGTGTCCGGCCGACACGGCGACGTACCAGGAGCAGAAGCGCATGGCGTTGACCACGTGCGTGGTGCAGGTGACTCCGCGCCCGGCGGTGGAGCCGGGCGCGGAGACGCGGGGCGGCTGTCAGCTGGTGCGGTTGTAGATCGCCGTGCCGGGGCAGGCGGTGGTGCCGAGGCGGGTGGCGCAGCCGGTGTACTGGCTGGAGCCGTTCCACCAGGTCCAGCCGCCGATGGTGCGGCCGTTCAGCCAGGTGTACTGGCCGGCGTAGTTGGCGTCGTACGTGCGCAGGCTCCAGTGCACATGGGCGCCGGTCGCGGAACCGCCTGCACAGGTGTCGGTGCCGATGGTGCCGAGCAGTGCGCTGCTGCCGATCGCCGTGCCGTTGTAGTAGGTCGCGTTCCACATGTGGTAGTAGTCCGTCGAGAAGCCGCCCGGGTGGATCACCCGGGTCCAGCCGCCGCCGGCGCCGCACATCGAGGTCGCCGTACCCTCCCGTGAGGAGCGGACCCGGCCGCTGGCGTTGCCACCGGCGAAGTCGAGGCTGCTCCAGTAGCCGGTCGAGCCGTCGCTGGAGTGCGCGCCGCCGGTCAGAGTCATGTAGTAGTCGGGCATCCAGGGCAGCAGCAGCCCGTTGGTGTTGGCCAGGGTCCCTACCGACGACGCCTGCTCCGGTGCCGTCACCTTGCGCTGCGCGTACGCCGTCATGGTCTGCCGCTCCGCCTTGCCGACCAGCGGGGACTCCGCCACGTGGTCGGCGAATTCGCGGTCGCCTTCCAGGCCGGAGACCCAGCGCCCGTCCTTGCGGTGGGCGATGTAGAGCCAGCCTTCCGGCTCGCCGTGGTGCGTGCGCGACGCCTCGACGTACGCGACACCACGGGCCCAGCCGGGCGAGACGGTACGGACGTCCACGACCACGTTGCGGCCCTCGGCGGCGAGCTTTCTCACGGCGGCCTTCGGGGCGAGGCCCTTCGCGTCGTGGGACCGGGAGAGGACGTCGGTGGAGACGGCGTCTATCAGCGCTTGGCGGCCGGCGCCGAGACGATCGGCGATCGCGGACGGCATCTTCACGGTGACACCGGAGGACGGCGACTGGGCGGCGGCCACCGGGGGTGCGACCGGGGCCCGGGGGATCGCCGTCGCCGAAGGAGCGGTGGCCAGCAGCCCGGTGACGGCGAGGGCGGCGACGGTGATTCTCACGGGCAGTGGGGAAAGCATGGGAGGTGCTCCTTCTGGGCTCGGGAGAACCTGCCGGGCGGACAGGTAGCCAGAGTGTGGCAGAGCACAGTCACGTCTACGAGATGGTGAAGCCAAGGCCTTGTCGATCGGACCGCCTTTGTTGCCCCCGAAGCCTTGCAGGGGGGCTACTTGCGGGTGCGTTGTCGTCATTTCCCCTGTATCGACGGGGAGTTGAAGGCTGAACCGTTGTGGGTGGAGTTGTCACCGGGCCATGGATGTGGCAGTTGAGCGGCCGCTGAGGGGCGTGGAGGAATCGCGTGAGAAGGCGCATCATGTGTTCGGCGTGGAGGAGGACGAGGACGGCTGCAAAGGTCCTCACAAAGGCGTTGGACGTGCCGGCCGGGCATACCGGCCGGCCGGCGACGGCGCACAGCTCATCGCGTCCTGCGGCCTCGGCGGGCCGTCCCCCCGCATCCTGACCACCCCGGCCGGGACACGAACCGCGCTCGACGCCCGACCCGGTGGCGCACAGCCGCATCGCGGGCGCCACCGTGCTGATCCGCAGTTGGGCCGCATCCGCCTGCGTACGCCTCATGTGAAGATTCCGGGGTAGACGAGCGGGCGCGGGGGTGGGTGAGACGCATGGAATTGACAGCAGGCGGCCACGACGGGGCCTCGCTGCGGGGAGCGGACGTCATATCGGTGTCCGGGGCGTTCGAGGGCAGCGAGGACATCGCCCTCGCCCGCGATCTGGCCCGCAGCTTCCTCATGGATGTGCAAGCCGTGCACGGGGTGTCGGTGTCCGGGCGTGCGATGGGCAACGTGCAGCTCGTCGTCAGCGAGCTGGTCACCAACGCTCGCAAGTACGCGCCCGGCCCCTGCCTGCTGACCTTGGAGATCAACGGCGGCGCGGTCAAGGTAACCGTGTGGGACAGCAACCCGACCCCGCCCGTGATCCTCGCGCCCGACCCGATGCGGATCGGCCGGCACGGGCTGGAGATCGTCATGGCGGTCGGCCAGAGCTTCACCATTCACCGCGAACCTGTCGGCAAACGGATCACCACGGCGATCATGCTGGCCGACGATCCCGGCCCAGACGCCACCGGATGCCGGCTGTGAACCCGCTCACCGGTACACCGCCCGTCGCCTCGCGGTCGGCACAGCCGCGACCGTGGCCACCGAGAGGGGCCGGACACCCTCCCGGCCCGGGAGGCGAGCGCGCCGGTCGGCCCGGTGCGCGGCGACGACGTGCACAGAACGGTACGCGGGCCGCAGACGGCGCACGTCACCACGTACGCGGTCCTGCGGCGGGTCGACCGGCCGATGGCCGGGCAGGAGGGGAGCACGGCCGGCCAGGTGTGACCGAGGCCGGCGCGGCGCATCGGCCGCGGAGCGCGTGCATGGACTCCGCCCCCGGCGCGGACACGGGTGCGACGCCTGGCGCGGGCCCAGCCGCCAAGCGGCCGAGGACTACGGTGAAGGGCACAGGCGCCGGACGGTTCCCGGACGCGGCCCAGCAGCGTGGCGAAGGCCCGCGGCAGCGCCGCGGACCAGCCGGTCCCCCGCCGCGTGCCGTACAGGGGCCCGTCGGGGGCCTGAGGGCGTCGGGGCGGCTTCGCGCGCGCCGACCGTACTCTTAACGTGCGAACATTTCACTGCGGGTGGGTGAAGGATCAGTCAGCGATGCCCCTGGGAGGGGAACGAGGGTGCGCATGTCCAGCAGCACGGGTGAGGCCATCGAGGCTGCTCCGGGTGATCATGAGTTGAGGCGGCTTCTGGCGGGTCTGACAGCCGTGCGGGACGGTGACTTCGGCACCCGGCTGCCGGAGGACGCCGACGGCCTCATGGGCGACATCGCCATGGTGTTCAACGGCATGGTCGACCAGTTGTCCGTGTTCACCTCGGAGGTCACCCGGGTCGCCCGTGAGGTGGGCACCGAGGGGACGCTCGGGGGCCAGGCGGAGGTGCCGGGGGTCTCCGGCACCTGGGCCGACCTGACCGACTCGGTCAACGCCATGGCGGGCAATCTGACCACCCAGGTCCGGGACATCGCCCAGGTGGCCACGGCGGTCGCCAAGGGCGATCTCTCCCAGAAGATCGACGTCCCCGCGCGCGGGGAGATCCTGGAGCTGAAGGAGACCGTCAACACGATGGTCGACCAGCTGTCCGCGTTCGCCGACGAGGTCACCCGTGTCGCCCGCGAGGTCGGCAGCGAGGGCCGCCTCGGCGGCCAGGCGAAGGTGCCCGGGGTCGCGGGCGTCTGGCGGGATCTGACCGACTCGGTCAACCTGATGGCGGGGAACCTGACGTCCCAGGTGCGCAATGTGGCGCAGGTCACGACAGCTGTGGCCAAGGGCAACCTCTCCCAGAAGATCACCGTGGATGCCCGCGGGGAGATCCTGGAGCTGAAGAACACCATCAACACGATGGTCGACCAGCTGTCCGCGTTCGCCGACGAGGTCACCCGCGTAGCCCGTGAGGTCGGCACCGACGGACGCCTCGGCGGCCAGGCTGACGTCAAGGGCGTCAAGGGCACCTGGCGCGACCTCACCGACTCGGTGAACTTCATGGCGGGGAACCTGACCTCGCAGGTGCGCAACGTCGCTCAGGTCGCCACCGCTGTGGCCAAGGGCGACCTCTCCCAGAAGATCACCGTGGATGCCCGCGGGGAGATCCTGGAGCTGAAGAACACCATCAACACGATGGTCGACCAGTTGTCCGCGTTCGCCGACGAGGCGACCCGCGTCGCCCGTGAGGTCGGCACCGAGGGACGCCTCGGCGGCCAGGCGCATGTGCGGGGCGTGTCGGGCACGTGGAAGGACCTCACCGACAACGTCAACGTGATGGCGTCCAACCTGACGGGCCAGGTCCGTTCGATCGCCCAGGTCGCCACGGCGGTCGCCCGCGGTGACCTGTCGCAGAAGATCACCGTCGAGGCCAAGGGCGAGGTCGCCGCCCTGGCGGACGCCATCAACACGATGGTGGACACGCTGTCCGCGTTCGCCGACGAGGTCACCCGTGTCGCGCGTGAGGTCGGCACCGAGGGACGCCTCGGCGGCCAGGCCCAGGTGCCGAACGTGGCGGGCACGTGGAAGGACCTCACCGACAACGTCAACTCGATGGCCAACAACCTCACCGGCCAGGTGCGCAACATCGCGCTGGTCACGACCGCGGTGGCCAGGGGCGACCTGTCGAAGAAGATCGACGTCGACGCGCGCGGGGAGATCCTGGAGCTGAAGACGACCATCAACACGATGGTCGACCAGTTGTCCGCGTTCGCCGACGAGGTCACGCGGGTCGCCCGTGAGGTCGGCACCGAGGGACGCCTCGGCGGCCAGGCCGAGGTCGAGGGCGTCTCCGGTACCTGGAAGCGTCTGACGGAGAACGTCAACGAGCTGGCCGGAAACCTGACCCGGCAGGTGCGCGCGATCGCCGAGGTGGCCAGCGCCGTCGCGGAGGGCGACCTGACCCGGTCGATCACCGTGGAGGCCTCCGGAGAGGTGGCCGAACTCAAGGACAACATCAATTCGATGGTGGAATCGCTGCGCGAGACCACCCGCGCCAACCAGGAGCAGGACTGGCTCAAGACCAACCTGGCGCGGATCGCCGGTCTCATGCAGGGCCACCGTGATCTGCCGGTGGTCGCCGAGCTGATCATGGACGAGCTGGTGCCGCTGGTCTCGGCGCAGTACGGCGCGTTCTACCTCGCCGAGGGCGGGGAGCAGGACGCCGAACTGCGGCTCGTCGGCTCCTACGGCCGCCCGGCGGACGACGCGCGCCCCGACCGCATCCCCATCGGCCGTTCCCTGGTCGGCCAGGCCGCCCGCAGCCGGCGCACGATCACGGTGGAGGAACTGCCGCCCAGCTATGTGACCATCTCCTCCGGGCTCGGCGAGACGGTGCCGACGTCCTTGCTGCTGCTGCCGATCCTCTTCGAGGAGCAGGTGCTCGGCGTCATCGAGCTGGCGTCCGTCACCTCGTTCACTGCGATCCACCGCGATCTGCTGGAGCAGCTCCGCGAAACCATCGGCGTCAACGTCAACACGATCGTGGCGAACGCACGTACCGACGAGCTGCTCGGTGAGTCCCAGCGTCTGACCGCCGAACTGCAGGCCCGGTCGGCGGAGTTGCAGGCGCAGCAGGAGGAGTTGCAGCACTCGAACGCCGAACTGGAGGAGAAGGCGTCGCTGCTCGCGGAGCAGAACCGCGACATCGAGGCGAAGAACCTCCAGATCGAGCAGGCCCGGCAGGAGCTGGAGACCCGGGCGCAGCAGCTCGCGCTGGCCTCGAAGTACAAGTCGGAGTTCCTGGCCAACATGAGTCACGAGCTGCGCACCCCCCTCAACAGCCTGCTGATCCTGGCCCAGTTGCTGGCCCAGAACCCCTCCGGCAACCTCACGCAGAAGCAAGTGGAGTACGCGGGCATCATCCACTCCGCGGGCTCCGACCTGCTCCAGCTGATCAATGACATCCTGGACCTGTCGAAGGTCGAGGCCGGGAAGATGGACGTGGCCCCGGAACGGGTGTCGTTGCGTCAGCTCATCGAGTACGTCGAGGTCACCTTCCGGCCGATGACGACCCAGAAGGGCCTGGACTTCACGGTGACCACCGCCCCCGGCGCCCCCGTGGACCTGCTCACCGACGACTCGCGGCTCCGGCAGGTGCTGCGCAACCTGCTGTCGAACGCGGTCAAGTTCACCGAACAGGGCAGCGTCGAGCTGGTCGTCCAGCCGGTCGCTGACGAGGACGTGCCCGCCGGCGTCGTCCGGGGCGGCCCCGTCGTGGCGTTCCGGGTGAAGGACACGGGCATCGGGATCCAGGAGCAGCAACTGGAGTCGATCTTCGGGGCCTTCCAGCAGGCGGACGGCACCACCAGCCGCAAGTACGGCGGCACGGGCCTGGGGTTGTCCATCACCCGGGAGATCGCGCATCTGCTGGGCGGTGCGGTGACGGTGGACAGCGCACCCGGACGCGGCAGCACGTTCACGCTGTTCCTGCCGGTGACTCGTCCCGACTTCGAGCAGCTGGCCGACCGGTATCCGGAGAAGCCGGCACAGCTGCTCCCCGCCGAGACCGTCGTCGACACCCCGGTGGCCGCGCGCCCGGACCTGACGGCCCGTCGGCGCGCGCGTCGGCTGCTCGTGGTGGAGGAGCGTCCCCGCGGACTGCTGACCCTCGTCGCCGAGAGCGTCGTCGCGGACGTGGCACGGCACAACCCGGACGAGGCCGTCCCGCGACCCGATGTGGAGCTGATCACCGCGGTCGGCGCCCAGGAGGCGGCGGGAGCACTGGCCGCCGAGCCGTGCCACTGCGTCCTGCTCGACCTGGCCATGTCCGACGGGGAGGCGATCCGCTTCCTGGAGGCGCTGCGGGGCGACTCCGCTCTCGCCGACGTGCCCGTACTGGTCCACAGCAGCCACCGGCTGGACGCGGCCCACGCCGAGGCGCTGCGCTCCCAGGTGGGCGGGGGAGTCCTCGAGGTGCTCTCCAGCCTCGACGAGTTGCGGGAGCGCATCGTGCTGCACCTCTCCGCCGACGAGCTCGGGGACATCCGTCCCCCGGGCCGGGCGGAGGAGCCGCAGGAGATGCCGTCGCGCCTCGCCGACGAGCCCTTCGCCGGGCGTACCGTCCTGGTCGTCGACGACGACGCGCGCAACCTCTTCGCGCTCAGCGGGATCCTGGAGCTGCACGGCTTCCAGGTGCTGCACGCGGAGGACGGCCGCAAGGGCATCGACACGCTGCTCGGCAACCCGCAGGTCGATGTGGTGTTGATGGACGTGATGATGCCGGAGATGGACGGGTACACGGCCACGGCCGAGATCCGCAGAATGCCCCAGTACGCGGACCTGCCCATCATCGCCGTCACCGCCAAGGCGATGCCCGGTGACCGGGAGAAGTCCCTGGCGTCGGGGGCGAGCGACTACGTCACCAAGCCGGTGGACACCCACGACCTGATCGCCTGCATCCGCCGCTGGCTGTCCCGGTGAGAGCGCCGCAGCACGCCCCGGCCCTTCGCCGGGGCGCACCCTGCCCGATCGTCGGCGCCTCCCGCGCCTCCCGCAGAGGAGCATTGTGAGCAAGCCCGACCGTCCCTCCCACGATGCGGCCGGTACCGAGCCGCCCGAGCACTCCTGGACCGCTTCGGCGGGCCCTTCGGCAGCGGCGTCGGCCGGGACCCCCGTATCCGGCCAGGTCGGCAGCCGCTCGCCGGGCGGCGGCGTGGACGCACCGGCACGGCAGGCAGCGATCCCGGCACCGTCTCGGACGTCCCCGCGGCTGCCCGGCGACGCGCCGGACGCCGGGCCGGGCGGGGGTGGCGCCGCGCAGGCCATGACCTTCGTCCCGGCGGGCGGCTTGCCGGGCGTCTCACCGGACTCCCCGGTCGGCAGGCTCGCCGCCACGGTCGCGCGGCTGCGGCGGCAGGTGCGGGAGGCACAGGCCGACGCGGAGGGGCGGGCGCTGATCGAGCTGGCCAAGGGCATCCTGGTGGAACGGCTGGGCTGTGGCCCGGCGCAGGCGGCCCGGCAGCTCGCCGAGCTGACCGAGCAGGCCCGGGTGACCCCTTTGGAGTTCGCCGTCGAGGTCATCAACCAGGCGGCCCGTGACCGGATGTCGGAGGTCACGCAGGGATTCCTCGACGCGACCGCGGACGATCGTGCGACGGAGCCCGGCCAGGCCGCCGTACGACTGCGCGCCGCGGAGAGCGGGGCGCTCGCCGCGTCCGACACCCAGGCCGTCGCCGACTCACTGCTGGAGCATGCGCTGCGTCCGCTGGGCGCGGCTGCCGTGGCCGTGTGGGCGGCGGGCTCGGACGGCTCGCTGACTCTCGCGGGCTGCGCGGGGTTCTCCCCGGCCGAGGCCGCCCGGTGGCACTACGTCCCGCCGGACGTCGTGACGGTGGCGCGCCGGGGGCTGACCGAGAGCAGCGGCCACTGGATCAGCTCGCTCGGAGAGCGGGGGCTCCCCACGGTGGGCCGCCAGTCGTATCCGGACGGCGGCCGCGTCGCGGTGCCCGCGGGCACCGGGGGACGCATTCACGGTGTCCTCGAGATCGCCTGGCCGGGGCCGCTGGAGCCGCAGCCCCCGCAGATCGTCCGGCAGGTGGAGGCCCTGGCCGAACTGTGCGCGCACACCCTGGAAACCAACGCGACGCATTCCACCGCGGAGCGACCCCGGGTCCATCCGGACACCGCGGAACTCATGGACCTCGCGGACGGACTGCACGACCCCGCCCTGGTGCTCGTGCCGCACTTCGACAGCGCCGGGAACTTGGCCGACTTCCGGATCCAGCACGTCAACACCCGCTTCCTCGACCCCGCGGGACGGCCCAGGGCGACAGTGAACGGGGCGCTGCTGCTGGAGACGTACCCGATGGCGGCCGGAGAGAGTGAGCTGTTCCGGAGCGTCGAACGGGTCTATGCCACCGGTGAGCCGTTCCGGGCCCGCCGTATGCAGCTCACGGCGCTGGTCGACCAAGTGCCGCTGTCGGCGGTGGCGGACATCAGCGTCACCCGCCACGGCGACAACGTGCTGTTGATCTGGCGCATCGAGGACGAAGCGGCACGCCTGGCAAGCCTGTTGCAGCACGCGCAGCGCCTCGGCCGCATCGGCGGTTTCGAGGAGAACCTGCTGACCGGCGGGATCACCTGGAACAACCAGATGTTCGATCTCTACGGCCGCCCACCCACAAGCCAGCCGGTGCCGTTGGAGGAACTGACCGCGCACGCCCACCCGGACGACGCGGTGACCATCGGCCGGTTCCTGCGTACCCTGCTGCACCACCGGCGGCCCGCCTCCGCCGCGTTCCGCCTGCAGCGGCCCGACGGGGTCACCCGGCAGCTGAGGGTGGTCGCCGAGCCCGTGCTGGACACCGACGGCCGGCTGTCCGCCGTCCGCGGGGCCTACCAGGACATCTCGGCGCAGCACTGGACGGAGGTCGCCCTGGCGGCCACCCGTGACCAGCTCGCCCACACCGAACAGCAGGCCGCCGAACGCAACCGGCTGACGCTTCAGTTGCAGCACGCGATCATGCCCCCGACGCAGACGCCGTTGCAGGTGCCCGGCATGGGCGTCGCGGTGCGGTACCGGCCCGCGGAGACCGAGCAACTGGTGGGCGGCGACTGGTACGACGCCGTGATCCTGCCGTCCGGGCTGGTGCTGCTGTGCGTGGGGGACGTGGCCGGACACGGGATAGAGGCCGCGACCAGCATGGTCGTCCTGCGCAACGCGCTGCGAGGGCTGGCGGTCACCGGGGCGGGCCCGGGCCAGCTGCTGTCCTGGCTCAACGTGGTGGCGCACCATCTCACCGGTGCCGTCACCGCCACCGCCGTGTGCGCCCTGTACGACCCTGAGCGGCGGACCCTGCGCTGGGCACGGGCCGGGCACCTGCCGCCCGTCCTGGTCCGCGGCACCGAGGCCGCGCCGCTGCCGCTGGTCAAGGGCATCCTGCTGGGCGCCCTGCCGCAGACAGAGTACGAGGAGGCCGAGGTGCAGCTCGCCCCCGAGGACACACTGCTCATGTACACGGACGGTCTCATCGAACGCCGGGACCGCTCCGTGGAGGAGTCACTGACCCACCTGCTCGCCACCGTGGGGACGGGACCGACCACGCTGGACCAGCAACTGGACCGGTTGCTGACCTACAGCAGGTCGGACACGGACGACGACACCTGCCTCGTGGGAGTCCGGGTCGCCTGATCCCCGGCCGGTACCGTCTTCGACCGCCCGAACGGAAGCAGCGCGACCGCCGAGGTGGACCGCACCGGCCACGCGGCTTCCTCGCGCCGGGTATCACCGCCCGGGGGAGAGCCCCGGGCGGCTCACGTCGGCCGGGGCTCGTGCCGCCCGGGTGTTCACGACGATCGGCGATGCGCCTGCGAGTCGTCCGACACGGACTCCCACAGGTTCTCGGTCACCCCATCCAACTGTTCGAACCGCTGTGTGATCCGCTTCAGCACCGACGGAGCGGTCGTCGCCTCGTAGCGCAGGGCGAGCACGCCCATGGCCTCCCAGTGCCGCGTCGCCTCCTCATGCAGGGCCAGGCTGCGCTCCGAGGCGCCGGCGACCCGCAGCGAGCGGGCCATCAGCCTCAGACTGGGCACCGCGTAGAGGACCGAGGCGTGGTGGAAGAGCCGACGGGCACCGAAGGCGGCACGCTCGGACGGCCCGGTGAAACACTCCTCACACAGCGCCTGGTAGCGGCGGATCGCCTCCCGGAACCGCGCCTCGGCGAAGAACCGCTCCGCCTGGCGGGTCAGCGCACCGCTCAGCTCCGCGCTGTCCGGCAGCCCTTCGCCGGCGGCTGCGGCCGGGTCCGCGGGCCCGGCCGCGCCGAAGTCGTCGGAGACGGCGTAGAAGAAGCCCATCGCGTCGTGCGCGTCGCTCTTGATCCGGTCGGCCGCCGACCGGACCAGGTCGTCCATGGTCACCACGGCCCGGCAGCTGAACGGCTGCGGGCCGACCACGAGACTGTCGTGCACGTCGACATGGCCGTGGTCGGCGGCGATTCCCCGGACCACGACCGCGTGCAGGTACGGGTTGTTGTCCCGGTAGACGTCGGCGTAGTTGAGGTGGGCCGTGTTGACCCACACGATGACCGCCCGGTGCCGTTCCAGGAGCGCCTCGAGCTGCAGGGCCGGCGCGTCGAAGGCGATGGGCTCCTTGTGCACGGTGAAACCCGACCGGGTCATGCCGAGCGCCCCGGCCTCCTCGACCGGGAAGATGTACTCCGGGTACCCCGACTCGTCCAGGCCCGCCTGGAACAGATAGCCGTCCCCCCGCTCGAAGACGGCCTGTTCCTCGACGGGACGGCCGACGATGCCGGCGAGGACCGAGTAGCTTCCGGTGAGGCAGTTGACGGCGGTCTCGTCGTACTGCTCGACGATGTGGCTGTCCATCGGCGTCAGCCCCGCAGTTCGAGCGTGCAGCACTTCACGCTGCCGCCGGCCTTGAGGAGTTCGGTCAGGTCCACTCCGATCGGTTCGAAACCGCGCTCGGCGAGCCGCCCGGCGAGTGCCGTGGCCGCCTTCGGCAGCAGCACGTGCTTGCCGTCGGAGAGCATGTTCAGCCCGAACACCGCCGCGTCCTCGTCCGTCGCGAGCACGGCGTCCGGGAACATCGCACGCAGCACCGCCCGGCTGCCCTCGGTGAACGCCTCCGGGTAGTACGCCACCTCGTCGTCGGACAGCACGGCGAGCGCGGTGTCCAGGTGGTAGTACGACGGGTTCACCAGCCGGAGGCCGGTGACGGGCAGCCCGAAGAACTCCTGCGCCTCGAAGTGCGAGCGCTGGTCGGTACGGAAGCCCGTGCCGGCGAGGAGCCGGCGGCCGACGACCAGGTAGTCGCCCTCGCCCTCGTTGATGTGTTCCGGCCAGTACAGCTCCTCGAAGCCCTGCCGCCGGAACCACTCCAGGTAGAGAGGGCCCTCTGCGGTGCGCTCGACGTGCCGGAAGCGGGCGCCGAACACCTTGCCGTCGACCACGGTGGCGCCGTTGGCCGCGAACACCATGTCCGGCAGCCCCGGGGCCGGCTCGATCTCGTGCACGGTGTGCCCGAGTTCCCGGTACAGGTCGCGCAGCCCCTCCCACTGGCGCAGCGCGAGGCGGCCGTCCACGGGTTTGCCAGGGTTCATCCACGGGTTGATGGAGTAGGTGACATCGAAGTGGCTCGGGGGGCACATCAGAAACCGGCGCGGGGTCGCCGTCCGGGTCCGGTCGCCTGCTGTGGACTGGTTCGCAGTCATGCGTGCTGCTCTCCTGAAGAGGGGAAACGAGGGGAACCGAGGTCGCTCCCGCCGCCGATGGCGGGGGCGGTGTGTGCGACGGCGGCGGCGATCAGGCGGCCGTCCGGGCTGCTCCAGTCGGCGAACCGCCAGTCGGCCGCCGTGCCGGAGGCCATGAGGTCCGTCCCGCGCAGTCCGCCGAGCGTCGTCACGCCCACCTTCACCAGGGCCTCCTTGCGCACCCACAGGCGCAGAAAGGACCTCGCGGGATCAGGGGATGCGCGGACCGCGGCGAGTTCGGCGGGCGCCAGGACCCGGGCGGCCACCCGCGGGGCGAACACCGCGTCCGCGGCGTCCTCCACATCCACGCCGACCGGGCCCGGCCCCGCGGCGGCGGCGACGGCGCCCCGGGCATGGGACAGGCTGACGCCCACGCCGGGCCGGCCGTACAGGAACGGCCGCCCGTGGTCCTCTCCACCGCACTGGGCACAGAGCTGACCGAGCATCAGGGCAGCGGGGCCCACGCCGAGCAGGCGCGCCGCGCACAGCCGTACCAGCACATGCGCGGCCACGTAGTCCTCGCGGGGCTTCCCCGCCGGCAGCCGGGCGGCGCGGTCGCGTTCGTACGGGGCGAGCGTGACCGTGTCCAGCAGCGGCAGGACGTCCGCGGTGGCGGCCACCAGGGCGAGGGGGGCGGTGGGCGTGGGCGCGGCGGTGCCCGGGTCCGTGGTGTGCGGCAGCCGGGTGGGCACGGTCTTTCCTCCTCGCGTGGGTCGGTCCGGCGGTCCGTGCTGCGGTGCCGGGTGGTACGGGCGCTGGCGCGCAGGGTCAGTGGCCCATGCCGACGCCCCCGTCGACGCGCAACAGGGTGCCGGTGACATAGCCCGCGTCCTCGCCGGTGAGGTAGCCGACCGCCGCGGCGACCTCGTCGGGGGTGGCCATGCGGCGCATCGGCACGGCCGCCAGCAGGCTCTGCCGCTTCTCCTCGGGCATCGCCGCCACCATGTCCGTGTCCGTGTAGCCGGGGGCGACGACGTTGACGGTGATGCCGTGGTCGGCCACCTCCAGCGCCAGTGACCGGGCGAAACCGATCATCCCTGCCTTGGATGCGGCGTAGTTGGTCTGCCCGACCGCGCCGGACAGCGCCACGACGGAGGACATCAGGACGATGCGCCCCCACCGGGCGCGCATCATGCCCCGAAGCACCGGCTTGATCCCGTGGAACGCGCCGAGCAGGTTGGTGCGCAGCGGTGCCTCGAAGTCCTCGGCGGTCATGGCGGCGAACGGCCGGTCCCGGGTGATGCCCGCGTTGTGGACCAGCACCTCCACCGGACCCAGTTCGGCCCTGACCTGTGCGCAGGCCTCGGTCACCGACCGCGCGTCGGTGACGTCGCAGCGCACGGCGGACAGCCCGGCGGGCGGCTCACCGGTGCGGTGGCTGACGGCGACCCGGTCGCCGCGTGCGGCCAGGTGCCGTGCGACGGCCAGGCCGATTCCGCGGTTCCCGCCCAGGACCAGGGCAGTACGGGACATGGTGCGAGCCCCTCTCCGTTTCGAGTGCCTCCCGTGCGGGAGTGGTTCCGTGCGCCCGTACGGGAAGCCGTCGGGGCCGGTGCTCGGGTCGTGCCGGGGTCGTCAGCGGCCCTGTTCCGAGGTGGTGGTGGTGTCGAGGGCGTCCAGCGCCTTGGCCACCAGGTCGCCGATCTCACGGGCGGGCCGGGCGTTCATCATCTCCAGGTGGGTGCAGGCGATCCGGTGCTCCAGCAGCCGGCCCTCGACGTACGGCAGCCACGGTTCGCTCAGGCTCAGCGCCCGGCCGGGTTCCTTGGCGGCGACGAAGAACAGCACGTCGCCGCGGTACCGTTCGGGTCGGAACTGCTCGCGCACCCGGATCAGGTTCGCCACGACCGCCAGCAGCCGCCGCTCGTCGGGCACGACCTGGCGTACGGCGGCCGTCTCCGCCTCGATCAGCTCCCACACGTCCGCCGGGGTCACTTCCTTGCCGGTGACCATCACCGTGTCCAGCATCGCGACCAGCTCGACCCGTTCTCCTTCGGCCTGCAGGCGGGCGGCCAGCGAGTGGGCGACCAAGCCTCCGAACGACCAGCCGAGCAACCGATAGGGGCCGTGCGGGCGGACGGCGCGGACCTGGCTCAGATAGTCGTCGAGCAGTTCCTGGTAGCCGGCGGACATCTCGTCGGCGGCGGTGATGCCGCGGGCCTGCAGGGCGTACACCGGCTGCTCGGCGTCCAGCCTGCGCATCAGCGCGGCGTAGCTCCAGCTGAGCCCGAATCCCGGGTGGACGCAGAACAGCGGGGGCCTGCTGCCACGGGTGCGCAGCGGCAGCAGCACCCCGAAGTCGTCGGCCGCGGCCTTCGCTCCGGGCGCGTTCGCGGGCGTGGCGGGGTCCGGGCGCAGCCGCTGGGCCAGGCCCTGCACCGTCGGTGTCTCGAACAGATCGCGCACGGTCAGCTCGGTGCCCAGGCGCGCGCAGATCCGGCGGATGAGCCGGATCGCCAGCAGTGAGTGCCCGCCGAGGTCGAAGAAGCTGTCGGTGGCCGACACCCCGGGCAGGCCGAGCGCCTCGGCGAACAGCGCGGCGAGGGCCATCTCGTCCGGGGTGCGGGACGGACGCCCGGCGCCGGTGCCGAAGCCGGGGTCGGGCAGCCGCCCGCGGTCCAGCTTGCCGGTCGGCGACAACGGCAGCGCGTCGAGCGGTACGACGGCGGCCGGGACCATGTACTCGGGCAGCAGCCGGGCGAGCGCGCCGCGCAGCCGGGCCGGGTCCGGTGTCGTGCCCGGTGCGGGCGTGACGTAGCCGACCAGCCGGCGTTCGCCCCGGCGGTCCTCGTGCACGACGACGACGGCCTGGGCCACCTCGGGTTGCCGGCCGAGGACCGCCTCCACCTCGCTGAGCTCCACCCTGAAGCCGCGGAGCTTGACCTGGTCGTCGCCGCGTCCGACGTACTGCAGTTGCCCGTCGCGCCGGCGCAGCACGATGTCACCGGAGCGGTACATTCTGGCTCCGGGCCCCCCGAAGGGGTCGGGCACGAAGCGGGCCTCGGTGAGGTCGGGGCGGCGCAGATAACCGCGGGTGACGCCGGCGCCGGCGATGTACAGCTCACCGGGCACCCCCACGGGCAGGGGCCGCATCCGGTCGTCCAGCACATACAGGCGGGTGTTGCGCAGCGGGCGGCCGATGGGCGGTGCTCCCTGTGCGGTCCCGTCCTCGTCGGTGCCGCCGGTGGCGGACGCGCTGGCGTACACGGTCGTCTCGGTGGGGCCGTAGGCGTTGACCAGCCGGGCGCCGGGCACGGAGACCCGCAGCCGGGCGGCGACCTGCGGGGACAGTGCCTCACCCGCGAGGACGAGGTGGTCGGCGCGCAGATCGGGGGCGCTGTCGGTGATCAGCCGGTCCAGCACCGAGGGCACGCCGCTGACGAGCGTGCCGTGCCAGCCGCCGCGTTCGCCTATCTCCAGCAGATCGCGGACGACTTCGATGCTGCCGCCGTTGAGCAACGGCCCGAGGATCTCGAACACGGAGACGTCGAAGCTCAGGGACGTGGCGGCGAGCACCCGCCCGAGCCCGTCGCCGAAGGCGTCGGCCGCCCAGGCGACGAGGTTGGCGATGTTGCGGTGGGTGACCGCGACACCCTTGGGCCGGCCGGTCGAGCCGGAGGTGTAGATGACGTAAGCGATGTGGTCGGCGGTCACCGCGGACTCGAACGTGTCCTCGCCGGGCGCGTCGAGAAACGCCGTCACCTGCCGGTCGTCCAGCAGCAGGACCGGGGGTGCGCCGGAGCCGGCGGGGAGGCTGCCGACGGCGGACGTCTCGCTGATCACCAGGGCGGGGGCGGCATCCCGCACCATGAACGCCAGCCGCTCCGGCGGATAGACCGGATCGAGCGGCACATAGGCGGCTCCGGCGCGCAGCACGGCGAGCAGGGCGACGACGGTGGCCGTGGAGCGGTGGGTCGCCAGACCCACGAAGTCGCCCTCGCGGACGCCGCGTTCGGCGAGCAGCCGGGCCATCCGTGCGGAGCGCCGGTCGAGGTCGCCGTAGCTGAGGCGGTCCGCACCGCACACGACGGCGGTGGCCTCGCCGCGACGGGCGGCCTGCCGCGCGAACAGGGCCGGGACGGTGTCGTCGGTGGGGGGCGCGCCGGTGTCGTTCCAGTGGTGCAGGACGCGCCGCCGCTCCTCCTCGTCCATCAGGTCCAGGTCGGCGAGGGGGGTGCGGGCATCGGCGCAAACCCCGGCCAGCAGGTTGGCGAGGTGGTCCGCGAGGGCCTGGACGGCGTCGTCGTCGAAGCGCTCGGTGTCGTACTCGACGTAGAAGCGGATGTCGTCGCCCGATTCCACGAAGGTGAGCATCAGCTCGAATGCGGCCGTGGTGTTGGCGATCGGCAGTGACTCCACCAGCAGCCCGGCCTCCGGCTCTTTCGCGGGGCCGGTGCGGACATGGTTGAGGGCCAGCTGGAACACCGGTTGACGGCCCGGGCTGCGGGGCGGATTGACGGCCTGGACCAGTTCCTGGAAGGCCACGGACTGATGGCGCAGCGCCTGGAAGGTACGGCCCTGGACCTGGCGCAGCAGCGGCAGGAAGTCCTCGTCGGCGTCGAACCTGACGCGTAGCGGCATGGTGTTGACCGTCAGGGCGACCAGGCCCTCGGAGCCCGGTTCCAACCGGGTGGACATCGGGACGCCGAGCACGATGTCGCGCTCACCGGTGTAGCGGCCGAACAGGGCGAAGGCGCCGGCGGCGAGCACGGAGAAGAGGCTGGCGCGGTGTTCGTCGGCCAGCTCGCGCAGCCGGCCCGCCACCGGCCCCGGCAGGTCCCGGCGGTGGGTGGCAGCGTGCCGACGGGTGGTGCCGCCCAGCCGCGCCATGGGAAGGTCCAGGGTGGCGGGGGCGCCGTCGAGCTCGGTGCGCCAGTGCTCCAGGGCCCGGGTGCGGCGCCGGTCGACGGCGCCGGTGAGCCGGGCGGCGACATGGTCGGCGTAGCCGAGGGCGGGCGGCGGCAGCGGGTTCGGCCGTCCCTCGGCGCAGGCCGCGTACAGGGGGGCGAACTCGCGGGTGAGCACGTCGAGGGAGTCGCCGTCGGCGATGCTGTGGTGCGCCACGAGCAGCAGGACGTGCCGCTGTTCGCCGAGCCGGAACAGGGTGGCCCGCAGCAGCGGCGCCCGGTCGAGCCGGAACGGCCGGTCCTGGGCCTCGGCGAAGTGCCGGTCGAGGACGGCGTCCGTGAGGTCCCGGTCCGGGGTGGTGAGGTCGACCTCCTCGACGGGCACGGTCACCGCGTCCGCGATGGTCTGCCGCGGCCCGCCCCGCTCGGTGATGCTCACCCGCAGCGCCTCGTGCCGCTCGGTCAGGGCGCGCAGCGCGCCGTCGACCGCGGCGCGGTCGAGCGGGCCGGTGAGCCGCAGCGCCAGGGCCAGGTTGTGGGTGCCCGGCCGGCCGTGCGCCGCCTCGGCGAACAGCACACTCTCCTGGGTGGGGAGGAGGGGGAGGTTCCTGGCCTCATGGTTCATGTCTGGTCCCGTCGGCAGGGGGCGGGCGGCAGGTGACGCATGCCGGCTTCGCGGAAGGGGTGCCTCTGAGGGCTTACCGATCCTGCCGGGGTGACAGGGCCTTGCGGGTTCCGTCACCCCGGCAGGATGCGTCGCTCGGATCCGGCCCGGTCCGAGCGCAGGGCCTAGGCCGGGGCGACCACGGGCGTGTTCGGGTCGGCGGCGAGGAGTTCGACGGCGCGGGCCGCGAAGTCCTCAAGGGTCTCGTCCGGCGTCGCGGCGGAGATGTACATCGGCTCCTCGATGTCCGGCGCCAAGTGGTAGTGGGCCTTCCGGAGACCCGCGTACAGCGTGGTGTACGGGGAGCGCGGCTGGGCCGCGACATCCGCCTTGCGGCGGACGGGGGTGCCGCGCGGGACGAAGATGAACGCGAAGATGCTGCCGGTCCGCACGAAGTGGAAGTCGAGCCCCTTCTCGGCCCGGTGGCGCTCGACTGCGGCCTCCAGCAGAGCGCCCTTGCGCTCCAGCTCCTCGTAGAAGCCGGGCTCCGCCAGCACGTCGAGCGTGGCCAGGCCGGCCGCCATGGTCAGCGGGTTGCCGGCCAGGGTGCCGCCCTGCAGGACCCGCTCCTCGTCGAGCAGCCGCATGATCTCGCGGCGGCCACCGAACGCGCCGACGGGCGTGCCACCGCCGATGATCTTGCCGAAGGCGGTGAGGTCGGGGGCGACCCCCAGCAGGTTGCTGACCGGACCGTAGGTGAGCCGGAAGCCGGTGATCACCTCGTCGTAGACCAGAACCGCGCCCTCGCGGTCGCAGATGCGGCGCAGACTGCGCAGGAAGCCGTCCTCGGGCAGCACGAGGGACATGTTGCAGGCGACGGGCTCGACCACGATCGCCGCGATCTCGCCGGGGTGCTCGGCGAAGGCCCGCTCGACGCTCGCCGTGTCGTTGTACTCCGCGTAGACGTTGGAACGCATCGCGGCCGGGTCGAGACCGGCGTCGCGCATGCGGGCCTCGTCCTTGTTCTGCACCAGGTCGAAGTGGCCGTGGTAACCGCCGTTGAAGCGCAGCACGCCGGTGCGTCCGGTATGGGCGCGGGCCAGGCGGATCGTGGACATCACGGCCTCGGTGCCGCTGCACACGAAGCGCAGCTGCTCCAGGTGGTCGGCGGTCGCGGTGATGCGCTCGGCCAACTCGATCTCCTGCAGGCAGTACGTGCCGAACAGAGTGCCGTTGGTGGCCTGGCGGGCGATGGCGGAGCTGACGGCCTGCGGTGCGTGCCCGAGGATCAGCGGCCCGAAGCCGTACATGAAGTCGACGTATCGGGTGCCGTCGATGTCGTGCAGGTACTGTCCGTGGGCCTCGGCGACGACCAGCGGTTCGGATTCCACAGTGCGGCAGGCGCGCAGCGGCGAGCTGGCGCCGATGGGGATGGTGTGCAGGGCGCGCTTGATTTCCGGCCTCATGAGGACTTTTCCGTTTCGGTCTCGATGGTGCAGTCGGTCATCAGGACATCCAGCAGTGCCTCCGCCTCTTGCCGGGTGTCACGTGCGAAGTACGCGGTCAG
This sequence comes from Streptomyces sp. NPDC051207, assembly GCF_040682395.1. NCBI lineage: Bacteria > Bacillati > Actinomycetota > Actinomycetes > Kitasatosporales > Streptomycetaceae > Streptomyces > Streptomyces sp. NPDC051207. Next base: position 42,014 of record NZ_JBFBAX010000014.1, on the reverse strand, counting down.
GACCGTCTCGAAGTTGAGCGGCGGAGCCAGCACGAACTGGCCGTCCTCACGGTGCAGGTGCACGGTGGTGACGTCGTTCTTGCGGCACACCTCGACCGCGCGGGCGGTGTTCTTGAGGAAGCCGCTGCGCTCGATGGGGGCGTCGTACTCCAGCGCCACGCGGTGGTGCAGCGGCTCCAGGGCGATGACGTCCCGGCCGAGCCGGTGCAGCAGGTCGTAGGCGTCGAGCCCGGTGCAGATGCGCAGTTGCTGGTAGGTGGTGGTCCCGCCGCCGCACAGGCGGGGGGCGAGTTCGAGGATGCGCAGCCCGCCCTGGCCGTCGAACCGGAACTCCGCGTGGAAGGGCGAGTTGTCCAGGCCGACGCCCGGGATCACGGTTTCCAGCAGCGCGGTGAAGTCACGGCCCAGCTCCGCGTCGAACGGCTCGGTCAGATAGGCCACTTCGTGGAAGAGCGGGCCGACCAGGGGTGGCAGCTTCCGGTGGATCTGCAACGGGATGATCCGGCCGTCGCTGACCATGCCGTCGACGGCGTACTCGTTGCCGTCGAGGTACTCCTCCGCGAGCATCCGGGACTGGCCCGAACCCTCCCGCAGCACGGTGCAGACGCGCTTGGTCTGCAAGAACGCCTTCGGGAACTCCTCCGGTGTCCCGGCCTTCACCACGCCCGCGCTGTAGAAGCCGTTCGAGGGCTTGACCACGACGGGGAAGGACAGGGCCTCGCGGACGGCGGCGAGCGCCTGGGGCGCCTTCGCCGACGGGTCCAGCTCGATGTGGCGGGTGATGTGGTCGCGGACCGCGGGGTGCGCCTTGAACCGGGTCTTGTCGGCGAGGCACAGCAGGGTGTCGATGTCCCGGGTGGGCATGCCCAGTTCACCGCGCAGCAGCTCCAGCTGGATCTGGTAGCTGTCGTGGAAGGAGATCACGTCGTCGATGCCGGCGAGTTCCACCGCGGCACGCGCGGCGTCGGCGACGGTGCGCCGCCAGTTCTCGCGGTCGTCGGCAGCGAGCTGCGGCGGGTCGAAGAAGCGGACGGTGAATCCCCGCTGTTGTGCGTAGTCGAGGTAGTCGCGGCAGTCTTCCTCGCGGCCGAGGAGGAGTACGTTCACGGAAAAGGCCACACTCTCTGTCTGATGGACGGTCAGGCGGTCTGCCGGACCGGATCGGTGGCGTGGAGCCTGTTCTCCTTGCCGGCGACGGCACGCCGGATGCGCCACAGGCAGACCGCCGCCATGGCCGCCTCGAAGGCGGAGAAGATCACCCACATGATCGGCAGCATGTCGGCGTCATCGCGGTTGAACAGCACGAACACGGTGATCGTGGGCACGCACAGACCCCACATGAGGACGACCCGCGTGACGAACCCGAAGCGGGCGAGCCCGAGGCACTCCAGGACGCCGGAGCCGACCATGGAGAACATGAACGCGGCGGAGTACGTCCACAGCACCCGCGAGGTGTCCACGGCGTGACCGGTGACGGCGGAGCCGGCCCCGTCGAGACCGAACGGGCTGAGCAGCAGGGACGGGGTGGCGATCTGGAGGACGGCGACCACGGCCACGTACGCACCGGAGATCGTCAGCGTGACCCGCATGATGTGCGGGATGTCGTGGTGCCGTCCGGCGCCGACGGCCTTGCCGCACAGGATGTTGCAGCCCATGCCGAGGCCGATCAGGGGAATGACTGCCGCGTAGTTCAGGGCCAGTGCGACGTTGTTCGCGGCCAGCGCCACCGACCCGAGGACGGCCGCCAGCCACACGAACGCCGTCTGCCCCAGTTCCTCCAGGCTGAGGGAGCCGCCCGCCGGGGCGCCGCGCCGCAGTCGCAGCCAGAGCGTCCGGGTGACCCGCTTGCTTCCCTGGCGCAGCAGCCGGCCGAAGCCCGCCGCGTAGCCGCGGGGCAGGCACACGACGTATCCGAGGCACATGACGGAGACGGCGCTGAGCGTGCCGAGGGCGGAGCCGCGCATGCCCAGCTCCGGCAGCCCGAAGCGGCCGAAGACCAGGCCGATCGTCATCACGACGCCGACCGCCTGCCCGATGATGCCGACGGTCATCGGGACCCGGGTGCGTCCCATGCCGTTGAAGTACGACGACAGCGCCATGTTGAGGGTCATGACGGAGCCGAAGAGGGTGGACAGGCCCAGGAACTCTGCCTCGAGCTCCTGAATGTGGGCGGGCTGGCCGCTCAGCTGCGGCACCCGGATCAGCAGCGGGGTGGCGATCAGCAGCAGCGCGGAGAGCAGCAGGCCGAGGACGAATCCGTTGGCGCCCTCGTCCATCGCGCCGCGCTCGTCACCGCGGCCGTTGGCCTGCGCCACGTAGGAGCGGGTGATGCCGACCGCCCCCGTGGTCACCATGATCACTGTGGTCGCGGTGAAGACGGCGGGCCCGGACGCCTGGAGGGTGTCCTCCGAGTAGCGGGCGAGGCAGATCCGGTCGACGAGCATCAGGATCAGGTTGCCGACCATGCCGAACATCAGTGGCACCGAGATGCGCACGACCTCGCGCATCGCCCTGAGGTCGAGCAGCCGCACGGGGGTGGTCCTCATCGCCTGCCACCGCCGCCGGGCGCACCGGTCACGGGGTCACTCCGGACTCCACGAGCAGCTCGTGGACGCTCTTGAGCAGCGCCTCGCGGTCCGACAGGTCGAAGGGCAGCACATCGCCGACGTCCAGCATGGCGTCGAGCCGCTCCTCCAGGCCGACCAGGAAGCGCATCTGGTCGAGCGAGCTGATGATGATCTGTGACGGTTCGGCGTCGGCCGGGACGTCCCGCGCCTGGGCGAGCTGTTCCAGCAGGTCGTCGACGACCTTCTTCAGGTCTTCCATGGAACTCATTCCCTTGATGGGTCGGGTCCGGTGTGCCGGCCGGGTCAGGCCGGGGTACCGAGCAGACCGTACGACAGCAGGGCATAGGTGAGCCGGTCCAGGCCGATCCCCGCGCAACAGGTGCCCTCGGTCCCCAACTCGCGCAGCCCGAAGGCGTCGGCGAAGACCTCGCCGTGCGCGTTGACGCTGGCCACGGACAGTTCGCCGGTGCCGAGCGGGACCCGTACCTCGAACTTGCTCTTGTTGAGCAGCTGGGCCTCGCGGGTCATGGTCGGCGCGTCACCGAAGAACGCGTCCGAGGCGCTGACGATGCGGTGCGGCACGCCGAGTTCGGCGAAGAACTCCGTGAACGCCTTGAGCATGCGCTCGAAGTCGTCCGCGACCTCCTCGGCGCCGCCCATCCGGACCAGTTCGAACATCCGGAACTCACCCAGCCGGGTCGGGCTGTGGTTGTGCGACTCGTGCCGGAAGACCGGCCCCTCGATGGCGAACAGCCCGGTGCCGTAGCGGTCTTTCAGCTCGGCCGCATTGGCGTAGACGTGGTAGCAGGTGACCGGGGTGAGGACGGTCCCGGCCGGCCGGTAGAAGGAGTCCAGCGCCTCGCTCTGGCCGGGCCGGAGCTGGGCGACGGTGACGCCGTCCCAGTAGTCGTCGCGGATCCGGGCGACCGCGTTCACCAGGTTCGGGAACTTCTGGTAGTAACCGGCCCTGACCAGCACCTCGCGGGCGAGCTGTGCCGGCCCGGTCAGCAGCGGCGCGCCGAACGGCTCGGCGAGCCGCTCCCGGCACAGCCGGCGCACCCGGTCCATCGCCGCCGCCCATTCCGGGCCCTGCAGATAGGCGCCCCGGACCGCGGCGATCCGGTGATCGTCCGGCACCGCGCAGGACAGTCCGGGACGCCCGGAGTGCTCGGCGACGACCGTGACCGGCACCTCGCGGTGACCGCGCAGGAAGTGGCGGACCATCTCGCCGAGTTCCGCTTCGGTCGGACCGTCCGCCACGACGACCTCGACACCCTTGTCCAGCAGTTCCACCGTGACGTCCCGATAGTGGAACGCAAGGGCCTTGCGCAGTTCGTCGGCGGCCTCGGCGCCCACCGGGCGCTCGTGGCGGTAACGCATGCCGTTCATGTGCCGCCCTCTCAGATGCGGTGGCGCATGGGCACCCAGTCGGCCAGCAGAATGGCCCGCTCGCCGGGCCGGTCGGCGCTGCCCTGGCGGATGGGACCGACGTAGTGGCTGACGAGGTGGTCCGTGATGGCGTACGCCTCCAGGGGGCGTTCCATCTGGAAGTCGGCGAGGCGGTCCGCGGGCGGGACGTCCTCCGGCTGCTTGCCCCGGTACTCGGGGGTGGCGATGAGGTTGGCGCCGCCCTCGGCGTTGTCCCGGTAGATCAGGTGGGCGAAGACGTACGGCTCGCCGTCCTGGTGCAGCTCGTTCGGGGAGGAGACGGCCTCTTGCCCCTCCTGATCGATGTGCAGCTTGATCAGGTGGACTCCGACGTACAGCGGCCAGACGGCGTCGTCCTCGCTCCAGCGGGTCTGGGAGTAGTCGAACTGGATGATGTCCAGCAGGAGCTTGTTGTTGCAGACCTCGTCACTGATGGCCGGCAGGTTCCGGGTGACGTTCACGTATTCCGGATTGTTGTCGCCCTGATAGTAGCCGTTCATGCCCTCACGGGCCTGGCTTTCCGTGGCCGGCATCCAGAAGAACTCCTTGGACCACGGCAGGAAGACGCCGCGGGCGTAACGCCGGTACCGGCCCGAGCCGACCGCGTACGGGTCCTCCGGGAGATCGTCGTAAGCGGCTCTGAGCGCCTTGTATGCGGCGTCCGTCTCGTCGATTCCGAATTCGGCGCCGAGATTCCAGCGGTCCCATCCCTGGCGCGAGAGAGTGGAATGGTTTCCAGACATGGAGAAATGCCCCCCGTTTCGAAAATTCACCAACGAGCAATGGAATCTAGTCCGGAGCCATGCGCGATTTCAACGTGACATGAATCACGAAACTATCCTTCGATGGAGCTATTTGGCCGAAAATCGCTGCGCCACCCTAGGGAAGTCCAGGCGTTTTTCCGTTACGCGGTCCGGTCGGCTTGGCTGAATCTTCACCACTGGGTGTGCTTTTCGGCCACGTGCGACGCATCTGTTTTCAGCCGTGTATTCGGCCCTCTTCGCGATGGGTGCAGTGTTCACTGGTCCTTCATTGACAAGCCGCTCGGCGCGTGGTTAGTGTCCGTATCCGTCAAGCGTCTCTATTAAAAAATGAGGAAAAATGTCGGACACCTTCATCGACGATCGCATTTCCGAGGTGCTGAAGCGGATCGCGGAACTTCCGGAAGCCTTTGAAATAACGGCTGATCAGGATCTGAAAACCTTGAACATCGATTCCCTCAAGCTGATCGACGTCGTCGTCCAGGTGGAGGCGGCCCTGGACATCGAACTCGGCGACGAATTCTCCCGCGACATCGTCACGGTGGGGGACCTCCAGCGGCACGTGAGCGAGCGGGTCGGCGGCTGACGTCCGCACGTCCTCGCCCACCCAACCAATCGCCATGGAGAGTTGTGTTGTTTGAGTTCTCCCTGGGCCCGGTCACCTTGTGCGCACCCGGCCCGACCAACGGCACGGACGACAGCCAGGGTCTGCCGCCCGACTGGCACGAGGTGATCGGCACCGCCGGCGACCAGTTCCGCGACGCTTTCACCCGGACCTGTCTGTATCTCGTCCTGGGCGCGGCCGACGCCTCCGGAGCGCGCGCGGACGGCGGCACCCGGACCGACGACACCGTGGTGATCGGCACGGAGTACGGCAACACCGCCGCACTGGCCCGGCTCCAGCGCTACGCCGCTGAAAAGGGAAAGCTGCTGTCCGCCCAGTACTTCCCCAACGCCACGTCGAGTTCGGCGTCGGCGTTCGTCAACCTCCGCGTCGGCGCGACCGGGCGCAGCATGACGATCAACGCGGGCGTGCTCACCCCGGTCGTCGTCCTGTGGCAGGCGCTCTCGGCCCTGGACCGCGAACGCTCCGCCGTCAGCCGTCTCCTCGTCGGCGACGTCTACGCGCGCGAGGCCGTCGCCGACGCCCAGCTCGACACGCCCGACGTCCCCTGCCGGGACGGCGTGGCCCACGCGTACCTGCACAAGGGCACCGACCTCACCGCGGAGTTCGACTTCGGCGCCGCCGAGGTTCCGCACCCGCGCCTGATGCGCACCGTGTGCAAGGCCGTCGCCCAGGGCACCGACACCGGCGACGCCGCGCCCGTCGCCTTCGCGGAGCGCAACAGCGCCTTCGCCACCCGCGCCTTCCTGGACCTCGTCCACACCCTGCGACCCACCGAGCGGGCCGTCCTTGAATGCCACGCCCCGGACGGCCGCCACGCCACCGTGACGGTGACCCGGCACCACACGAACAGCACGGCCAGGAGGTCCCCGTGAACCAGGGAGCAGCAAGGGTCTTCATCACCGGGCTCGGCATCATCTCACCGGCCGGCGCGGGCGCGGCACCTTTCTGGGACGACCTGTGTGCGGGCCGCAGCCGCTTCGTGGAACTGCCCCCGCTGTACGCCGGCATGAAACCCGGCATCCTCGGAGGCCGGGTGCCGCAGGAGGCCCGAAAGATCGCCCTCGCCCAGGTGGACCCGGTCACCCGGGAACGCCCGCGCGACGCGTCCGTCTTCGCGGAGTTCGCCGCGCTGGAGGCGCTGCGCGACGCCGGGCTGACCCCCGGGGACCAGGCGCTGCGCGACGCCGTCGTCTGCGTCGGCAGCAGCGACGGTCAGGCCGACGCGCTGGAGGACGTGGTCGCCGGGCGCCGGAGCGTGGCCGAGACCGGCGGTTTCTCCACCTACTCCATCGCCCAGGGCGTGGCCCGCACCGTCGGTGCCACCGGCCCGGTCTACCTGTTGCAGAGCACCTGCGCCTCCGCGAACGTGGCGCTGTCCTGCGCATGGGAGATGCTGCGCGCGGGCGTCGCCGACACGGCGGTCGTCGGGGGCTGCGACCCCTACTCGGAGAAGAACATCATCGGGTTCAACACCCTGCAGGCCATCGGCCCCACGCCCTGCAAGCCCTTCACCAGGAGCCGGCGCTACGTCACGCCGTCGGAAGGCGCGGGCATGTTCGTCCTCCAGACCGAGCGCGCCCTGCGCCCGGACGCCACCCCCTACGCCGAGGTGCTGGCCACCGCCGTCAGCAACGATGCGAGCCACCCCACCGCGCCCGACCGCGAGGGTGTCGCCGCCTGCCACCGCAGGTCGTTGGAAGAGGCCGGCCTGAAGGCCGACGACATCGACGTGATCTTCGCGCACGGCACCGGCAGCCGGGCCAACGACACCATTGAGGGCGGCATCTTCGCGGAGCAGTACCCGCGGGCCGCCGTCACCGCGATCAAGAGCACCATCGGGCATCTGATGGGCGCGGCCGGAGCGGCCGGCGCCGTGGCGGCCTGCCTGACGCTGCGGCACCGCCTGGTCCCGCCGACCGCGGTCGACCCCGACGACGTGGAGCTGGACCTCAACCTGGTCACCGGCGCCCCGCTGGCCGTGCCGGACCTGCGGCACGTCCAGAACAACGCCTTCGGCTTCGGGGGCAACAACGCGATCAGCATCTTCCGGAGCGTGTCATGACGCTCCCCTCGTCCCTCACGGGCGAGAACGCGGTCCTGCGGCTGACCTTCGACGGCCCGCTCGCCGTCCTCACGATGCACAGCCCGCCGATGAACCTGTTCGACGAGGCGATGTGGGGCGCGTGGGCGGACGCGGTTGCCTGGCTGACCGCCCACCCTCCGCGTGCCCTGCTCGTGCGCGCGGAGGGCCGCGTCGTCAGCGCCGGTGTCGACGTGCGCGTCTTCGCCGCCCTCGACCCGAGGGACGCCGAGGCTTTCTGGCGAGCCCAGTTGGGCATGGCACAGGCACTGGAGGCGCTGCCCTGCCCCACCGTGTTCGCCGCGCACTCGCTGACCCTCACCGCCGCCTTCGAACTGGCCCTGGCCTGCGACCTCCTGGTCGCCACGCCGCAGGCCCGGTTCGGCCTGGTCGAGCGGAAGATCGCGTTCACGCCCGCGATGGGCGGCACTCAGCGCCTGACGCAACGCGCCGGCCCGGCCCGGGCCCGCGAACTGGTCATGACCGGCGACCTGTACCGAGGGTCCGTGCTGGCCGACTGGGGCGTGGTCAACGTCCTCTTCCCCCCGGACCGCTTCGACACCGACGCGCACGCCTATGCGATGCGTTTCGCCACCGGGCCCACCCGGGCCCACGAGGCCACCAAGGACGTCGTCCGCCGGTACGTCGACGGCGGCATCTCCGCAGCCGATTCCGCCCTCCCCGCGCTCGCCGCGGCGGTGGCCGCCACCACCGACCACCGCCGTGCCGTCACCGCGTTCCTGACGGACGGCCCCGAACACGCGACGGACTACCAAGGGCGCTGATCAGTCGCCCACCAGTCATGTCGCTGAAGGCGTCCGCCCGAGTGCGGAGCGCCGGCCCCCGGAAACCGTCCGCCGGTGGCGCAGAACGAGCAGCGGGCCGTCTTGCGCCCTGCTCGGGGACCTCGACCGCCGGCACTGGAACGAGATCGGCGAGCCCACGTCTGTGGTCGTCAGCCGATGGCGAGGGCGCGGTGCGCGGTCCGGCGGGCGCGGTCGACGTCCGAGGCTGCTCCATCGTCCTCGGCGTTGCTGAGCCGCGGGCCGTGCAACGGGGACCGTCCGCCCGGCCCACGGCGTCTGCCGCTCCTGGTGGTGAGCCGGGTCGGAGTCCGGCGCGCAGCATGCGCACGGCCCAGGAGGGCCTGCTCGCCACTGGGCGGGCGGCCACCGGGCAGCGGCTGCACCGGGACGTGACCGCCAGGGCGCGGGCCCGCAGGAGGCGCGCGAGGGGGAGCAGGCCGGTGCCCGGCAGGCGGCGGTGAAGGCCCCGCGCCGAGACCGAGGCCGCGCAGGCTGCTGCCGTCGTCGTCAGGCCGGCAAATGGATCGCGGAGCGGGCCCGCTCCCACATGCCGGGGAGCTGTTCGCTCGGGCGCTGCTGTTCGCCGTGCAGGGCATTGAGCACCACCAGGCATCCGGTCAGAGCCGGCACCGCCCACTGTGCGGCGGCCAGCTGCCGCCGCGCCTTGTCGAGGTCGACCGGGTGCTTGTCCGCCTTCTCGGTGTCTGCGGGATCGGCGGAGGAGGCCAGCTCGACCTTCTTGCCCAGCACGCGGGCGTAGGCGGTGGCGGCCAGAGCTGCTGCGGTGACGACGGTCTTGGCCGTGGTGGAGGCGGCCACGCCCTGCTGGGTGGCGACACGGTGGGCGTTCGCGGCGAGCAGCCCGCCGCCGCCGAACAGGTGCGCGCCGATCGCCGCGGCGTTGACCGGAGCCCACTTCGCCCAGCCAGACGACGAGATCCGGTCTCGGGTCACCTCCGTTCCAGCTTCGTCCTGAGCCGCCCCGTTGAGGCCGATCGCCCCCATCAGCGAGCCACCGAACCAGGCGGCAAGGCCAAGATCATGCAGGCTGCGGACGGCGGTGTTGCGTTCAGACATACGATGCTCCTTCGAGGTGGGAGGAAGAGGGTTGGCTACCTGGACGGCGACCCCACACCACCCCACCCTCACGGGACTGCCAATGCCGCGCCATCACAGCAGGCCAGACGGGTGCATACCCCAGGAGCCCGGTGACCCCGCCCGCCACCTCCCAGCCGGCGAGAGCGGCGGGAACGCGGGAGGGGAGGTGCGCGGTGCAAGACGTCGGGACCGACGGCATCGCGGCGATGCGCGAGCAGGGCGACCTGGCAGTTCAGGCGGTCGCTGTGCCTCATGGGGGAGCGGGCCGGGCACATCCCGCGCTCAGGATCACCGCCAGACCGCGCAAGATCCCGACGTCGCGCCCGAGCGAGCCGTGCCGGCGTCCGAGCATCCGGAAAACTCGGCCCTGGCCGCCGCTTGCACGGCATCACGCGGACAGGCTGCGCCCGCCGCACTGCTGGGAGTGCTGCGGTCGATCATCGCCCCCCAGGCCGGACTGCGCGGACCGACCACCTGCGCCACGTTCACCGTCGTCCGCCTCACCAACGACCAGATCCGCCGCCGACGCCCTCGCCGCCCGCGGCGGACGGCCCCGGACAGCGCCACGCGGCCGTCCGCCCCGGCCGCCCGGATCACCGGCCACGCAGGAGAAGCCCGGCCCCGTCGCCCAGCACCTGGTACGGGCGCGGGGACGTTCCCCATACGGCCGGTGAGCGATGGTTGTGGCGCACGGGACGTCAGCGGCTCACCGGTCCGGCAGCCGACTGGCTGGCCGTGCACCGAGGGGAACGGGCGTGGTTTCGTGGTGGCGGCCGGTCAGGGCATGGTGCTCTTGCCGGTGACCAGGTCGATGACTGCGGGCAGGCCGCCTTCGGCGAGGGCGGCGCGCTGCCGGTCCGCGCCGGTGCCGCCCTGGAGGAGCCGGTGGACCAGGGCCGTCACCTGCCGGCTGTCGCCGGACGCGTCGAGCGCGGGAGCGACGTGGCGCAGCAGCTCGTACAGCATCTCGCCGGCCCGGCGCTGCCGGCCGCCCGGATCGACCAGGGTGCTGCTCAGCCCGTGGCGGGCCGCGTGCCACATGCTCGCCTGCAGCAGTTCCTGGTCGCAGTCGAGCGCGGGGGCGCCGGCGGCGACCTCGGCCAGCGCCGTCTCCACGAGGGCCCGGACCAGGCCCGTGAGCATCACCGCGTCGTCCGCGCGCAGCTGCACGTCCGGGCACCGCACCTCGACGGTGGGGTATCGCGCCGAAAGCCGGGCCTGCCAGTACAGCTGACCGGCGTCCGAGATCAGACCGCTGTCCAGCAGTTGCCGCACGCGCCGGTCGTGATCGGCGATGCCGGCGAAGCGCGGGGGCATGCCGCTGACCGGCCAGCGGCTGAAGATCACGGTGCGCCAGCTGGCGAAGCCGGTGTCGTGGCCGTCCCACAACGGGGAGTTCGCGGACAGGGCGGTGAGGGTCGGCAGCCACACCCGGATCCGGTTGAGGATCTGCACGCCGGTCTCCCGGCTGGACACACCTACGTGCACGTGCATGCCGTTGACCAGCTGCTCCGCCACCAACTGGGGCGCCTGAGCGAGCATGGCCCGGTACCGGGCCTGGTCGGTGACGGCCACGGGGTGACGGTGGCGCAGTGGGGGAGTGGCGCAGGCAGCGATCCGGCAGCCGTGCGCCTCGGCGGCCGCTCCGACGGCGTGCCGCAGCCGGAGCAGGTGTCCACCGACCTCCTCCAGCGTGCCGCACACCGGGGTGGCCACCTCGACCTGCGCCTGGAGCAGCTCGCACTGCACTTCCTGGTCGGCCACCAGGCGCCCCAGGCCGGCCGCGGCACGCACCTTGTCCGCCATGGGTACCGGCAGGCCCGTGACCGGGTCGAGCAGCAGGTACTCCTCTTCGACACCGATCGTCGTCATCGATGGCCTTCTGTTCCGCCCGGCTGTGGCACCGGACTGGCTCCCGATGCGCCTGGCCGGTGCATCGCACGGCGAAGACTCGGGGGAAGGGTCACTCGCGGTGCCCGAGTGCCGCGCCCGCTTCGGGGTAAACCACCACCCGCCGCCGACGGACTCGGCGAGGCTCTGCCGACGCGGTACCGCGCCGGCATCGCCTCGCCGAGCACCGCAACATGAGCGGATCTTCCCGGATGCCCTGTGCGTCGATCGCTCGGTGGTGGCCCAGAGACTCACTTCCGACGCCGGACCCTCGTACCCCCTTGGCGATCTTGAGGTCGGCCCGACTCGGCGGCTCCCCGGTATGTCAGCTCTTTCCCATGGCCTTGCGGACGGCGTCCTTCGTGCGGTCCATGAGCGCGGCCACCGGACCGAGGGCCATGTTGGCGGCGGCCGACTGGACACCGGGGTGGGGCCGGGTGGGGGCCATCGCCTCGGCGGCTTTGACGGCCTTGGCCATGGCGGCGAGGTTGGTGACGTCGGTGCTGCGGCGGATGTGCGAGAACTCGTAGCGCTCCTCCGCCCGCGCGTGCTCCTGCACCTCGGTGCGCAGCTGCATCAGCCGGGGCATGAACTTGGGGTCGTCGGTGTCCATGTCGTCCAGGGCCGCCAGCGTCTCCTTCGCCGACTTCTCCTCCGCCAGGCGATCCCTGACGATCGGCTCGCCACCCTCGACCGACCTGCGGACGAAGGGGTGGACGACCTCTTCTTCGGCGGTCTCGTGCACGGCCAGCAGGCGTACGAGGCGACGGAAGGCGTCCCGGCGCTCCTCACCCTGGCTCTGCTCGACCTCGTCGAAGAGGTTACGGATGTCGCCGTGCTGACGCATCAGCAGAGACACTACGTCGATGTCGGTTGCCTGGTCGTCGCCGGCCTGGGGCGTTTCGAGTTCGGACATGTGCGGCTGCCTCACTTCTCGCGCTGGGCGGGGTCGGGGTGCTCGCCCTCGGTCTGGACGCGGTACTCGCGGCCGAACATCTCGTCGTGCTCGGTCATCACCCGGTCGCTCGGCGGGGCCTCGCCACCGTGGATCTGCTCCTGCATCTTCTCGAACCGCTCGTGCGCCTCGCGGACGTATCCAGCGCCGAGGGTCGTGAGGTCCATCTGGGTGTCCAGCAGTTCGCGCACGTACTGCTTGTTCGGCTCGAAGGTGAGCACGTTCGGCAGCTCCGGCGCCAGAACCTCCTGCGGCTCGCGTCCGTCGTGGCGGCGCATCAGGTCACAGGCGATGTGCAGGTGCTCCAGCTCCATGTTCAGGTGCAGCTCCCAGACCGCCTTCACCCTGGGGTCGCTCTCCTGCTCCATGAAGGAGTAGTACAGGTAGCACTCGTTGTACTCGTGGTTGACCAGCTGCTCCCACCACGTCTCGCCCGGGTCCACGAGGGACTCGTAGTGGGTGACGTGCTCCTCCTCGATGAGCCCGATCTCCTGGTAGAGCTGGCGGGCGATCGGCTCCATGTAGGTGGGGCCGGTGTTCATGTAGAAGTTCATCGTCTGCTGTTCCGCCGACATGATCGTCAGCGCGTGCAGCTTCGACAGGGGGTTCGTGGCGTCCTTGTCGTACGGGTCGCGGACGTTGTCGACGGGATCGCGGTGGTGGAACCGGGTGGGCCGGCCCGGCATGACCTCGGTGAGGTTGTCGACGATCGCCTCCGCCTTGCGGTGCTCGATCATCTCGTAGAGGTTGGCGTACCGGTACAGGTGGTCGAAGTCCTCCAGCACACCGAACTGGTACGCCTGCTTCAGGTACGGGTCCGGCTCCATGCGCGCCACCCACGCCGTGAGGTCCACGGCGACCTGCTCGTAGGCGATCGTCGTCTCCAGCACCGACGAGACGCCCGGCAGGAGCCAGTTCACGACCTTCTGCTGCTGCGCCTCGATGTAGCGGGTCCGCGCCAGCTGCCGCTTCACCTCCGGGTCGACCGTGTTGCGGGCGAGCTGGTGGCTGAAGAGGATCGCCTCCACCTCGATGCCGTTCATGGCGATGATCCGGCACCGCGTGTAGGGGTCGCAGCGGTCGGGGTCGATGGGCTGCACGTTCAGCTCCCGCCAGCTGCGCAGCTGGCGGTCCAGCGGGATGCCCCGCTGCTCGAGGGGGTTGAAGGTCATGGGGGGTGCCTCCTGAGGCAGGGGGACTCGTGGGCCGGCGGGTACCCCGCCGCGGACGACGATCACAGGTCCACCTGCGAGTCTCGCCGTCACCGCCGGATTCCAGCCACCGCTCGCGCTCAGGGGGCGTGCGATTCCCCCTATCGGGTCAGCCGGTATGACAGTGTCGGCGCGCACTGTGGCAGGACCGGAGCGTGCGCACGGGGCGGCCCTCAGCGCCGGGCGGTTGCCGGACGGGAGGCCGCCCCACCGCCTGCCACGGATCAAGCTCGATACCGCCCTGCTCAACCCCGGCGATGGCTGGCGCTCGACCGCCGCAGTGGGATGAGGGATGGGCCGTGCCGGTCGTGGAGGACGCCGGTGCCGGCGTAGTGCCGTACCGCGGCCGACACGGTGACCAAGGGGAGAGCTGGCCGGCGCCCGGCTCGCGCCGGGCGCCGGCATGGGCCGTCACGCGGAAGGCGTTTCGGAGACGGCCCGACAGGGCTTCACCGCACGTCAGTTGCGGTTCGCGTCCTTCTCGAAGTCCTTGGCGCACTGCTCGCGCTCGGTCGCGGTGTCCGCGTGCTGGATGCAGTCGGAGTAGCTCTTGAACTCGTCGGAGTTGAACACCGCGACGCCCGCCGCCAGGAGGATCGACGAACCGATGATGGCGAGCGCGCCCGCCACGGCGCCGATCAGGGCCATCGCCCCATTGGTGGCCAGCCCGCGCTTCTTGCGGCGGTATCCGAGGATCCCGAATACCACGGCGAGCAGCCCCAGCACGATTCCGCCGAACACGGTCCAGAACAAGGCGACACCGACCAGTCCCAGCACCAGAGCCGCGATCCCGAATCCGTTGCGACGCTCGACCGTCGTGCCCGGTCCCGTCCCGCCTGTCGCGTAATGTCCTTGCGCCGATACCATTTTCTCCAACCTCCCTTTGCCGTTCGGTGACCGGCTGCCCCTCAGGAGCGCCGGTATGTCCGTCACTGACGAACTCGTTCCGCCTCCGCGTTGCGCCGCCTCGATCGGGCACTGCGCCCGCCGACGGTTTCCGTCTTGCGGGTCAACCGGACGTGCGGGGCATCGAGTTGCGCATCGGCAGGCGACTGCACCGACCTCACGACCACTCTCCGCCACACGTCGACGAAGCCTGTGCTCGGCGCGGCATGCTCTCAAGCCCCGGGCGGGGCCCCGAGCGTCTTCGAGGCGCGCCGCGAGCAAGAGCGCGGCGGAGGACACCGCCGCGTATCCGGCCGGGAAAAGATGTGGTTGACCACTCATCATCAGTGGTCAAAAGGGCGACTGCCCGTCCGTGGGCCCAGGCAGCCGCCGTTCCGCAGGTCAGTAGTGCGCGATGCCGGAGGCCAGGGTCCGGGTCCAGGGGGCGTCGACGCCGTCGACGTCGATGGAGACCAGGAGGTGACAGAGCATGCCCGTGGCGAAGAACTGCTGTACCTGTTCGTCACTGCCGCCGGACGCGCCGCGGACGTACTCGACCGTGCGGGCGTACCCCGCGCGCACCGCCTCCCGGACCGCGGGCTCGGATACGGCGGCCGCCTGGGCGTGCAACTGCACCAGCAGCAGGTCGTTGTCGCTGATCAGCCGTGCATAGGCGTCGCCCATCGAGTGCAGCACCGCCTCGGCCGAGCTGCCCCGGGCCTTCGCGGCGCCTTCCTCGAGGGCGGCGCGCACCTGGACGAAACACTGCTCGACCACCGCGGTGAACAGCGCCTCCTTGTTCGGGAAGAGACGGTAGACGTACGCCTGTGAGATGCCGGCCGCCTTGGCCACCTCGGTGGTCGTGGTCCCGAAGTAGCCTCGGGCCGCGAACGCCCCGATCGCGGTACGCAGGACGGTGTGCCTGCGTTCTTCGGCGGTGGACAGTCGGCGTCTTTCCTCACTCATGTGAGTACTCAACCACTCACTGACCGGTGCGTCAAGCGGCCAGGGCAGGAGCCGAGTGCGCCACCCTGTCGCCTCCGGACGGCCCGCGCCAGCGGCTGCCGCGGGCCGCCGTCGGTGCGCTCTCGCGCCGCGCGACGGCTCGAACCGCCGCGGCCCAGAACTCGTCGCCCCTCGATGACGCTTCTCGCACACATACGGCGCCCCTCACATTCCGGCCAACCCAACACATCCCACAAGCACCGCACCGCGAGCGGGAGAACCGGCCCTCATGCACCTGCTCACTGCTCCGGCTCCTCACACACGCAGGTCCGCCCCCACCGACAGGTGTCCGCACCCCGGCCGACCGCCACCACCCCGGACGGCCCCCGCCCTGTTGGAGTCCCGTAACGCCTGCCCGGTCCCGGACCCGCGCCGCAGCCCCCGTCCGGGACGGGCACGGCGCACGGGTGGGTCAACCGGCCACGGCGGGGGCCTTCATCGCCTGCTGCTCTTCACGCCAGCGTTTGCGGTAGCCGCCTGCCGCCTGACCGAATTCGCGCTTGAACGCGTTGGCGAAGGCGAACTGGGACGAATAGCCGACGCGCGTGGCGATGGACGCGAGAGGAGCGTCGGTCTCCCGCAACATCCGGGCGGCGGTGGCCAGTCGCCACCACGTCAGGTAGGCCAGGGGCGGCTGCCCGACGATCGCACTGAAGCGGCGGGCGAAGGCGGCGCGCGACAGGCCGACCCGCGCGCCAAGCTCCTGCACGGTCCAGGCCTTGGCCGGATCCTGATGCATGCTGTGCAGTACGGCGGCGATCGCGGGGTCCTCCAGCGCGGCCGGCCAGCCACGCCGCCTGGGCCCGGCGGCCCCGTCCGCGGTGTACGCGCGGATGATGTAGATGAGCAGGAGATCGAGCAGCGACGTCAGCGCCGCGCTGCTGCCCGGCGAGGGCTCCCTGAGGTCGCTCCCGAGAAGGTCGATGGCGGCGCGCAGGGAGGGGCGGCTTCCCCCCGAGGCGGGCAGGTGCACGACATCGGGCATCTCGGTCAGGAGCGGGTGCGTCCGCTCCTGGTCGAGACGGTAGGCGCCGCACAGCAGGTCCACCGGGCCGTCCTCCGCCACCGCCTGCGTCTCCGTCCCGCCGGGCAGCGCCTTGGCGGGCAGGGCGGGAACGGAGGTCAAGTAGTGCTTCGACCCGCGAGGCAGGAGGACGACGTCTCCGGCGGTGAGGGCCACGGGCGCGCCGTCGACCGGAACCAGCCAGCAGCTGCCGCGCAGGACGACATGGAAGCCCGCGCCGGGAAAAGGCCCGTGGCACTCGCTCCAGGTTCCCGACTTCAGAGCCCGAGCAGTGATCGGCCGACCGGTGCGCATCATCGTGATCACGTCACTCAGGACATCCATGGCCGGAACTGTAACTGACGTGATGGGCACGCACGAGTATGGATTACAGGGAAAGTCCGACTCAGAGTCTTGCTTCTCCGATCGACTGATCGCCAACCCGCTGATGCGGCGCACGGGCGTGGGACGGGCGGCCGGTCACCCAGGCTGCCCGTGGGGTTCCAGGACGACGACGGGGGTCACCCGGCCCGCGCGATGGCGGCAGGTCTCGAAGTGCCGGAACGCCGCGGCGGCCAGGGGCCAGAGCCGATCACGCTCCTGCGGACCGGCCACCCGGGTGCGTACGACGTGCCGCCGCGCGCCTCTCTGTACGACGGTGACCGGGTGTGCCAGGAGATTGCGGAGCCACGCGGGATGCCGGGGTGTCGCTCTTCGAGGCCACGATGACGACGTCGTCGCCGTCCATGACATGGATCAGCGGCGTGATCCTGAGGATTCCGCAGCGGGTCACCCCGTGCGCGGTGGTGCCGTCGGGCGGTGGTGCGGTCGAGCGAGCGGTGGGACAGGGGTCGGTGCCGCCGTCGCGGACCGGTCCCTCACAGAGACTCCCGCGTATAGATCGGCGCTCATGACGCATAGGAACGGCCTTGCGGCGGCCCTAGCTTGGCAGCAGGCGAGGCAGAACCCACCGCGTGATTCCTCTGGAGGCCACCATGCAAAGCAGCGTCACACTGGGCGACGTGAGTGTCACCCGAGTCGTCGAGTGGGAGGGTGACATCGCTCCCGCGCTGGACATCGTGCCCGGCAGTACACCGCAGTTGTGGGAGGAGAACCGGTCCTGGCTGGCCCCGGACTTCTGGGACCCGGAGTCGGGGCTCTACCGGGCGCACATGCAGACCTGGGTGGTCCGCAGCGGGGGCAGGACGATCCTCGTCGACACCGGCGCGGGCAACGACAAGGAGCGGCCGTACCTGCCCGTCTTCAGCCGGCTGAGCACCGGATTCCTCGACGACCTGGCGCGGGCCGGCGTGCGGCCCGAGGACGTGGACTACGTCATCAACACGCACGTCCACGCCGACCACGTTGGCTGGAACACCGTCCTGGCCGGCCGGGAGTGGGTGCCGACGTTCCCCAACGCCAAGTACCTGATCAACAAGACGGACTTCGAGTTCTGGAATCCCGTCAACGGCACGGACCGCAAGGCCGTCGCTTTCGGTCTGCCCGCCCATCTCGGCAATCAGAACATGTTCGAGGACAGCGTGGCCCCGGTGCACCAAGCCGGCCAGGCGGTGCTCTGGGAGGACAGTTACGTCATCGACGAGAACCTCCGCCTCGACCTCCAGGCCGGGCACACCCCCGGCTCCGCGGTGCTCACGCTGGAGTCCGGGACCGACCGTGCCGTGTTCGTCGGCGACATGATGCACAGTCCCGTGCAGATCCTCGATCCCGACCTGCACACCTGCTTCGACGAGGACCCCGGGCAGGCGAGTGCGACGCGCCGACGGGTGCTGGAATGGGCGGCCGACAACAACGCGCTGGTCCTCCCGGCCCACTTTCCCGGCACCGGCGCCGCCGAGGTCGAGCGGAACGGGAGCCACTTCTCCATCAAGGAGTGGGCCCCCTTCGGCCGCTGATCCACCTGTCGGTCGGACAGCGGAGAGCGGACGGTGCTGCCGGCCGTCCGCCGAGCGGGCCGTGCTGGGGTGAGCTAGTCGTCGGTGCGCGACTCCAGGCCGGTGAGGAGGTCCCCCTCGGTGGAGCGGGCGGTCAACATCAGGATGGCCAGGTTCTCGCGTTCCCCGCACGGCCTGATCTACGGGCCGGGGGGTTCCCCCTTGATCCCTGCAGCGGGCGCGCTGGGCACGGACGCTGGTGAACGCGGCCGACCGGACCGGCGCCGATCAAGGGCTCAGGCCCGGCTCCGGCCTGCGGCATCACCCGTCCGGGCCCGGCGGCGTGGCCGGTGCCCAGAACCTGGTGGAGACAGAGGGTGAACCGTTCGGACCGGCCGTTCGTAGGGCCGGGTGGAGGGCAGAAGGGAAAATATGGACGACGCACGCCTTCAACGGCACACACGTTTCCACGTGAAGCAGGAGATCGCCTTCATGGTCAACCGTTACGTGGTGACCGAGGCCGGGCCGGACGGATCCGACGGGGAGGTGGTCGCCTTCGCCCAGCAAAAGCGCATGGCGCTCAAGGAACAGGTGACCTTCTACACCGACGAGACGAAGAAGCAGGTCCTGTTCGGCTTCAGGGCCCGGAACGTGCTGGACCTGAAGTCCGGTTACGACGTGACGGACGCAGCGGGCGGGACGATCGGCTTCTTCCAGAAGAAGTTCGCCGCTTCCCTGGTGCGCTCGACCTGGCTGATGCGGCAGGGGGACGGGATGGAGTTGACCGGCAGGGAACGCAGCCAGGCGGTGGCCGTACTGCGGCGGGCGTGGGACGTGCTCCCCCTCGTCGACGCACTGCCGTTCGCGTGGCCGTACCACTTCGACTTCACCGCCGACGGCGACAGTCCGGTGATGTCCGTCGACAAGAAGTTCGGGCTGCGCGACCGCTACGTCGTCCACATCGCCTCTCCCGACCTCGACCGCCGACTCGCCATCGCGCAGGCCGTAGCCCTGGACGCGCTCCAGTCACGCTGACCCTGATCCCGCGCCGAGGGCCTGCGACGGGGCGTCGCCGGCCCCGACGGCGTCCGGGGCGAGGACACCGCGGGCGGCCAGAGCCGGTTGCAGGGCCCGCAGCGCATCGTAGGCCCGAGCCTCGACCGTGCCGGCCGGGATGCCGAGGAACTCGGACGGCGAGGCCACGCTGCGGCGGTCGCAGCACGGCTCCCGCACGATCTTGCGCTTCTGTGCGGTGAGGTCCCCAGCGCGGCCTGGACCAGGCACGCGGCTGGCAGCCGGTCCGCCCTGGCCGACGAGGAGGTCCGGGACGCCGAGGCCGACCGGACCGGCAGGGGCGTCCCGCGGACGGGAGGCGTCGGGGCGCGGCGCCGGCCGACGACGGTCGTCGGCCCGCGGACGGATCCCGGCAACCATGCCGGAAGAACCTCCGTGAGCGTGTCGGAATGCCGCACGGCAGGGCTGGCACGCCGGGGCGCCGTTCCGACCCGGTCCACGAGGCATTGGCGAGCCACGCGCGGCGGTCCGGCCGGTCCCGCCAACGCCCCGGAGCGGCGCTGCCAGCACGCTGATCGCGGCCTGACCACCGAGGACGACAAGGCGGCGCCCCGAACTCAAAAGATCGTCCGCGCTGCGAGACCGAGGCGATCAAGCAGTCCCAAGGCCCCGGACGAGCCGCACGGACAGGCGGAGGGCCCCGGCGAACTGAATCGCCGGGGCCCTCCGCATCAATCACGGTGCGCTGCGGCCGTCAGTCGCGCAGCACCAGCAGCAGCGCCGGGACGACGAGCAGCAGCAGCCAGGGCTCGACCAGGACGGCTACGCCCAGGCCACCGTAGACGGCCGCCTCAGTGGCGCGCTTGCGGGACTTCCTCTTCCTGGCCGGCGTGCTTCCCCGCGCGTCCAGCTCGTGCAGATCGGCCGCGAGCCCCTCGGACATGGGCCCGAGGGGATCGGGCTCGGTGAGGGAGACCAGCTCGGGATCGACGGCGGGACCGTGCGGTCGCTGCGCCTCCTGCGGCGCGCGCGACTCGTCGTACTGCTCGGACATGGGGTCCTCCAAGGGGTTGGTCGGGAACGAGCGGGGCGTTGCGGTGCTCAGCCGAGCTCGGAGTCGGCGATCCACGAGCCGTGGATCATCGCGGGCACCCGGCGGGGGAGGTGGATCGTGGCGACCGGGGGCACGGTGAGGTCGGAGGCGTCGAGGACGAGCAGCCTGGAGGCGTCGGTGTTGAGGTCGCTGACGACGGTCAGGAGGTATCCCTCGTCCTCGCCGGTGGTGCCCTCCGCCTGGACGAAGACCGCCTCGCTGGGCAGTTGGCCGGTGCCGAAGGGCAGGAGTTGGCGGGTGCCGGTGGTGCGGTCGTACTTCACCAGGGTGTGGTTGCCGATGCCGAGGTCGTCGGGGAAGGAGAGCGCGTACTGGTAGCGGTGTTCTCGGCCGGTGACGTTGTCGTTGATGGTGGGGAACTCGACCGTGAGGTCGTCGGTCTGCTGCTCCTTGACGGCCCCGACCACCAGGTCGACGGTCCAGCGGCGGCTGCGGGAGCCGGAGTTGGGTTCGGCGCCGCGGTCCGGTGCGCCGACCCACCAGTTCCAGGAACGCTGCCAGCCCTCGCGGCCCACCGTGGGGCCCTCGACGACGATGTGCCCGTGGGCGTCCTCGTAGGCGTTGGCGAAGTGCATGCCGTAGCCCTGGCCGATCTCGAACCAGCGGATCCGCCGGGCGCCGCCCGCTCCGCGCGGCATGACGCCGATCCGTGAGGCCTGTGCGTCGCTCCAGCCGTACGGGATGCCGGAGTGTTCGGCGGGGTCGAAGGTGACCGAGCCTTCGAGGAAGACCACGTAGTGCTCGGTGATGGCGAAGTCGTGTTTGAGTGCGGCGCTCGCGCCGGGTACTTCCTGGCTGTCCAGCACCTGGCCGTCGGCGGAGGCGACGTGGTGGATCAGGTACGGCGGGAAGGGGGAGGAGGCGAAGAAGTGCAGTTCGCCGGTGGCCGGGTCCTCCTTGGGGTGCGCGGTCATGGCGGAGGTGAGTCTGCCGCCGAAGTCGTAGGCCCCGACGGTCTCCAGATCGGCCGTCAGCTCGAAGGGCAGCGCCGCCTCCGACAGGGCCAGCAGCCGGCCACCGTGCTCGATGACGTGGGTGCCGGCGGTGCTGGCGGTGAGGTCGGGGCCGTGCTCGGTCATGTAGGGGGCGCCGTCCAGGGCGGGGGTGTGGACCCAGCGGTTGCGATACCACTCGGCGCGGCCGTCGCGCAGCCGGACGCCGTGCACCATGCCGCTGCCCTTGAACCAGTGGGTGGGGGTGATGCCGGGCTTGGGGTTGTGGCTGTTGCGGATCAGACGGCCGGACAGTTCGGGCGGCAGGGCGCCCTCGACGGTCAGGTCGGTCGCGGTGATCTCGTCGGCGACGGGGGCGTAGTGACCGGTCAAGTAGGGCTTGGCGACGCTCATGGGAAGGGCCTTTCGGAGTTGTTGCGGATGAGGTGTGCGGTGGGTGATCTGCGGGGTGCGCGAGGTGCGGGTGCGGTGGCTACCGCCGTCGGCGGGACGTGCCGCTGCGGCGGGCGAGGACGGGTACGAGGGCGGTGGCGACCAGCAGGATCAGGGCGGAGACCTCGAACGCGCTGCGGTAGCCGGCGGTCAGGGCCTGGAGGTGGGTGTGATGACCGGGGGAGGCCGCGGTGACGGAGGCGGCGAGGGTGCTCAGAGCCGCCAGTCCCACGGCGCCGCCGATCTGCCGGGTGGTGTTCACCAGGCCGCCCGCCAGCCCTGCGTCCACCGGCCGTACCCCGGTGACGGCGAGCGACGTCAGCTGGACGAAGGCGACGCTCAGGCCGAGACCGATGGCGATGCTGGGGCCCAGGACCGCCGACTCGTAACTGCTGTCGGTCGAGATGCGTGACAGCCACCCCATGCCGCCGGCCTCGACGAGCAGTGCCGCCGTCAGGGTGCGCACCGGGCCGAAACGACGGGCGAGGCCGGGGGCCAGCAACGAGCCCACCATGTTGGCAGCGGCCAGCGGAAGTTGGGCCAGGCCAGTGGCGAGCGGTCCGGTGCCGAGCACATGCTGCTGGTACAGCGGGAGGAAGAAGAACAGGGCGATCCACACGGACCCCAGCAATGCCATCAGGATGTTGCCGGTGGTGACCTGTCCCGCCGTGAACAGGCGCGGTGGCACCAGCGGATGCTTCTGGCGCCGTTCGATCGGCACGAACGCTGCCAGCAGGAGCGCGGCCAGGGCGAGGGGGACGAGGACCTGCGGACTGCTCCAGCCCTCGTCGCGGGCCAGGGTCAGTGCCCAGACGAGTGCGGTCAGGCCGAGCGTGACGGCGGCGGTGCCGAGGTGGTCGAACCGGCGCGCCGCCGTGCCGGGGCGCCGGAGCGCGGGCACCACGGCCGCGGTGCCCGCGAGGACCAGGGCCGCCCCGAGGGCACAGGCGTGGAAGATCCAGGACCAGCCCGCGACCTCGGCGAGTACACCGCCGAGCAGGACTCCTGCGGCGCCTCCGGCGCCCGTGACGATGCCCCACACCCCGAGGACCCGCCCTCGCCCGGGGCCGGACGGGAAGACACCCAGCACCAGGGCGAGTGCCGCCGGGGCGATGGCGGCGGCTCCGACACCCTGTGCGGCCCGGGCCGCGATCAGCACCTCCGAGGTCGTCGCCAGCCCGGCGGCGACGGACGCCCCGGTGAACAGGCCCAGTCCGCCGAGCAGGACGCGCCGACGCCCCAGCAGGTCGCTGAGGCTGCCGCCCGCCAGCAGCAGCGCTCCGAAGGCCAGGCCGTAGGCGTTGACCACCCATGTGGTGCCGGAGTCGGACAGTCCGACGCCGTCGCGGATCTGCGGCAGGGCGACGTTGACGATCGAGGTGCTCAGCAGGACGACGAACTGCGCCGACGCCAGGACGGCCAGAACGGCACCGGGCCGGACGGAAGGAGCGGAGGGCTGCTGGGTGATGGAGCCGGACGGGTGTGTGGCGCGGGCCTGAGTCTGCATCGTCGTTCCTCATAGTGTGATCAATCAATCACTTCGCCTCCGCGAACGGTGTCAAGCGGGGCAGGGTGACGCTGTGCGTCGTGGCGGGCAACCGGCCGGTGCCGGCGGTGGGGCCGGCTCGCGCGGGTCTCTCGCGCTGCCCCGGCCGATCCGCGTCTCAGGCCTGGCGCAGGGCGGCCTGGTAGCGGCGGGCCTCCCGCGAGGCGGCGACCAGGTAGGCGCCGCCTCCGGCCAGTGCCAGGGCCCAGTACAAATTCGCGCCGTCGAGGAACAGGGCGGCGGAGGAGGCCAGCGCGAGCCAGCTGCCGAGGGTGTACTGGAGTGCGTCACGGTAGACGGCGCCGGACGCGAGATAGAGAAGCCCGACGACGAGCCCTGAGGCGGTGGGCCACATGAGGGTGTGCACCTCGTGCTTGTCCAACGCCTCGCTCAGTGCGGTGATGATGAGGAACAACGCGCCGAATCCGATCACCCATGAGCCGGCCAGCAGGTTCCCGATCACCGCCTGCCGGCCCCGCACCCCGCGTTGCGCCTTGGCGGTGACGGCGCTGGTGACGGCGACCGCCCCGAGCAGGCCGACGGTCAGCAGCAGATTCGGTACCGCGGACGGCATGCCGACGAGCGGATCGTCGCCGTACGCGAGGGCGCTCGCACCGTGCCCGACGAGCCAAGCGAGGCCGAAACTCAGGTAGGAAGCCCGGTTGTTCAGGACCGGGTGGCGGGGGACCGGCAGAGTTCCGGACGCAGCGGGAACTTGCGTGGTGCTGGACATGGTGACCTCCAGGAGTGGGGCGAGGGGAGGGGAAAGGGGAGAAGTGGCGGGAAGCGCCGAAGCATGTGAGCTTCTGTTCGAACGCTCGACTGTGGTCACTCGTCTGCGGTGTCGCCGGCGGAACCATGCCGAGGAGGGATCTCTTCGGACCGCGCACCGGTCAGGTGAGCCGTGACCGCTACAGGGCCGAAGCGGCGTCCGGGGTGATCACGACCTTGCCGACGACGGTGCCGGACTCGGCATGCCGCAGTGCCGCGGCGGCCTCCCGCAGCGGGAAGACCCGGTCGATGCTCGCCTGGATCGTGCCGTCCCGCAGCAGGCCGAAGACCTGGGTGAGATCCTCGCGCAACTCGTCACGGAACTTCTGCCGGTGCCGTGCCTTGCCGGCCCAGAGGTTGAAGAAGTGGGCGTTGCGCCCGTTGGGCAGGGCGTTCCACAGCGCCAGCCGGGCGACGAGCCTGAGCACGGTGATCGTCCCGTTGCCCGACTGGTCACGGGTGGCGGCGCTGCCGTAGGAGACGAGGGTGCCGCCCGGGGCGAGCAAGCGCCAGGAGTCCTCGATGCCCTTGCCGCCGACATGGTCGAAGACCGCCGCGACCCCCTCAGGGGCCAGTTCGCGGACGCGGGCGGGCACGTCGTCGCGGTAGTCGACGGGGTGAGCGCCCAGCGCGGCGACGGCCTGCTGGTTGCGGGCCGAGGCCGTGCCGATGACGCGGATGCCGCCGGCACGGGCGAGCTGCGTCAGCACGCTGCCGACGCCCCCGTTGGCTCCGTGCACCACGACGGTGTCACCCGCGCGGGCCTTCGCCGTGCGGTGGAGCATGCGCCAGGCCGTCGCGCCGTTGGTCACCAGCGTCTCGGCCTCCGCCGCACTCACCGTGTCGGGGACCGGCACCAAGTCGGCCGTGTCGAGCAGGACGCGATCCGCCCAGCCGCCGGTCTTGGTGAGCGCGGCGACCCGCCGGCCGACCGCCAGGCCGCTGTCCCCGTTCGCCTCGGAGGGTCCCAGTTCCTCGATCACACCGACCAGGTCGTAGCCCGGGACGAAAGGAAAGGCCGGCATGTCGTAGTACTTGCCGCGCCGCATCTGCTGCTCGGCGAAGCTGACGCCGCTGGCCTCGACCCGGACCAGGGCCTGGCCCGGACCGGGTGCGGGAAGTTCCCGGACGCGGATTTCGAGGGTCTCCGGCTCTCCGACGGCGGGGAGGACGATTTCGGTGGCTTGCATGGCTGCTCCTTGTTGGCTGGGGCTGGGGCTGGGGAGGGGGTGTGGGGGTGAGGATCTGACTGGGTTGCCGGGTATCTTAGAGTGGTTCATCACTCACTTCCCACTTCGAAAAAGAGGGCGGCCGTTGCCGCCGCCGGATCCCGGGGTCGGCGGCAGACCGCGACGTCGGACGCCGGGGTGTGCGGCCGTTCCCTGCGCTCCGCAACGGTGGAGAGTCGACGCCTTGTGTCGGTCATGTGAGTAGTCAATCACTCATTCTCTAGGCTGTCAATGACGATTTTCCGGATCACCGTCGGCGGTGAGGACAAGGCGTGGAACTGGGGCCGGTGCGGCGAATCGATGTCCGTGACGTGCCGCTCCGGACCGGCGCCCGACGGCTGATGTCTGCGCTTTCGACCACCTGGTTGTCATGGTGAGCGGTGAAGGCGAGTTTCCGCCCTCTTGCAGGGTGCGCAGGGAAACCGCCGACGGCCACGTCGAGGTGGGCGTCACCTCGGCCGTCACGGGCGGGATTCACGGGCGGGATCTACACGCCTGCCGAGTACGAACCCCCCTACGCCCCCCTGGAGCGGTTCTGCGACGGCGGCGCGCCGGTCGATGAGTTGTTCGGGCGGCGTCGTGACCGTGCTGTCGGCAGCACCCCGTCGCGTCAGGAGGGTGAGGCTCTGCTGCGAAGTGGACCGGCGATCTGCCCCAGGACGAAGGAGGTCCGCTCGGCCACCGTCCGGCCCTGGACGGTGCCGTCGGCGCCGAGGGCGACGTGGCCGGAGAGCGGGAGGATCGTCCCTTGCGGACGGCGGGGGACAGCGGGGCAAGGAGAGTCGGCTCGCCCGGCGCCTCCGCGGGGGCCTTCCCGGAAGGGGAGGGCGGGGAGACATCGAAGACGTGGAGGACATGGAGAACGTGGACGACATGGAGAAGGGGACGACTCCTGGTGTGGGTACTCACGGGGACTCGTACAGGCGGGTCATGCGCAACGGGCCGCCCAGCGCGGAAGCGGGCACCGACGCCGTACCCGCGAGGTCTTCGGGGCATTGCCGGTCCGTCGGAATCCCGGAGTCGCCGGTGGACGCGAAGCGAACCCATGCCGTGTGCATCTCTCGCGCCAGTTCGCGGGGGACGGGGCCGGGGCCCAGCAGGTTGTGCGGGCCGTGCAGTGACGGCAGGTCCAGACGGTCGAAGACGAACGGCAGGTCCAGCGTGTGGCAGGCGCCGAGCGTGTCCCCGAAGGCGCCCGAGCGCCATCCGAACTCGTAGCGGAAGGTACGGGCGCCCGATGGCCCCGAGGCCGTGGCATGGGCACGGGCGAGGCTGCGGCTGCCGTTGCCGAAGAGGTGATCGCCCATGATCGCCGTGCGCAGGTCCGCGGGTGTGGTGCCGGGGCGCTCCTCGCGGTACGCGGCCAGCAGCCGGTCGGGACCGGAGGGGGAGACGCGGGAAGCCAGCGCGAGCAGGTCGTCCTCCGTGGTGGCTCCGAGCGCACCGGAAGGCGCCAGGTACAGGGCGGCTTCCTCCGTCGTGTTCCCGATGAGCAGGTCCACGCCCGCGCCGGCGCCGGCGGCCACCGCGTCGGAGGGCTGGCGTTCCAGCGTCGCCGGGTCCAGCACGGGCGCGAAGGGGGTCAGGCCCAGCAGCGGGTCCGGCTGCCCGTCGGCGGTGGTCAGGTCGAGTCCGGCGACGCGGGTGACGCCCTCGACCAGACGTTCGTCCGTGATCCCGGCGAAGGCCGCGGCCTCGGCGGGCACGCCCAGTTCGGCGGCGAGGGCCCGGGTGATGCGCTGGGCCTGTTCGGCGGTGAACGAGCCCTCCCCGGTGCCGCTCTGGACGACGGCACGGCGGAACAGGCCCTTGGCGGCCGGGGCCGCGAGCAGGGACGCCGTGATCGTCGCGCCGGCCGACTGGCCGTAGAGGGTCACGTTGTCCGGGTCGCCGCCGAGCGAGGCGATGTTCTCCTGGATCCAGGAGAGGGCCGCGATCACATCGAGCATGCCCCGGTTGGCCGGTGCGTCCGGCAGCAGGAGCCAACCGGGGGCGCCGAGGCGGTAGTTGCAGGTCACCAGGACGACGCCGTCGCGGGCGAACGCGGTCCCGTCGTACATCGGAGCGTCACCGGTCCCGGTGGTGAAGCCGCCGCCGTGCAGGAAGAGCATCACCGGCAGGCCGCGTGCTCCGGGGTCGGGTGTCCACACGCTGACGGTCAGATACTCGTCGCCGTGCCGCCGACCGGGGCCGGACAGGGCGGACAGGTCGATACCGCGGACGCGGCTGCCGGGCGGCGGTGCGGGCGCGGTGGGGCCAAGGACACTCGCGTCCCGCACGCCTTCCCACCGTGCGGGCGGCGCGGGTGCCTCGAAACGAGCAGCCCCGGTGAGCGGTGCCGCGTAGGGGATGCCGCGGAAGACGTGGACGCCGCCGCGCCGGACGCCTCGAAGGGTGCCCGCGGAGACGGTGACGGTGGTGGCCGGTGAGTGTGGGGACATGGGTTCCTTGCCCGGAACGGGTGGTTGCTGGAGAAAGGACGGAACGGACAGACGTGGTGCCGGGACGGGCTCAGCCTCGCCGAAGGGCGCCCCTGCCTTGATGGCTGATCAGGAGCCCAGGCGCTGCATACGGGGCGCCGACGAACACGGCGCTCTCGCCGCCGGACCGCGCCCCATCTGCTCGTGCGCCTCCACCACGGTCTCCGACGCCGGAGCGGCGGGCGCCCCAGCACGCGACGACACGGGTGATCCTGGCATCGTCCAGCCGGACGGAGTAGCACGAAGACATGCGAGAGCGCTCCCGGATCGGTGAGGACGGTCGCGGACACTGCCTGCACATGGGCAGACACGCGGCGTCCTCCCTCCTCCACGCTAGGCGCCGACCGGAAGACTCCCTATGTGTCAGAAACTCACCTCTATACGCCCGCGTCTTCTGTCGCACGAGCCGCACGGACATGCCCTCCGGCCCGCCCGCGAGTGGGTTCCGCGGGCGGAGGCGGGAAACCGGTCCTCACCAGGTGACTCACGGGCGACGTCTGCCACGATCACACCCAGGAGGAACCCGGCGGGGGTCCGCTCCCAGGACCGGTACGGGCAGCCACCGGTGCGTGGACAGGGGGCCGCTGGCGGACGCCGAACGACGATGGCTCGCGGGCGTAGAGGCCCAGTGCCGCAAGAAGCCGGGAGCCGCGTGCCGCCCGCGGGCTGGCGTTCCGGCAGTGCTGCAGGAGTGACATCAAGTGACATCACATGAAGGCTGCGCAGCCCTTCCATGCGGTTGACCACGGGTGCCGAGGCATGTACCGCCTACGACGGCTCCTTCCTCGACGGCTACAACACCAGCAGGCGCGAGGTTCAGGCCGCCACCGGGCGCAGCCGTCTTCCAAGGGCAGGCTCCAGGGCCGACCCTTGCGGAGCGGGTCGGCGCCTTTACGTCGCAGCGCGGTGACCAGCTTGCTGAACTGACGCGAACTCAGCCCGGTGAACGGGACTGTCCAGGAGGGCTCTGACGCCGTGATCACACCAGCCATGCGGCAGATCATTTCCGTTGCCGACATCTCTCCCTGCGACTGATCCTGGGCGCCAGGCACGTAAGGAGGACAGGATGGGGCTCATGCTCTTCCCCGGAGACGGCGACGTGGCCAGCCCTGACGTCTCCTGGTCCTACACCGGCTTCCACATGTTCAGGGAGTGGCTGGCCAGCGCAGAGGGGTTCGCCCTTGCTGAGATGCATGGGTTCGGTGGAGACCGTGCGTGGAGCAGTCTCCATCACGCTGGCACCGCTGCTTGACCATCCAGACGATGTCGGCTCTCTCACGACCGCTCAATGCGCAGCCATGCTGCCCAGACTGGAGGCGATCATCGATCAGCACCACCATGAGGACAGCGATCCCGTTCTCCAACGACGCGTCGACGACACCCGCCAACTGGTCACCGTCATGAAGTACTGCTTGGACAGGGGCGTTGAACTCCTCTTCGGCTGACCGCCGCAGGCATTCTCCTGTCGGAATCCCCCAGTTACGGGACAGCCCTTAGTGCTGTGACCGGCATGGTTCGCCGGGCTGATGGGTGGGGAAGTGGCGGTGCTGATCGGGAGGTGTTTCGAGCAGCCGCTGCGTAGGGTGTGCCGGATGACGCTCGCTCATGGTGTGGCCGGAGACGGTCCGGTGCTGGTGCTGTTGCATTCCGGGGTGGGTGACCGGCGGATGTGGGATGCCCAGTGGCCGGCTTTGATGGACGCCGGTTACCGGCTGGTGCGCTGTGATCTTCGGGGCTTCGGTGAGACTCCGGCGCCTGACCGGCCTCACAGCGACGCCGAGGATGTGCTGGCTTTCCTGAACGGTCTGGGCATCGCGCAGGCGGCACTGGTGGGGTCCTCGTACGGCGGGCAGGTCGCCTTGGAGATCGCCGCGCGCTGGCCGGATCGGGTGAGCGCCATGGGGTTGATCTGTTCCGCCCTGCCCGGTCATGAACCTTCTGCCGAACTGAGTGCGCTCGAAGAGCGCGAGGAAGCGCTGATCAGGGCGGGGGACATCGTCGGCGCGACGGAACTGATGGTCGAGACCTGGCTCGGCCCGGACGCCGACGAGACCGCCCGCGAGGCGGTACGCCAGATGCAGCGGCACGCCTTCGAGCTGCAGCTGGCCGCCGCTGAGGAGTTCGAGCCGGTCGAGGCCGTGGTTGATCTGGCGGCAATCCTTGCGCCCTGCCTTGTCCTGTCGGGCGCGCATGATGTGGCGGACTTCCGACAGATCGCTGCCCGACTGCGCCATCTGCTCGCGAACGCCGATCACGTCGAACTGCCATGGGCAGGTCACCTTCCCGGCCTGGAGCGGCCATCGGCCGTTACCGGTCTGCTGATCGGCTTTCTCAAGGGGAGAGTTCCTGTCGGTTGTGCCTGCTCGCGGCCCGTCCTGTCATGCGGCGTTGAGGAGGGGGCGTCCGCCCTGGCGGATGCCTTTCTCGCCGCGGATGCGGGCACGCTCCTTGCGCTGGGCGGCCAGCACGTCGGGAGGGCGGGTGCTGGCGTTGCGCCAGCGCACGCAGGCGTGCAGTGCACGGGTCTGGACGGTGTGGTTCGGATGGTTGGAGTCGGCCAGGGTGAACTGCCGCAGCGGACCGAAGTGCGCCTCGGTCGGGTTGGCCCAGGGGCGTTGGTCGGGGTGAAGCAGGACGAATGGCACGGGGCTTGGACGGCCGGTGGCCCACGAGCTGGCGCACCAGCGGTTCGGCAACAGCGTGACCATCGCGGACCGACGGCACGCCTGACTGAACGACCGGTCCGCCAAGTACGCGGAGTGGCTGTGGTCGCAGCGCTCGGGCGGGCACGCGACACAGCAACTCACCGCCCGTGGATCCACGCCCGCAGCAGGTCGTCCGGACGACACTCCCGCCGCCGCCCGGGCCGGGGCCCCCTGACCGGGCGGACGAACGTCCCCGTCACCCGGGCGGCGCGGTGACCACGGCGATTTCACCGGGCGGCTGCCCCGGATCCTGCGACCCGTCTACGGGCGCGGCGTGACGGGGACCGAGGCCGTCCGGGCCTCCAGGGCATGCAGGACCGCCACCATGTCCTCGGCGCCGTGACCCTGCGCGACCGTTTCCTCGTAGAGGGTGTGGCACACGTCGAGGAGCGGGGACGCCAGGTCCGCCGCGCGGGCGGCCTCGGCGATCAGGCGGTTGTTCTTGAGGACGTCCGCGGCGGCCGCCTGGACAGTGAAGTCGCGCTCCAGCAGCTTCGGCGCCTTGACCCGGGAGACGGCACTGGACATCGGCCCGGCGTCCAGGACGTCCCGCAGGAGCCGCTGGTCGACCCCGTGCCGGCCCGCGAAGTGGAACGCCTCGGCGAGCCCCGCCACCAGGGTGATCAGGAACAGGTTCACCGAGAACTTCATCAGCAGCGCGCCCGGGACCGCCCCGCACCCGAACGTCTCCCGGCACACCGGGGCGAGCAGGGGCCGTACGGCCGCCACGGCGTCGTCGTCACCCGCCAGCATCCCCACCAGTTCGCCCCGCTCCGCGGGGACACGCGACCCCGACACCGGGGCCTCGACGTACCGCCCGCCCGCGGCGCGGACGTCGTCCTGGAGACCGCACGAGTACGCCGCCGAGGTCGTGCCCATGTGGACGAGCATGCGACCGGCGACGCGCGCGGCGAAGTCCGGGCCGCCCCGCCCCAGCACCGCGTCGACGGCGGCCTCGTCGGCCAGCATGAGGAACACCGTGCCGGACCGCTCCAGGACCTCGGCCGCGCTCGCGGCGACCTCGGCGCCGGCGGCCCGCACCGGTGCGCACCGGTCCGCGGTGCGGTTCCACACCACGAGACGCGTCCCCGCACGGGCGAGGTTGAGCGCCATGGGCTGCCCCATGACCCCCAAACCGATGAAACCGACGTCCACGATGCACCGCCTCCTCCGGCCCGCGCGCGGGCCGAGCCGCCCCTGCCGCCCTCCGCTATGACAGCGGTCATAGTAGCCGCAGTATGACGCCGGTCATAGGGTGGCGTCGAAGCGGACGGACACGGCGGCGGAGGTCGACAATGGCGGTGCCCGAGCGGGGGCCGCGCGAGCGGATGGTGTTCAGCGCGGCCCAGCTGATCCGGCGCGAGGGAGTCGCCTCCACGGGCATGCGCGAGGTCGCCGCCGAGGCCGCCGCGCCGCGCGGATCGCTCCAGCACTACTTCCCCGGCGGCAAGACCCAGCTGGTCGACGAGGCCGTCGGCTGGGCGGGCCGCTACGCGGCGGGCCGTGTCGCGCGGTACCTGGCCGCGCTGCCGGAGCCGACCCCGAGCGGGCTGTTCGCCGCGATGGTGCGGCAGTGGACCGACGAGTACGAGGCCGCCGGCTTCGCCGGTGGCTGCCCGGTGGCGGCCGCCACCGTGGACTGCGCCGAGTCGGCCCCCTCGACCCGGGAGGCTGCCTCCGCCGCGTTCGCCGCCTGGACGGCGGCGGTCGTCCGGGCCCTGGTAGAGACGGGCGTGCCCGAGGAACGGGCGGGGGAGCTCGCCACACTCATGATCAGCTCCTTGGAGGGGGCGATCCTCCTCGCCCGGGCCGAACGGAACGTCCGTCCCCTGACGACCGTGGCCCGCGCACTCGGGCCGCTGCTCGACGCGGCGGTGCGCACCGACGGCTGACCGGCCGCGGCGCGTCCCGTCTCCACCCGGCGGTCGTCCCACCCGGATGCCCACGATGCACGTGTCGTCGTCCGTGTCCGACTCGCTGTAGGTCAGCAGGCGGTCCAGCCGCTGGTCGAGGGTGGTGAGGGCCGTGCGCGCGGTGGTCGGCAGATGGGTCAGCGACTCCTCCACGGGCCGGTCACGGAGTTCGATCAGGCCGTCCGTTCACATCAACAGCGCGTCTCCGGCGCCGAGCCCCCTCTCCTTCTCTTCATCCACGGCGTCGGGGACGGCACTCTCCTCGTACACGGCCTCGGGGACGGCACCGAACAGCATGCCTTCGCCCAGCGGCAGCGGAGCCGGGCAGCAAGCGACGCCGATGGCAGCTGGCTTGTTCCCGACCGCCGCAGCGCCGTCCGCTCCCGGCCCGCCCGCCCTGCCGCAGCCGCGGTGATCACGATGGGCCCGGCCCCCTTGGGCCCTGGCGGCGGGCCGGCGACGTCGGAGGTCCGGCCGCTACCGCGCAGTCTGTACTGCCTGGGAACGGGTACTCCGGTACCCGTGCGGTGCCTGAGGACCGGTATCACCTGAGCGGCCATGAAGGAGTCCCGACGTGGCACATCTGCCCATGGCGTGCACCACCGTGTCTGCCCGGCGAAGGGACCACGGGGGTGACTGAGAGCAGCGCGTCGCTGGTGCGGCTGATGCAGGCCAGCCATACGGCCACGCTCGAGCAGCTCCCGGGGATGATCGCCGAGCACGCCGCCGCGGCGGGCATGCGTGACGTGGCGGTCTTCGTGGCGGACGTCCGCGACACCGTGCTGCGCCAGCTCACCGGCAAGGGAACGGGCGCCGGGGAAGGCGGGGAGGAATTCACCGTGTCGGGCAGTCTGCCCGGCCAGGCCTTTCAGCGCGTGGAACTGCTTGCCGAATCCGCACAGGACGGGGCGGGTGAACGTGCGGACGGGCGGCGATGGTGGGTGGTGATCACCGACGGCGTGGAGCGGCTGGGTGTGCTGCGGGCCGACACCGACACCGACGATCAACCCGTCCGGCAGGCCTTGCGCGATCTGGCGTCCATGACGGCCCTGCTGCTGTTGAGCAAGCGTTCCTTCAGCGACTCCCACGCGCGCCTGGTGCGCACCGAGCCGATGAACGTGGCCGCGGAGATGCAGTGGAACCTCACCCCGCCGCCCGCCTACGCCGGGCACGGCGCCACCGTCGGAGCGGTGATGGAGCCCGCCTACCAGGTCGGCGGAGACGCCTTCGACTACGCGGTGGCCGGCAGCACCCTCCACCTGGGCGTCTTCGACGCCATGGGGCACGACACCACCGCCGGCATCACCGCCAATGTCGCCGTGGCCGCCTGCCGCAACGCCCGCCGCCAGGGCGCCTCGCTGACCGAGACCAGCCACCAGGTGGAACACACCCTGATCGAGCAGTTCAGCACCAGCCGCTACGCCACCGGCATCCTGGCCGATCTGGACATGGAGAGCGGCAGGCTGACGTGGATCAACCGCGGCCACCACCTGCCGATCCTGATCCGCGGCAACCGCTGGACCACCGAACTGTCCTGCCCCCCGGCCGGCCCCATGGGCGCCGACCTCGGCCTGCCGGTCACCGAGGCCACCGAACAGCTCGAACCCGGCGACCGCCTGCTGCTGTACACCGACGGCGTCATCGAGGCCCGCGACGCCGACGGGAAAGAGTTCGGCCGGGACCGCTTCGTCGACTTCATCCGCCGTCACCACTCCGGCCGGCACACCCTGCACGAGACCCTGCGCCGGTTGATGGCCGCCGTCATGGAACACCACGACGACAAGCTGGACGACGACGCCACCGTCCTGCTCACCGAATGGCGCGGCGGCCACCAACAGGAGCTGACCCCGTGACCCCCGACCCACGTCGAAAGGAACGCTGATGAGCGCCGACCGGCGGCCCGCCTCCTCCGACCGGCAGGACACCTTGCAGGTGCACGCCCGCTCCCTGGACGCCGACCGCTCCCTCGTAACGGCCGTCGGTGCCCTGGACCTGCAAACCGCTCCACAACTGGCCGGCACCCTGCAGCCACTGCTGCTCACCGCCGGCCACACGGTGCTGGTGGACCTGTCCGGTGTCGTATTCCTGGACTCCACCGGGCTCACCTGCCTGATCGCGGCCTACCGAACGACCAGGAACACCGGCGCCCGCCTGGCGCTCATCGCACCCAGCGAACGTGTACGCCACATGCTGGCACTGACCGGCACGGACCAGGTCCTGTCCAGCTACCCCACCCTGGACTCCGTCCCCGACGGACCGGCTTGGTGATCGCCCGATATCGGTGCCCGGGGGCCCGACCGCGGCCGCGGAGCTGGAAGCCGTCGTCGGAAACAATGACGACGGTCTGGCAGAGTCCTGGCGGGCGGTACAGGCGAGCGCCCGCCGCCGGCCTCCACCATCAGGCCGCTCTCGCCGACGACCACCCGCCACCGCCAAGCTGATCGCAGCTCGATCCCGGGCGCGATCCACGCCTTCACCGCGCGACGACCACCATGCTCTGACTCTGCTGCACGCAATCAGGTAGGCGAGCACGGCCGCCACCCGCCCCGTTCCCCAATCGCCGCCCCCGGTCAGGTAGTTGGCCCCGATCTTCCTCGTGGCAGTGACCTCGGTGGCGGTGACCGCGCAACGTGATCTGATGGGCGTCGGCTCCCCTCGGTTTCCCGCTCCACCGGCCTTCACCGCGCGCTTTCCGCTACATTTGACCGACGTTCCGGGCAGGGGCTTTCGGGCGTACCGCCATCACCGACGA
Organism: Streptomyces sp. NPDC051207; assembly: GCF_040682395.1. Taxonomy (NCBI): domain Bacteria; kingdom Bacillati; phylum Actinomycetota; class Actinomycetes; order Kitasatosporales; family Streptomycetaceae; genus Streptomyces; species Streptomyces sp. NPDC051207. The sequence goes on along the minus strand of NZ_JBFBAX010000014.1, from coordinate 6,893 downwards.
TCCTGGCCCGGCCACACGGGAGAACGCAGGTGTCACGGGGGAGGACGCAGGTGCCCGCCAACAGCCGCGCCACCGAAGAGCCGCGATTAACCGTGACCAGGCCCCCGCGTCGCCACCTGCGCAGAGCGCTGGCAGCGGCGCTGCCCGTCCCGGTCATCGGGCTGGTCCTGCTCGTGGCCTCCGGGAACCTGCTGCTGCCGGTGCGGACGGTGGTCACCATTGAGGCCAAGATGGCCTCCAAGAGGGACTTTTTCCAGGACCCCGAGGTTGAGCGGCTGCTCATGAAGCACGGCTTTCGCGTGCACATCACGAGCATGGGCTCGCGCGAGATCGCCAAGCAGGACTACGACGGATACGACGTCGTCTTCCCCTCCGGCCAGCCGGCCGCCGACCTGATCAGCCGGGAGCGCGCCCGGGCGAACCGTCCGGTGCTGCTGTACCGCCCGTTCGTCAGCCCCATCGTGCTCGCCACCTACCGGGACTACGCCGAGGTGCTCGCGGCGGAAGGCGTCGCGAAGCGCCTGCCGGGCTCGGGCGCCCCGCCGAAGTACTACACCCTCGACATGCGGAAGTTCCTCGACCTCGCGCGCGGCAAGAGGAAGGGCGTCCAGCGTGATCCAGAGGACGGCTACCGCTGGGACGAGATCGACGACAAGAACCACGTCAGCAATGGCAACAAGATCCTCGCCCAGACCTCGGACATCTGCGAGGCCAACTCCGCCGGCACCTACCTCGGGCTCGTGGCCTTCGTCGAGCACGGGAAGGACGCACCGGACAGCGAGGCCGAGGCCGAGCAACTCGCCCGCAAGATCAAGCCGCTCCTCGTCGAACAAGGCCTGCCGTCCTCCGAACGGGCCGACACGTATCTGTCCCCCGACGGGCCGGGCATCGCCCCGATCTCGGTGATCTACGAGCACCAGTTCCTCGCCCACCAGCTACGGCACAAGGCACAAAAGGGCGAGACCGACAACGAGCGCGTCCTGCTCTACCCGTCCACGCGCTTCGTCACCGAACCCCAACTCGTCGCGCTGACCGACGACGGCGCGCGGCTCGGCGCACTGGTCAGCGAAGACCCCGAACTCCAGCACCGCGCCATGGAGCTGGGCTTCCGGGTCCGCGGCGCCGGCAGCGGTGTGAGCAGCGACGAGCTCACCCGGTTCCTCACCGAGCGGCAGATCCCGGTGCCCACCACCTCCTCCGACGACACCCGCGCGGTCCTGCCCAACCTGCTCCTGCTGGAGAAGATGATCGAAATCGTCGGCGACTGCCCGGACCGGACGGGCAGCCCGTGAGGCGCGGCGCGGGCCTGCTGGCGCTCTGCCTGGCGCTCGTCGCCACCTTCCTCACCGCCTGCTCGGGCGACGCGGGCGACGACACGGTCCGGCTGCGCGTCCTCACCAGCCCCGACCTCGCCGTATTGAGCCCGCTGCTGGGCGAGTTGAAGGACGAGACCGGCGTCGACCTGCGCCTGAGCCACCGGACCGACGCCGAGACGAAGACCCCGGACCGCGACCGGTACGACCTCGCGTGGCTGTCCTCCGACCGCTACCTGCGACTCACCGACAGAAACGTGATCCGAGGACTGCAGCGCACGGCCACCATGACGTCCCCCGTCGTCATCGGCCTGAAGCCGGATGTGGCACGCGAGCTTCGCGCCCGAATGCCCGGCTCCCGGCTCACCTGGGCCCACATCGCCGACGCTGCCGCCACCGGCACCGTCCGCTTCGGCATGGCCGACCCCCGGCACGCCGGCAGCGGGCTCGCCGCCCTCGTCGGCGTCGCCACCGCCGCGGCCGGCACCGGAGCCGCGCTGCGCCCCGAGGACGTCTCGTGCGACCGGCTGCGCGGCTTCCGCTCCGGCCAGGCCCTCACCGCCGACACCGGCCCCGCCCTCGTCGACACCTACGTCGACCACCAGGACGAGGCCAACGCCCTCATCACCTACGAGTCCGATCTGCTCGCCCTCAACGCCTCCGGCCGCCTCGACAACCGCCTGGAGGTCGTCCGCCCCGAGGACGGCATGGTCCTGGCGGACTTCCCGCTGCTCCTGCTGAACCCGGTCCACCGCGCCGCGTACGACAAGGTCACGCAGTGGCTGCGGCGCGACTCGGTGCAGCGGCAGATCATGCGACACACCCTGCGCCGCCCGGTGAATACGACGGTCACCCGGGACGCGCGGCTGCGCGAACCGATCGGCAACGCGCTGTTCTACCCCGACCAACCGGCCGTCGTCGAAACGCTGCTGGCGCAATACGGCGACCCCGACCGCCGCACCACGAGCCAGGTGGTCTTCCTGCTCGACTTCTCCGCCTCGATGCGCGGCGCCCGAACGGCCGCCCTGCGCGAGGCCTTCGCCGGACTCAGCGGCGCGGACCCCTCCGCCTCCGGCAAGATCACCCGCTTCAACCGCGCCCCCGACCACGGCCACCGCACCGCCGCCTTTGAACCGGCCGCTGACCCCAACCCCTCCGTCCCTCTGCTCCTGATGACGGACGGCGAGAACAACGCCGACCTGTCCTACGCCGAGTTCGTACGCCGCCACAAGGCACTGCCCGCCGCCGTGGGCGCCGCCATCCCCACCTACCCCGTCCACTTCGGCCAGGCCGACGCAGGAGAACTGCGGCGCGCGGCGGCGAGGACGGGCGGACGGATGGTGAATGCCGCCGGCTCGCCCCTTTCCGAGGCTTTCAAGGAGACCCATGGCTGTCACTGACGCACTGTGGTGGAGCCTTTGGTGGCCGTGGATGACGGTCTGGCTGGTGACGGCCGCCGGCGCGGTGGCGCTCGCGGTGATCCTGATGCGCCATGCCCGGGAGCGGCGCAGGCACCTGCGGCGCTGGCAGTCGGCGTACAGCATCTGCCTGTATCTCGACGAGCAGGCGGTGATGGACCTGTACGAACTCGGCAACTATCGGTCCGCCCTGGAGGAGGCGGTCGAACTGCGGACGAAGGTCGACACGAGCGTCGGCCTCTGGAACCGGCTGCTGACGTGGCTGTTCCGGTTCCGGTTGAAGAGGGACGTCAGCCAGGAGACGTTCCGCAAGTTCGTGCGCAAGGACAAACCGATCAACGTGATCGGCGTGGTCATGGAGGCCTTGGACCGGGCCGACGCCATCGTCCACGCCGACCTGACCACGCTGACGGTCGTCCCGAACCGGAACCTCGCCGACAACCTGGCCGACGGCCGTGCGGTGACCCTGAGCCGCATCGGCGAATTCGTCTCGGTCAAAGGCGTGTTCTCGCGCGTGCCGGACGTGACGGAGGGATTCGTCCTGCGGGCCGAGTACGGCGAGGAACAGCCCCCGGTCTACATGCGCGTCGTAGCCCCTGGGAACGCACGCCGCTCCATCCCGGACGGCACCTTCACGGCCCGCTGCCTCGGCAAGATGACCGGCTGGCGCGAGGAGACCCGCGAGGTGACGCTGGAGGCGATCGCGATCTTCTGGTGACGACCGCCGATCACCGGGAGCCGAACTCGCCGATGCCATCCGCCTTTGAGTACGTCGGACGGCGCTCGAAGCAGACCATCACGGCACATCGAGCATCGCCCTCAACACGAGCACGTACGCAGTCACCAAGCGGAGGGCTGCTAACCCTTCTTCCGGGGCCTCACGGGGCCTCGGGGACCGGCCGCCTTCCTTTTCTGTAGTCCTGGCTGCGGCCAGGGCCCGCTCGGCAGCCCACCGGGGGTATCCGAGACGGGCGTGGACATCGCCGGCTGTCAAATCCGGGTCCTCCCGGAGGAGTCGGCTGACCGCAGCTGTGCGGGCTCGGGCCAGGGCGCGCTGCGCGGTGCTGGGCGCGACGCCGAGTTCGGCGGCTACGCGGGCTGCGGTGATGGACGGCTCGCGTGCCAGGAACTCGGCCGCGCGTACCGGGATGACGGCGCGGGACGTGGTTTCCCTGCTTCCTACGGGCCGGCCGGGGGAGGAGCCGAGGCCGGGGCGGGCGGCGAGCCATCGCAGGATTTCGCCGCGGCGCCAGTGCTCGACACCGGCAACGTGGACGGGGGCGGGCCGCGGCCGCATGCCGGGCAGGTTGGCGTAACGGTCCCACGTACGGGGCGCGACGCCGGCCAGATCGGCGGCCTCGTTGCGGTCCAGCAGATCGTCAGGGCTGTCCTGCGCCGGCAGAGGCGGGATCGGCAGGCCGGCGTCGTAGGCGTCTACCTGCTCGCCGTCCCACGGCTGCACCCGTGCTCGCGGCGAGCTGATGGGCTCGGGATGCCCTGGCCGCTTGTGCATCTTCTGGCTGCTCAACCTATTCGGGGTCTTGCCCGCAGCAGCGGCCAGGTCGGCCAACGTACGGACCAGGTGGGCACGGCCGGCGCGGATCACGATCGAGTCCCTACTGCTCGGGAGAGGCAACGGGATCATCCTGCTGCAGCTTGTACAGCTCGGGAACAGCTCACCGCCACCATCAGCGAATGGAAGTCGTCGCGGTCGATCCACGGGATTTGGGTCAGCTGGCCGTCGGGCAGGCCGACCCAGATCCGGCGGACGCCGTGGGGGTTGTAGTGGATCTCCCACCAGCGCAGGTCAGGCACTGGCGGCCAACCTCAGGGGGTGGACCCTTGAGGGTTGTCCCGCGAACGATCTCCCAGAGCGCGGACACGACCGGCCTCAACTGCGGCGGACCGGACCGACCCCAGCCAGCGCCGTCCCGAGAAGGACGTACGCGGCGAGGGCCATGACCGGTATGTGCCCGCCCGGGAAGTCGATGTCATCGATGTAGTACCCGGAGAGCCCCGCCCAGACCAGCCCGCCGACGAGCACGAGCGCGGCGTTGCCGGTCTCACCCATTATCCGCATGCCTGCCCACAGCAGGAGGGGCATGAGAGTCCAGGCAGCGGTTGTGGTGAGCAGGAACTCGAAGGCGCCGGAGAACATTGTGTGCTCGTCTGTGGCTCTACTGTCGCGGGCCCAGGTGTAACCGACGGACATCAGGGTGTGGCAGGCCGCGGTGGCGGCGGCGACGGTGAGGGCGCCTTTGGCATGTCGTATGTACGGCATGGCGGGAATCCTTGCTCTTCGCGGGCCGGTGGGCCCCAACGCGGGTGCGTTGGGACCCGTCGGTGTGTGCGGACGGTGGCCACAGGGGGCGTATGTCCTTCAGCCACTACAGGTCGCACTCCAAAGCGTCTGGTGTAGAGCCGAGCACCGGAGACTTTCGGGTGGCACGACTTCATCGACGGCGGGGGCGCATCGTTGTCCACCTCAGACCGGCCGGAGGTGACGATACCGCGGGTCGATTCGGGGTCACCGCACATCGCCTTGCCCTGGAAGTCCGGCGCGGAGTTGACGAAGGTGGCTCCGACCGACATCGCGAAGCCTTCATCTCCTGGTTCGGCTTCGGAGCGATATCGTCGTTCAGCCACGGCGCCTCCTCGGTCCCGATCCTCGGTTCCTACACCCGTGATGCACTGGCCGTTCCCGGACAGGAGCGGCGGGTAGCCCACGAGGTAGATCTTGGCCTGCGGCGCACGTTGCTTGTTCTGGTTGAAAACCTTGACGATCCGCGGCTTGACCTCATTGGTGATCCAGCCGGGCATGAAGTCCTTGAGCGGACCCCGCTTCTCGCCCGTGTCCGCGTTCTGTGTCTCGATCTCGGTGTTCTGACGGAGCATCGGTCCAGCTATAAGGACGCATTCCATCAACACGTCCCTGAACAGGGAGTCGTTGCCACCGATGGCGATTGTCACGATATCCGTGTTCTGACGACCGCTTTGATGCAGCGCTTGTGCAGGTGAACGCGGTTGGCGCGGGAGGAGTGCCAGCGAGGCCGTCAGGTGAGCCGGGCGCGCAGCGCGGCGGCGAGCCGGTCGGCGGCGCCTTCGGCATAGCCGAGAAAGAGGAACGGTTCCGTCACTTCGAGTTCCGCCACCCGCATCCGACCCTCGCCACCGTAGAGCAGGTCGACCCGCGCGTACACCAACGGCGCCGGCGCCGGAATCGACGCGATGACCCGCTCCGCAACCGCCCGGCACTCCTCATCCACAGGACAGGCAGTGACCTGCCAGCCGTCGTCGGCAGACTCGGGCATCACGAGTCCGTCGCGCAGGGTCTCCTCAGGAAGGTAGGGGCCGCGGCGTACAGCGTGACTGAACTCGCCGTTGAGATACACCAGCGACAACTCGCCCTCGGTGTCCACCGACTCCAGATAGGGCTGCACCAGCATGGGTCCGCCGCTGACTGCGTAGGCGGACGCCTTGTGCCGGTTCCGGGTGCGCATCGCACCGCTCCCGCCTGCCCCGACCGTGGGCTTGACCACGAGTTCGGTCCAGTCCTGCGGGATGGCCTCAGCCAGGGCGGTGTGGCTGTTGCACAGATGCGGGTCCACCCAGAGCGTGGGCACCACGTCGCAGCCGGCCTGCGCCAGATCACGCAGGTACGTTTTCTCAGAATTCCATTCAAGGATGTCCAGCGGGTTGATGAGTTCACAGCCGGCAGCTGCGCGCCGCATCGAGGCGAGAAATTCGCCGCGGCATTCCGCGTAGTCCCACGTGCTGTGCACGACCGCTGCGCGGAACGATGCCCAGGGCACGTCCGGGTGCTTCCACCGTACCGACCGCCAGGTCAGCCCGGCCTGCTCCAAACTGTGCGCTGTTGCGTCCAGATCGGGGTCGAACCCGTCGGAGGTGACGTAGGCGATGTCGGTCTTGCCGCTTTCGGAAGGTGCCACTAGCAGTCCTCAGTTTTTCTTGCGTGATTGAGCGAGGGGCCATGACGAGTCCTCCGGTGAGAAGGGATCTTTGCCAGTCCTCGACAGGGCCAACACGAGCTTCCTCCCGTCCCGCCGCTTAGAGGCCATTTCAGTTGGTGTGATCTTGCGGCAGTCTGGGGCGATGACTGCTGCGCTTGTCGAGCGGATGGCGCCGGAGGACCTGTGGGAGC